>CAIYDK010000091.1 GCA_903924955.1 uncultured beta proteobacterium | reverse complement strand
TGCCTGCGCGAAACGCTGGACGTCTCTGCTCCGCGCGCCATGGCCGTGCTGGACCCGGTGAAACTGGTGCTGAGCAACTGGGATGAGCTCATGGGTGCGAACGCGCTGGACGACTGCACGGCGCCCGTGCACCCGCATCTGCCCGAGCTGGGACAGCGCCAGTTCCGAATAGGCAAGGAACTCTGGATTGAGCGCGGCGACTTCGAAGAGACACCGCCCAAGGGCTTCTTCCGACTGTTCCCCGGCAACAAGGTGCGCCTGAAATACGGCCACGTGATCGAGTGCACCGGCTGCAGCAAGGACGCCGATGGCAGGGTCACCGAAGTGCAGGCGAATCTGGTGCCTGACACCAAGAGCGGTACGCCCGGTGCCAACGCGATCAAGGTCAAGGGTGTGATCACTTGGGTCGCCGTGGCCGACGCCCTGGCCGCCGAAGTGCGCATGTACGACCGCCTGTTCACCGACGCGAATCCCGACGCTGGCGGCAAGGACTTCATCGAAGGCCTGAACCCGAACAGCCTGAAAGTCGTTACCGCCATGGTCGAGCCGACGCTGGCCAGCGCCAAGGCCGACGACAAGTTCCAGTTTGAACGGGTCGGCTACTTTGTGGCAGATCGCATCGATCACACGCCGGGCAAACCCGTGTTCAATCTGGCGGTGGGGTTAAGGGATGGGTGGGGGAAGTAAGCGCCACAAGCGCAACCCGGAATGAAGAATCAATACGTTGGGGATATCAACGATTTCAGAAAGTACGGACTCATCCGAACTTTACTGGGAAATGATCAATTCACCGCAGGCGTCTTTTGGCTCCTCACACCAGACGACAACCACCAGGACGGATTGAGGCTTCAATACTTGAAGAACAAGAATCACGAAGAGACACTTGATTCCGTGCTGTTTTCCAAACTTCATGATGTAGTTCATACGCGTCGCGAAAGAAGCGTCGCACTAATTGAAGACGTGGGGATCCTGCCGAGGACTCGTTTTGTATCTGACCTAATTCCAGAAAGCGCGGCGGGACGATCGAACATTTTTCGAGCGGGCATGGCCAAGCTGGAGAACTGCGATTTGATTTTCTTTGACCCCGACAATGGGCTGGAGGTTAAATCAAAACAGTTGGGGTCCAAGGGTTCGAACAAGTACCTGTATTTGAATGAGGTCGAGTCCACCTTCGATCGAGGCCACTCCTTACTCATCTATCAGCACTTTCCGCGGGAGAAACGTCCGCAGTACATCGCAAAACGAATCCTTCAATTGCGACAGAAGACGAGCAACGCAGTGATATTCAGCATTGCGACAGGTCATGTTTGCTTTTTCTTGGTGGCACAGCCCCGCCACCTGTCCGATTTCGTAATTCAAATTCAGACTCTACGATCAAGATGGTCTTCGACCTTTTCAGTTAATGTTCATTATCAATAGAAGGGCGACTATCCTTCACACCAGGCGCTACCGGTAGCCACGCAAGTCGCAAGGCAACTGAAAGTCACGGAGGCCACCACATGGCGCCAACTGCAAAAGCTCAGCAAAACCGTTTGATGCCCAGTCCAAAAGTTTTGCAGAAGGCTTTAGACAAATCCGCTAGGCAGGCCCAGAAGCTGGCTGATGCGTTCG
>CAIYDK010000090.1 GCA_903924955.1 uncultured beta proteobacterium | reverse complement strand
CAGCGTTAGGCGTTCTATTTGGCTTGCAATCGCTTTGCCGTCATAGGCTTGCTTGATGGCCGCGCCAGTGGCAAAATTCAATATGGCGGTGTCAGTGTGCAGGCCGTTGGTGTTTGAAGCGCCAGCGGCCTTTCTCATGGTGTTGGTGTGGGTCATCGCCAAACTTTACGCGGTGGCGCCGGTTTCACGGGTGCGCTTCTGCAACCATGACAGAAGGTCGGAATGCCGGTATCGAACTTTGCGACCGACTTTCAAGAATGGAAGTGCATAGCGACCGGTGGACCGCCACACGGACAACGTGCCCGGTGTTACGTCTAAAACCGCAGCAGCAGCCTTGTCATCAAGCAGTTCCTTGCTGGCTTGAACGATGGATTGAAGGGTCATGATTCGCTTTCATAGAGCCCCGCTTTGCTGGATTGCGTTGCGGTATAGAAGCGAAGTTTGAAGAAACCGAGACGATTGCGGGGGCAACTGCCCAAACCAAATAGGCAACTGCCTACGAAACCCTTATTTCATGCGGGTTCCCAGTGCATTGGGGATTTTCTTTAGGTGCCCTTCGATGGTGGATTCACCGATTGAAACCCCCATTTTGTCCGCCATGCTTTGGATCATTCCTGCCGTTTTTGCCGCTTTGGTGTAGTCGTACTCGGCATCGTTGCAAAGGGCTGCAATGATGGTCAAAAGGGTTCTGCGCTCGCGCGTAGAGGGTTCATCTGAAGCGCGCTTGTTCGATGGCTCGTCGGCCAGTTTGGACTGAAAATCTGCCAATTCCTCGGTACGAACGACGAGCACGGCATCCTCCGGCAGCGTACCGGACGAAAAGAAGTTGCCTGGGTGGCCCCAGTGCTTAGTCATCTCACCCTTCGAGAGATAGCCCATGTCTGCGAGCCTTTCCTGTTCCTCCTTCGGGAGTTTCTCGATGCGCTCGAAGTGGAGCACCAACTCCCACAATTCTCCGGTCCTTGCCTGTACGAATGCGTCACCAATTTGGACGACTTTAGGTCCACCGGTCAGCCCCTGGCATCTGGCCTCCACTGCCAACGCTTCCGCGCCGATCATCGGCAGGTCCAATACGCCGGAAACAAAATCCACCTCGCCGTGGTCTGGTATCACATACCGTCCGTCTGCCAGCTCCATACCCGACACGCTCAGGCCTTTGTCGCCGGCAGACTGTCTTAGTGCGGTTCGGAATTCTTCCTCCGAGAAGAAAATTTTCACAGGCCGCACGACGGCGTCGTTGACGAAGTTGACGGACAAAACCATTCTGCCGTCAAGTGCAAGCCGCAGGATGTCGGCTTCCGAGACTTCTTCGCCGAGAGTGATTGACAGGTGGCGCGCCGCGTCCGGTACGGTTACCCATTCCTTCAGCTTCAGTAGCTTGCTCACTTTGCTTCCCTTCATGCGCCCCTTCGATAGGTAGCCAGCGCCGCCGGGTCAGGGTGTCCCGGATTTCACCATCGGGGATCAGCCGATAGCTAGGCGTGGCTTAAAACTGTTTTACCTCTTTGCTGTCCGTAGCTGGACGACTTCGGTCTTTTTCTTCAATCCTGCCGCCTCCATCATCGCCGCTGTCGCCGTGTTGACGGACTGGCGCACTGGATCAAGATCAAGGCGGGCATAAATAGCTGTCGCTTGGTGCGTCTTGTGATTCAGGCTCTTACCGATGATTGGCAATGATGCACCAGTGCGTGCCTGCCAACTGCCCAGCGTCCGGCGCAAATCATGGATACGCAGATTTTTAATGCCCGCCGCCTTGAGAATCGTAGCCCATGCTTTTTTTGGCTCCACGATATGTTTTGTCTTACCGTCGCCGGGGAACACGAATTCGCCGCCGCCTGTCTCGCGCGATTCCAGCACGGTCACCGCCTCTGGTGACAGGGTCACTGTTTGCGGCGTGCCGTTCTTGGTCTTGGCGATACGCCAAACACCTGCCACCAGGTCAACGTCCGCCCATCGCATTGCAGACACATTGGCGCGCCGCGCACCCGTCAGCAGCGCCAGCAGGAAGAAGTCACGCATGATTTCGTTGGTGGATTCCGAAAGCGCCTTGAAAAAGGGTGTCAGTTCGTCCGCCTGCAAGAAACGGTCACGGCTGGGGGCTG
>CAIYDK010000089.1 GCA_903924955.1 uncultured beta proteobacterium | reverse complement strand
CTTGAAAAACCCGTGCGGGTGATGCCCGGAGTTGAGGATCGCATGGTCTTGCCCGATGAGTTCCTCGCGGGAATAGCCGCTGATCTGGCTGAAGCGCTGGTTGCAGTAGGTGATGCGGCCATCCAGGCTGCACATCGACACAATCGCATGTTCATCCAGAACGAACTGCTGCTGCTGGAGGTCGATCAAGGCGCTGCGTGCCTGGGCCGCACTGCGCTGCAAATCGTCCGTCCTTTGTGACACCACGCTTTCAAGGTGCGCGTTCTGGTTTTTCATGGCGTGTTCGCTCGCCTTGCGCTCTGTCACATCCGACATCACCGTCACCAGCAGCTTGCGCCCGGAAGAATGGATCAACTTGTTGCGCAGGTGCAGCGTGCGCACGCTGCCATCCTTGTGGCGGTAATAACCGTCGTAGTCGCCACTGCCGACCGCATACAACTGCTGCACGCGCTCTTCCGCCGTCACGTCGCCCTCGACATCAACGCGAATGTCCGAGGCGCGCAGCATGGAAAGCTCAGCCCGGCTGTAGCCCAGCATGGCACAGGTCGCATCGTTGAATTCGACGATAGTCCGGGTTTCCATGTCGATCACGGCGATGCTTTCGGTCGCCTGTGTCACGATGGTCCGGTAAATTTCCTCCCGTTCGGCCAGTTTCTGTTGCGCCAACTGGGACAGCTTGATCGCAGTGATGTCGTGGTGGGAGACCACCGCACCAGCACTGGGACCCTTCAAGCGTGTGACACTCATCGAAAACCAGCGCTCCTCAAAGGGCGAGTGGCAGGGGTACTCAAGCTCAAAAGTGCTTTGTGTTCCGTCCAGCACCGCGCGTATGCCCTGATGCGCCGCGATAGCCACCTCGCCTGATGGGCCGACTACGGATGACAGGCACACTTGCGGGTAGTTCACGCCGAGCGGGCTCATCGCCGATTCTGGTGCGCCATTGGCTTCACCAAAGCGCCGCCAGGCCTGGTTCACCGCCACAATGGCGCCCTGCTGATCCAGTACGGCCACATGCGCAGTCAAAGAATTCAGCACGCTGCGGCTGAAGGCTTCCAGGTCTTGCTGGTCAAGCTCGGCTTGGCGCAGGGCGGAAATCAGTTGGTTACCGTCCTGGGCTAAATCAAATGCCAATCTCTTTGTATGGGCACAGGCCGCCATCTCGCGCCATGCCAAGACCGAGAGCACCAGACTGGCACCTACGCCGAACAGGGTCGCGACGCCGGCTTCATGGATGAAAGACTGTATCGACAAGCCATTGACCAGCGCCAACAACGCCAGCAGCAGGGGTTGACCGGGAAAACGCCTGAACTCGCCCGGCGGGGCGTCGGCCAATGGTTTGGAAATGAGCGACCTGGAACTGGGCAATGGTTTGAACACGTCTGCTTCAGTCTTGATTGAGACTGCTCGTTACTCGGCGCGCCACTAGCGTGTGGTGTTTTCAAGCGGGTTAACGAGGCGTGTTCAGGGCCCCAAGTCTGCGGTGCCGGGTTCAAGGGCGGTCCGCTGAGTCGTCCGATGCTACTAAAGCGGCTACTACATGTCAAACGGGGGGGGGGGGGGAGGACTGTTAACAGTTTTTGTCCCACGTCCATGCAGAGTGCCTCGCGTGCGGCGACCACTTCGGCCGCCAGTTCGGCCAATTTACATCGGCGGTTGCGTGCGGTATCGCGCAGCAAGGCAAAAGCATCGTTGCGCCTGACTCGACCGTCCATCATCAAAATGCCAATAGCGACGCTGATGTTGCGCTCAACATCCAGGGCCTGTTGGAGTTGCTGGCGGGTCTGGCGCAAGTCTTGTAGTTCATCGGCGCGTGCCATCGCGGCTTCAATGGCTGGCACCAGTTGGACGATGTCGACCGGTTTGACTGCATAGCCGAGTGCGCCGCTGCGGGTCGCCTGATCTACCGTTTGCGCGTCGCTGTAGGCGCTCAGCATCATGAACGGAATGTGGTCCAGCTCGTGCAGGCGCCGGGCCAGGTGCAGCCCATCCCGCCCCTGCATGCGCACATCCAGGATCGCCAGATCAGGCCGCTGCCCACTGGCCAGCCAGGCTTCGGCATCTTCGGCTGATTCTGCGCTCGACACTTCGTAGCCGGCGCTGGCCAGGCCGTCGCCCAGAATGGCCAACACCAGGCGGTCATCGTCGACAACAAGAAGGCGTTTGCGTGACTTGGGCTGCTTGTTCTGCGTCATGGGGCTACCTTTTGGAACGATGCAATTACCGGCGGCGCCAGTTCCAGCGTGGTCAGAATTTGCTGGGCGAGTTGTTCATGTGTCAGCAGCGCGCCATCGCGCGGCAACAGTGCCGCGACCAGTTGCAGTCCGCTGTGGCGTGCGCCATTGCGGCCCATGTCAGGGGTGAGCTGGCCGGCGTTGAGAATCCGGACCTGAACCGATTTGGGTTGGGCGCCAGCTTGTAGCGTGATTTGCACCGGCCCAGACTTCGGGTCGGCGTGCTTGACCGCGTTCAGAACCAGCTCGTTGAGAACCAGCGCAACTGGCACCGCTTCACTCTCTACGATGATGCACTGCTGCCATTCGGGGCCAATGCTCAGGGTGACGGTGGCTTGCCACAGTTCACCGATCTCGCGTGCAATGGCTGCGATCAGATCGCCCAGGTGGACGGTCGCCGAAATATCGAGGCCTTGCAGACCGTGGACCACCGAGATGCTGTGCACCTGACTGATCGCGCGGTCAATGTCGTCGGCAATGGCCGGTTGCTTCTGCGACAGGCGGCGCAACAGGCCGGTGATGCCCTGCAGATTGTTCTTGATGCGGTGATGCACCTCGCGCACCAGTATGCTGCGATGCGCGGATTCGTCGAACAGGCGCTCCTTTTCCTGCAAGCGGTTGCTGGTGACGTCTGTCAAACTGATGACGTAGTGGCTGATTTGACCGAGCTCGTCATAGACGGCAGACTGGTTGACCAGAGTCACCAACGGATCGCCGTTTTTTTTCTGCGTCAGCACGTCGCCCTGCCAAAAGCCGCAACGGGCCACTTCAGCTGCAATGTGCTCGTAAAAGGCAGACGGATTGAGCGCCGATCTGAAGTCATTTAACTGTTTGCCAACCAGTTCCTGTTCGCTGTAGCCGGATAGAACGGTGAATGCATGATTGACCTTCAGTATTTTTTGGCCTACATCCATGACCACGATGCCTTCCTGCGACTCAAAGGCGACTGCCGCAATGCGCAGAGACTCCTCGCTGCGTTTGACGCTGCTGATGTCGGTCACCAGCACAAAAAAACCGGACACTTCATCGCCAGAACGGTCGGCAATGTAGTGTGCCAGCACGCAACTCAACTCGCCATTGGGCTTGACGAGTTGCCGTTCAAACTGTTGGTCTTGCCCACGCAGGACCGCGCGCACATGGGGCTCATTGCGCTGGAACAGCTCGACCCCCAGCAGGTCCTGCATCCGGATGCCGCGCATTTGCTCCGGCGCTCGGCCATACCACTCCTGGTAGCCATTGTTGGCATAGGCGCATTGCAGGTCGCTCGTCCAGTAGGCCACCATGGCCGGGAGGTTGCCGGCAATGGTCTCAAAGAACTGCTCGCTGCGCTGCTGAGCCAACTCGGCCAGTTTGCGCTCGCTGATGTCGCTCAGCACGATGTTCAGGGTCGCCCCGGCTTCGCCCCAGTCTGCTATCTCCGAGGTCAGATTGACCCAAAACGGTACGCCGTCGGCGCACACCATGCGCAGCTCGCGGGTCTTGCGCTGGCCCGCCCCCAGCTGCTGTTTGAGGTGCCGGTAGTAGTTGTCCTGGTCTTGCGTGGCGATGAAACGGAAGAACGACTGCCCGATCAACGCCTGGCGTTGCATGCCGAGCATGGTGGTCGCGGTGAGGTTGGTTTGCAGGATGACGCCGTGCTCATTGATGCTGCAGTAGCCCACTGGCGCCAGTTCGTAGAGGTTGGCATAGCGCGAGTGAGATACCTCCAGCGCGGATTGCGTCCGACGCAACTCATCGTTTTGCATCTCCAGCTCGATTTGATGGACCTGCAACTCATGCAGCATTTCGCGGGCTTGCTCCGCCGTGAGGGAGCCCTGTTGGGTTGTCAGCGGTCGCGTTTCGCACAGGGCGACTTCCGCCCGTTGTCGCAAGCTCGATCCCATGGTTCCTCTCACGCCATCGGTCGGACTTGAGTCGGGCATTTTGTCGGGGTGCATGCGTTTTGGCATGGCATATTCTGGCACCAGCGTCCGTAAGTGGCACTGCTGAGCCGTGCCACGGGTGACATGAGTTGGGCGGTCTGCGGGTAAATACCGTCAGGGTAAACGTGTGTTGTGCGGTAGTTGACGGTATGAAAATTGCTGCCGCCTCTACAATAACTTGACCAATCGGTTAGCTTTTACCCCATGCATCCTGAACCCGCGCCCGACCCATCCCGTGCCCCCGCAGTGGAGGTGCGTAACGCCAGTTTGGTCTACCAGACGGCAGACACTCCCGTTAAAGCCCTGAGCAATATCGACCTGCGCATTGGTGAGGGCGAGTTTGTCTCGCTGATCGGCCCGTCGGGCTGCGGCAAAACCACGCTCTTGCGGGTGATTGCCGATCTGGAACAAATCAGCGACGGCCAGGTGCTGGTCAACGGCGTGAGCCCGCACGAGGCCCGCATGGCCCGGGCCTATGGCTACGTCTTTCAGGCGCCGGCCCTGTTCCCGTGGCGCACCGTTTTGGGCAATGTGATGTTGCCGCTGCAAATTCAGGGTGGCGGTGCAGCAAAAAACCGCACTATTGCCCTGGAGCACCTGGAACGTGTCGGCCTCAAGGGCTTTGAAGGCAAATACCCCTGGCAACTGTCCGGCGGCATGCAGCAACGGGTGTCGATTGCCCGCGCGCTGGCCTTTGAGCCGAAGATTTTGATGATGGACGAGCCCTTTGGCGCGCTGGACGAAATCACCCGCGACCGCCTCAATGAGCAATTGCAGCAGCTCTGGCAGCGCGAGCGCCGCACCGTGGTGTTTGTGACCCATTCGATTGCCGAGGCGGTGTACCTGTCCACCCGCATCGTGGTCATGTCGCCGCGTCCGGGTCGTATCGTTAAGGTGATTGAGTCACCGCTGCCCGATGAGCGGCATCTGGCACTGCGCGACACGCAGGCTTTCATGGACGTGGCGCACCAGGTGCGCGAGGCATTGGCCGATGGCCACCTCGAATAAGGCGCCCACCCCACCGTTGGCCCGCAGGATGTGGGACACCGGCCTGCCGGTGGTCGTATTGTTGGTTCTTTTTCTGGTCATCTGGTACGCCGGCGCCTGGGCCATGAATGCCACCGCTGCCATTGAGCGCGTGTTGGAGCCCGCCGGCAACCCGTGGACCTGGCAAGACCTATTGACCACGACCTGGAACATGGAGCGTCCGGTACTACCCGCGCCGCATCAAATCGCATTGGACTTCTGGTCGGGTCTGGTGGATTGGCCGTTGGACTCGCCGCGCAACCTGCTGTTTCATGTCGCGGTGACGGGCGAGACCACGCTGGTCGGCTTTGTCATGGGCACCGTGTTGGGGCTGGTGTTGGCAGTGCTGATCGTGCATTCGCGCACATTGGATCGTGCCTTGCTGCCCTGGATCGTGGCCTCCCAAACCGTGCCGGTGCTGGCCATTGCCCCCATCGTGCTGGTGATTCTGGGCAGCCTGGGGATGGAAGGTCTGGCGCCCAAGGCAGTGATTGCGATGTACCTGAGCTTCTTCCCGGTCACGGTGGCCATGGTGCAGGGTTTGCGCTCGCCCCAGGTGATCGAGACCGAAATGATGCACACCTATGCAGCCTCGCGCTGGCAGGCGCTGTGGATGTTGCGCTTGCCAGCTGCCCTGCCATTTTTGTTCCCCGCGTTGCGGGTGGGCATTGCCGCCAGTCTGGTAGGTGCCATGGTGGCCGAGTTGCCCACCGGCGCCACCGCTGGCCTGGGCGCACGTCTGCTGACGGGTTCGTACTATGGCAACACACTGTCCATCTGGTCGGCACTGGTGATGTCGGCCTTGTTGGGGCTGGTGCTGACCACGCTGGTGGCGCTGACCGAGCACCTGGCGCTGCGCAACCGGAGGCAGCCATGAACCCGGTTGTGTCTGTGCCTTACCGCACCACCGCAATGGCCGTGGTTGCCTCGCTGGTCGCCGCCAGCCTGCTGTTTTTACACCCTGCTGCGCAGGGCGAGAGTCCACCCACGATCACGTTCTGGTTGGTGCTTGCTGCATTGGGTAGCGCTGCCTTGTGGACGATTCGCCGAGTGGCCGCCATCAACGGCACCCGCTTCGACGGTGTTTTGACCGCCGCGCTGTTTGGCCTGTGGGTGCTGTACTTCTGGCAAATTCTGGTGGTGGCGTTTGAGGTGCCTCGCGTGCTCCTGCCAGCGCCCTCGCTGATCGTGCAGTCATTGGTGGAGAACTACGCCAAGCTCTGGGGCGACTTTGCGCAGACCGTGCTCAAGGCGGTGTGCGTGGGTTGGCTGCTGGGCAGCGGCCTGGGTTTTGCCGTGGCCGTCGCTATTGACCGCATGCCGTTTTTGCAGCGCGGGTTGTTGCCACTGGCGTCTCTCACCAGCACCGTGCCGCTGGTGGCGGTGGCGCCGATTGCCGTGATGTGGTTTGGTTTTGAGTGGCCGTCCAAAGCGGCGGTCGTGGTGCTGATGACCTTCTTCCCCATGTTGGTGTCTACGCTGGCGGGTTTGAAGGCGTCGGGCAAGTTGGAGCGTGAGTTGATGTACAGCTACGCCGCCAGTTACAGCCGCACGCTGTGGTCGCTGCGCCTGCCATCGGCCACGCCGTTTATCTTTGGGGCGCTCAAGGTTAATGCGACGCTGGCCCTGATTGGTGCCATCGTGGCCGAGTTTTTTGGTTCACCCACGGTGGGCCTGGGGTTTCGGATTTCGACCGAAGCCTCGCGCATGAACATGTCTCTGGTGTGGGGTGCGATTGTGGTGGCAGCGGTCACCGGTTCGCTGGCCTATGCCTTGCTTGTGCAGCTGGAGCGGCGTGCCGCGTTCTGGCATCCGTCGATACGGGGTCAATAATGCGCTCTGCATTTACGCCCCGCTGTTTTGTTTTCATCCCAACCCCAAGGAGTGTTCCATGAATCGTTCTTCTCTGGTAGTTAATGGCCTGATGGCCGCGGTATTGGCAGTGTGCGGCATGACCGCACACGCCGCCGACAAGGTGACCGTGCAGCTCAAGTGGCTGCCCCAGGCGCAGTTTGCGGGCTACTACGTGGCGCAGGCCAAGGGCTACTACAAGGCCGAGGGGTTGGATGTGACCATCAAGCCCGGCGGCCCCGACATTGGCCCGGCCCAGGTCATTGCCGGCAATGGTGCCGACGTGATCGTGGACTGGATGCCCTCCGCCCTGGCCTCGCGTGAAGCCGGTGTGCCCCTGGTCAACATCGCCCAGGTGTTCAACCAGTCCGGTCTGATGCTGACCTGCAAAAAATCCAGCGGCGTGGCCAGCCCGAAAGACCTCAAGGGCAAGACCCTGGGCGTCTGGTACGGTGGCAACGAGTACCCCTTCTTGAACTGGATGGGCAAGCTGGGCTTCAAGCCCGACACCGACATCAAGGTCCTCAAGCAGGGCTTCAACGTCGACCCGCTGCTGCAAAACCAGGCCGCCTGTATTTCCACCATGATTTACAACGAGTACTGGCAAGTGGTGGATGCGGGCGTCAAAGAAAGTGACCTGATTACCTTCTTCTATGAAAAGGAAGGTGTAGCCACGCTGGAAGACGGCCTGTATGTCATGGAAGCCAAGCTGAAAGACCCGGCCTTTGTGGCCCGCATGGCCAAGTTCCTGAAGGCGACCTTCAAGGGCTGGAACGACGCGGTCAAAGACCCCGAAGGTGCGGCCAAGGTGGTTGTCGCGGCAGATGCCTCCGGTAGTGCCACATTGAAGGTGCAAAAGCGCCAGATGGAAAACGTGGCCAAGCTGATCACCAACGCTGGCACACCAAAGATTGGCTACCTGGACCCTGCTGCCTATGAGCGCACTGTCAAGGTGTTGCTGGCGGGTGGCAGTTCGCCCGTGATCAAGAAAGACCCCGGTGCGGCTGCCATGTCGCACGTGGTCTGGGATGCCGCCGCTAAGTAAGACCCGCGTCGCATCATCAGCACCCGAAGATGATGCGACCAAGGGCCAGATTCGTCAGGTCAACGAGAACCGCATCCTGGGCGCCGCCGAAAAGGTGTTCGCCCGGGCCGGCTTTGGCGGTGCCACCATGGCGGCCATCGCCACCGCCAGTGGCCTGCCCAAGGCCAATCTGCACTATTACTTTGGCAGCAAGGACGTGCTGTACCGCGCCGTGCTGGCCCGCATCCTCAACGACTGGCTGGTGCCAACCCATGGCATCACGGCCGATGCGGACCCACGCACGGCGCTGGAGCGCTACATCCGCGCCAAGATGGCCCTGTCGGCCCAGCGCCCCGATGGCTCCAAGGTCTACGCCAACGAAATGCTGCACGGCGCACCGGTTGTCAAAGCCATTCTGGGGACCGAGCTGCGACAGATGGTTGAAGAAAAAGCCGCCGTGGTGCAGGGCTGGATTGACACCGGACGTATGGCCCCGGTCGATGCCACCCACCTGTTCTTCACCATCTGGGCCGCCACCCAAACCTATGCTGACTTCGATGTGCAGGTGTGTGCGGTGCTGGGGCGCAAGGCCTTGACCGCAGGTGACCATGCCCGCGCCACCGAGCACGTGGTGTCGCTGCTGCTGAGGGGTTGCGGGCTGTAG
>CAIYDK010000088.1 GCA_903924955.1 uncultured beta proteobacterium | reverse complement strand
CAGATGGCTCGCCGCCTGTCTGGATGCAGCCTTGCTGTGGCGTGCCCTGAACGGATTGAACCAGGCATGCAATTCGAGCCCGCGCGCATGCGCCTCGGATATCCACAACGCCAGCGGGTCATAGAACGGCTCTGGAGCCTGCCCCTGGGTGCCAGTGAGGTATTCGCTCCAGGGCTCCAGATCGGAAGCGTAAAGGGCATCGGCACCGGTTCGAATTTGCAGAATGAGGGCGTTGAGCTTGAGCGCCAGCGCCCGCTCCAGAAGGACCCGCATTTCAGCTTGCTGCTCGGCGGTGCTAAGCCCCTTGCGGCTGGGCCAATCGATATTGGCGACGGTGGCCACCCAGGCGCCGCGAAACTCACGCGGCGCCAGAGGGGCCAGTGCCGCCAGATCGGGGGCGGACCGCAGCTCAACGCCACCGGTCTCTGCCAAGGCGCCACAGCCGTTGAGCACAGCAACCGCCGTAGAGGCGGCAGACAGGGTGAGCGTCTGGCGCCGGGTCATAAAAGACATCGTGTTAAACCTTTACAAACCATCGCCGACGCCACATTGCCCAGGCAATGGCGAACATGGCAACAACAAAAAGGACGGCAAACAACAGTGACCCATTGACCGGGTCCAACCCCGAGGTCTGGATGGGCGTGTACAGCCACGCTTTGAGCGTCAGTTCGGGCGAGACCTTGATGAAGCTCAGCATCTTGGCAATCAGCCCTGAAAGTGCAAAGAGAAACAACGCATTCAATCCAAAAATTACCAGCGGTGTCGCCAACCGGGTTGCCATGCGGCGCAATGGCGGATATGCAACGGCTTCGAGCAACCCGAAAAACACGCTGAAAAACAGACAGGCCCAACCCGTCATGAAAATCGCATAAGCGGGGCTCCACAGACTCTTGTTGACGGGCATACTCCATGCGCCCACCGCCTGCCCGATCCACAGCAAACTCAGTCCCGCCACTAGCAGCCCCACGCACTTTTCTATCGGCTTGCGCTTGCACGCCAGCCAGTGACCGGCGATCACGCCCGCGAGCTGACTGGCGACTGCGGGAACTGTTGACAGCAAACCCTCAGGATCCCAGGTCTTGCTGCTGCGCCAGAGGTGACCGTCCATCAACCAGCGGTCCAACCAGGCCCCCACATCTTCGCCCGGTTGCAACGACCCGGTATGCCAGACACCCTGCGCATCGGGCACCGATACCCTCAGCTCGACGATGGAATACGCCACCAACAAGCCGACCAGCCACAGCATCTGACCGCGCCATTGCCAGTACAAAACGATGGGCGCGGTGAGGATCGTGCACAAACCCAAGCGCTGCAACACGCCTGGGATGCGCACCAGTGCCAGGTCGAAAGCGGGCGTGAAGTTGAGCAGCAGGCCGATGCCTATGATGATTCCCCCCCGCCGAAAGGTTTGCAGCAACAGATCCTGCGGCCGGTCTCCCAACGCGGCGCGGCGCCCGAGGCTAAGGGTCATCGAAATTCCACTGATGAATACGAAGAAGGGAAAGATCCCGTCGGTCACTGTCCAACCATCCCACTTGGCGTGGGACAACGGACCGTAGAGGTGACCCCAATCGCCGGGATTGTTGACCAGCAGCATGGCTGCAATAGTGAAGCCCCGAAACGCATCGAGCGACACCATCCGCTGGTTCATGGCGTCACTTTCTTGCCGAACCCGTCGGGAATCTTGATCATCGCAGCCATGGCAAACGAGGGTATCGTGGCCACCAAAACCCAGACAAAAAACGACAGGT
>CAIYDK010000087.1 GCA_903924955.1 uncultured beta proteobacterium | reverse complement strand
GAACAGGTTGGCAAGAGGTCCGGCAATGACGATTGCTGCCCGGCCGCGCACCGACTGGTTGTTGAAGGCCATGCTCTGTTCGGAAGCAGCCACCGGAGCTTCCTTTTCGTCCAACATCTTGACGTATCCACCCAACGGTAACAGTCCAATTACATATTCGGTACCAGACTTCGACGATGTCCATCCAGCGATCCGTGGACCAAAACCGACTGAGAAACGCAAGACCTTGACGCCACAAATGCGCGCCATGAAAAAGTGTCCCCATTCGTGAACGGCAACCAGCACCACGATGGCGACAATAAATGCAACCGCAGTCAACATGTCAGTGTAATTAGGCACCCAGCCGCGAAACCGCAGACTCAGCGGCCCGCCTTGACAGCATGTCCAAACCGAGCAGATCATCAAGAGAACCTGGTGCCTCTGGTCGAACCGTGCTCAAGGTGTCGACATTGATATGATGAATCTGGTCGTACCGAATGCGCCGCTCCAGAAATGCAGCGACAGCGACCTCGTTGGCCGCATTTAAAACCGCTGTGGTTCCCTGAGGTGCAGCCAATGCGGCCCAGGCCAAATCTATTCCGGGAAAGCGTCTTTTGTTCGCTTCGGAATCAATGGCTTCAAAGTTGAGTGCTGACATCGTCGAAAAATCCAGTGCAGCGGCGCCAGAGCACACACGTTCCGGCCACGACAACCCGTAGGCAATCGGACCACGCATGTCAGGCGTCCCCAACTGGGCAACGACCGAATTATCCACATACTGGACCATGGAATGGATCACACTCTGTGGATGGATCACGACCTGTATCTGCGCAGGAGCCACCCCAAACAGGAACTTGGCTTCAATGACTTCAAGTGCCTTGTTCATCATTGTTGCTGAATCGACGGAAATTTTGCGCCCCATAATCCAATTCGGGTGAGCGCAGGCCTCTTCAGGGGTGACATCGCGTAACGTCAACGGATCACGGTTGCGAAAGGGACCTCCGGATGCCGTCAGAATAATTTTGTCAATACGTGCAGCCCAATCACATGGGTCTGGTGGCAGGGACTGAAATACCGCAGAGTGCTCGCTGTCGATTGGCAGCAGGGTCGCCCCACCGGCAGCAACGGTATCCATAAACAGTTGGCCACCAACCACCAGTGCTTCTTTATTGGCCAGAAGCAAACGCTTGCCAGATCTGGCTGCAGCAAGACACGGAGCCAAGCCAGCTGCACCCACGATGGCTGCCATCACAATGTCTGCCAATTCATGCGCAGCAACCATTGCGAGCGCGTCAGCGCCCCACAACACTTGTGTACACAACCCTTGCGCCACGCAGGACTGAAAAAGCTGCTTTCCGTGCGCCTCGCTGGCCATAACAGCATAGGCCGGTCGGTGTCTCGCGCACTGCGCCAAAATGGTGTCAACGCTAGTTGACGCCGTCAACGCAAAGACTTCAAACCGATCGGGATGCCGCTCAATTACGTCCAGCGTGTTGACGCCAATGGATCCCGTAGACCCCAACACAACCACCCGTGATTTCTTCATGTTCATAGCGTAGCCATCATCATCGCAAGCGGGAGCGTGGGTAGCAATGCATCTACACGATCCAACACACCGCCGTGTCCAGGCAACAGGCCGCTGCTGTCTTTAACACCTGCACTGCGCTTGAACAAGGACTCGACCAAATCACCGACAATGCTCATGGTTGCCAAGAATAGGACTGCCAACACCATAAAGGCAATATGAACATTGGCCATACGGGTGTAGATACTGGCATCCCCCATGGTCCCTGAACTATCTATACCGCGCCAGAGAAATGCACATACCACCACCCCAATCAATCCACCGCAAGCCCCCTCCCAGGTTTTGCCAGGACTGATAGTCGGGGCCAGTTTGCGGCTAAAGAATCGGCCGCCCAACGCCCTTCCAGCAAAATAGGCTGAGATATCTGCCACCCACACCAAGACCAGCACTGAAAACAAAAAATTTATGCCCATGATGCGTGCCTGTGCAACCGCCAGCCATGCAACCCACAGTGCAGCAACACCTCCGATCAAACGCAAAGGCCGTGGAACAGTTGCCCAAACTTTAACCCCTCCATTGAGAAGCCATGCACCCATGATCACCCACAGTCCGCCGCTCGTTATCCAGACCGGGTTCAGGGACAATTGCAATAACCCGGCATACCACGACAGCAGGCACATCGACGCACACAATACGCCTGACACCATTGCGCCTGTAGGGCTGCACTGATTGAGCCGAGCCCATTCCCATGCACCGGCAGCAATCAATACCAGCGCAACTGCCACGAAGGCTTGCGGCGAAGGATAGAAAACCGCCGGCAACAGAATGGCCAACAGAACCAACGCCGTGATGATTCTCTGCTTCAGCATGGGATATCCTTTTTAGGCGTCCTTGGCGACATCACCAGAAACCTGCTCCGGGGTTTTTCCAAATCGTCTTTCGCGCGAAGCGTACTCCAGCAACGCCACGTCCAGCGCTGCCTCATCAAAGTCTGGCCACAGCAAAGCGCTGAAATGCAGTTCGGAATACGCCGCTTGCCATAACAAGAAATTGCTGAGTCGCTTCTCGTTACCCGTGCGTATCAGCAAGTCGGGATCGTCACAATGTGCCAAAGCCAAGGCGCCGGACAAGCTTTCCTCGGTAATCAGGGTTCCAGCGGCAGCCAGACGCGCAGCAGCAGACGCTATATCCCACCGGCCGCCGTAATTGAAACAGACGTTCAGTGTCAATGCCGTATTGGAGGCGGTTGCAGCTTCGGCCGCTTCCAGTCCATTTTTAACGCGTGTAGACAAGTTATCGCGCGCACCCACAAACCGGATTCGAACGCCGTCGCGCTGAAGCTTGGGAACCTCTCTTGAAAGGGCAAGCGCCAGAATATCCATGAGCCCGGAGACCTCTTCAGCAGGACGATTCCAGTTTTCAGATGAAAAAGCGAACACTGTCAGCACTGAAATGCCGCGTCCCGGACAAGCACCAACAATGCGCTTAAGAGCGTCAACACCTTGCTTGTGTCCAGCGACGCGTGGAAGAAACCGCTTGGATGCCCATCGCCCATTTCCATCCATAACGATGGCGACATGCAGTGATTTGGTAACCTGCTCAGGCATCAGTGATCACTTTTGTTTGCCTGCCATCACACTGCCAGGATATCGTGCTCTTTTGAAGCGACCAAACGATCAACTTCCGTAATATGACGATCCGTCAATTTTTGAATTTCAGCCTCAGACCGCTTTTGATCATCCTCTGAGGCCAATTTATCCTTCACTAGCTTCTTAATAGCTTCATTTGCATCACGACGCAAATTGCGCACGGCAACCTTTGAGCTTTCGCCCTCTCCTCGAACAACCTTGGTCAGCTCCTTGCGCCGCTCTTCGGTCATCATAGGCATGGGGACTCGTATCAGATCACCCATGCTGGACGGATTCAATCCCAAATCGCTATCACGAATGGCCTTCTCAATTTTAGGGCCCATTCCCTTTTCCCAGGGCTGAACGCTAATAGTGCGAGCGTCCAGCAAGGACAAATTAGCAACCTGACTAAGAGGGAGCATCGCGCCGTAATAGTCCACATGAACAGTGTCCAACAAGGCAGGATTGGCACGCCCCGTGCGGATCTTCGTCAAATTGTGCTTCAACGCTGCGATGGACTGATCCATTTTTCCATCTAACGCTCTTTTGATTTCATCAATTGCCATATTTCGTTCTCCGCTCAACTAGCCTATCTTTGAAAGTCACGCGAAACACCATCGTTAAACATAAACCAGCGTTCCTTCGTCTTCACCCATCACAACACGCTTTAATGCACCATGCTTGAATATTGAAAAAACTTTAATGGGAAGCTTTTGATCACGGCAAAGAGCAAAGGCGGCTGCGTCCATGATTCCCAAGTTTTGCGACATTGCGTCGTTAAAAGTGATCTTTGCGTACCGGGTTGCATGCGGATCCTTCTTGGGGTCCGCCGTATAGACGCCGTCGACCTTCGTCGCTTTTAAAACAATCTCTGCACCGATCTCTGCTCCTCGCAGAGCTGCTGCAGTATCCGTTGTAAAAAATGGATTTCCAGTGCCAGCCGCAAATATTACGACCTTCCCTTCTTCAAGGTATTGAAGTGCCTTCGGTCGAACGTAAGGCTCAACGACTTGTTCAATTCCGATTGCAGACATGACCCGCGCTATCAAACCGGCTTTGTTCATGGTGTCACCCAACGCCAATGCATTCATGACGGTTGCAAGCATTCCCATGTAGTCAGCGGTGGCACGATCCATTCCAACCGAGCCTCCGGCAACCCCACGAAAAATGTTTCCGCCACCGATCACAACAGCCACTTCGACCCCCAAGCGTGTGACTTCGGCAATTTCGTCAACCATTCGAACAATGGTGTCACGATTTATACCGAACTGATCATCACCCATCAAGGCCTCGCCTGATAACTTCAGCAAAATTCGCTTGTAAGCAGGTTTTTCTTGACTCATGGGTGGCTCCGGGTAACGCTTAAACAAACTTGACCGTCATTAGGTACCAATTATGCGGATTTCTGCGCGGCAGCGACCTGTGCTGCAACTTCTGCAGCAAAATCATCAACCTTCTTCTCAATCCCCTCGCCAACCACGTACATGGTAAACGCCTTGACCGTCGTTGCAGCAGCCTTCAGCATCTGCTCCACGGTTTGCTTATCGTTTTTAACGAATGTCTGATTGAACAGAGAGACCTCTTTGAGGTACTTCTGCACACCACCATCAACGCGCTTTGCGACGATTTCAGCAGACTGAACCGGCTTTCCGGCAGCGGTAGCAACCGCAGCATCCTCAGCGGCTTTAGCAGCGGCCACAGAACGCTCACGCTCAACCAAATCAGCAGGCACATCGGCGCTAGTCAGCGCAACAGGCTTCATCGCGGCCACATGCATAGCCACATCCTTTGCAGCGACAGCGTCTCCTTCAAACTCCACAACAACACCAATACGGGTCCCATGGAGGTAAGAAGCCAGTTGTGCACCAGTTGAAAAGCGCTTGAATCGGCGGAAAGTCATGTTTTCACCGATTTTTCCGATCAACCCCTTACGCACATCTTCAAGCGTGGGACCAAAACCGTCCTGCTCATAAGGCAGTGCACCCAACGCCGCCACATCTACGGGGTTGTGCTTTGCTACCAACACCGCAGCCGCGTTGGCCAGAGCGAGAAAGCTGTCGTTCTTTGTCACAAAATCTGTTTCGCAATTGACTTCAAGCATGGCACCCGTTGTGCCATCGATACTATTGACGACCACACCTTCAGCCGTAATGCGGGCTGCAGCTTTGCCAGCTTTGCTACCCAATTTCACACGCAACAACTCTTCCGCTTTGGCCATATCGCCTTCAGCTTCAGTCAACGCTCTTTTGCACTCCATCATGGGGGCATCAGTTTTCCCACGTAGTTCAGCAACCATGCTTGCGGTAATTGCAGCCATCTTATTTCTCCGTAATCAATTCAATTATTTAATAAAGGCTAAAAAAAAGGGGCCAACAAGCCCCAGTTTTCGGGCGAGAAAAACTTAAGCGGAAGCTTCACTCACCTCTACGAACTCATCGCTACTCTCAGCAGCAACTGCCTTGACAACGTCATCCATAGCGTTGGCACGACCTTCAAGAATGGCATCAGCAATGCCGCGAGCGTAAAGCGTCACTGCTTTAGATGAGTCGTCATTACCAGGAATAACGTAGTCAATTCCTTCTGGCGAATGGTTAGAGTCAACAACACCAATCAAAGGAATACCCAGTTTGCGTGCCTCGGCAATAGCAATTTTGTGATAGCCGACATCAATCACAAAGATTGCATCAGGCAAAGCTGCCATATCCTGAATCCCGCCAATGTCTTTTTCGAGCTTCACCAACTCACGAGCAAACATTAGTTGCTCTTTTTTGCTCATGCTATCCAATCCGACTTCTTGCTGCGCTTTCATTTCCTTCAAGCGTTTGATCGAAGTTTTTACCGTTTTGAAGTTCGTCAGCATACCGCCGAGCCAACGCTGATCAACAAATGGAACCCCAGCACGCTGCGCCTCAGCGGCAACCGTCTCACGGGCTTGGCGCTTGGTTCCAACCATCAAAATAGTTCCACGCTTTGCGGTCAACTGGCGAACGAACTTCGCCGCATCCTGAAACATCGGAAGCGATTTTTCCAGGTTAATGATGTGAATCTTATTGCGATGACCAAAAATGAACGGCGCCATCTTGGGATTCCAGAAACGCGTCTGGTGTCCAAAATGGACGCCGGCTTCCAGCATTTCGCGCATTGTTACTGCCATAATTTACTCCAAAGGTTAGGTCTTAAATCCAGCCCCCTTATTGACCGACTCTGAATAATCGGTGCGGTCAACACCTTGACGGGGCAGATTTGCGATTGAATTGCCAATAGCCAAATACGCCATAAGCAAAGCCAATCAAGTATAACATGAGAGGTCGGTTTGCCCAATTCCCAGGAGTCTGACTGACAGTGCATGCCCCCATTTCGCTATGGAGTTAACCAATTTAGCCAAGGTTCGCGCAGAATGCAGGTCCATGCTGATGGCACTTTCTGCATGCTGCTTTAAAAGGGAATTGCTATGAAAGTAAGATTTTGGGGCGTACGAGGCTCCATCGCATCACCGGGTCCCAAAACCGTACGCTATGGCGGAAACACCACGTGCATCGAGATTCGCACAGACAACAACGAACTCATCATTTTGGACGCTGGCACCGGAATCTTTCCACTGTCCCAGACTCTGCTTGCCGAACTGCCGGTGACTGCGAATGTACTCGTTACACACTCCCACTGGGATCATATTCAAGGTTTGCCGTTTTTCATTCCAAACTTCATTCCGGGGAACACTTTGCGCCTGCACGGTGGTTTCGACCCAGTGTCGGGGAAAGGCATAGAACAAGTAATGGCGGTTCAATTGCAATACAGTTACTTCCCTGTTCGCGAGGCCGAAATGAAAGCGCGCATTGAATACGTAACCCTGGCGCCTGGCGAGGCGATTCAGATCGGATCAGCAACCGTAACACCATGCATGCTGAATCACCCGGTAATCGATTTTGGGTACCGCATAGAAAGCAACGGAAAGTCCATTTTCTTCACGGGTGATCACGAACCCCCGTACAACATTTATGAGCCAGGCGATGACGGATATGACGAGTACCAAGTCTTTGTCGATGAAAAGGTCGCAGCCATCCATGACGCAATTCGCGGTGTCGATGTATTTATCGCCGATAGCTCATATACAGACACAGAATACCCATCAAAAAAGGGCTGGGGTCACGGAACGTTCAGTTCAAGCATTATTAGTGCGAACCAAGTTGGAGCAAAAGTACTCTTCTGCACACACCACGAACCAACCCGAAGCGACGATGCACTAGAGGAAGTGTTTCATGCTGCACTCGCTGCCAACCATTCAATTGCAGCAGGAATGGACATCCGCCTGGCGCGTGAAGGAGAAACATACGAATTCTGAACGCATTCTTTGTAAGGATGGCAATATCGCTATTGCCGCAAGACCCCTGTTCCTGAATAGCACAGTGCGTGATGCGGAGGCGTGGGCGGACGCAAACCTAGCCAAACATGCACTCATGCAACGTGCAGGCCTTGCTATTGCTCGCCTGGCAATGGCAATCGCGCCCCATGCACGCGTGATCTGGATCGCTTGCGGCCCAGGCAATAACGGTGGCGACGGCTACGAGGCGGCTGCGCACCTCAAACGATGGGGAAAGTCGCCTGTGGTTACTGCATGTGGCCACACAAGCAGTTTGCCAGCCGACGCAGCAGCGAGCCGTCAATCTGCCTTGGACGCAGGCGTCACGATTACGCTGGAAGTACCAGAGCAATACGACTTGTGCATCGATGCATTGTTTGGAATCGGAAAAATTCGCGCGCTTGGCCCCCATTACACCGATTGGATCAAGAGCATTAATTCGGGGGTTGCCCCAGTATTGGCGGTCGACACTCCCTCCGGTCTGAATGCAGAAACGGGGACCTGCCCGGAAGGCTCTGTCCACGCTGACTACACGTTGAGCTTATTAACCCTCAAGCCAGGTTTATTTACAGCAAGTGGTCGTGACGCATGCGGGGAGATTTGGTTAAATTCTCTGGGAATGGACGCGTCGGCGGGTATGTGTGCCTTGCTTAACGGTACGCCACAACCCACCGTGCGTGCCCACGACACTCACAAAGGCAGCTTTGGGGATGTCGGTATTGTGGGTGGAGCGAAAGGAATGACGGGCGCAGCATTGCTAGCAGGGGTGGCTGCATTACGCGGGGGGGCAGGTCGTGTCTATTTGGCATTGCTGGATACCTCCACTGCACCCATCGACACGAACCACCCTGAGCTCATGTTCAGAAATTTAGATGACATTGTTTTCGAGACCATGGTGATAGTCGCTGGTTGCGGGGGAGGAGACGCCATCGCAGGACATTTGGAGGAAATACTGGAGCGTTCAATAAGCCTTGTACTGGACGCCGATGCTTTGAATGTTATTTCCCGAGATTTAGTGCTTCAACGCAAACTAAAAAACCGAAGTAACCGAACAACGGTGCTTACCCCGCATCCTCTGGAAGCTGCACGCCTGATGAACCTGCAAAGCACCGAAGTGCAAGCAAACCGCCTTACCGTAGCGCAATCCATGGCGGACCGATTCGCTTGCACGGTAGTTCTAAAAGGCTCAGGCACTGTCATTGCAGCACCAGGCTCCATAGCACGCATCAACCCAACGGGCAACGCGAGACTCGCAACAGCAGGTACCGGCGACGTGCTGGCAGGGCTGATTGGCGCGCATCTCGCGTCAGGAAGGAACGCCTTTGAAAGTGCCTGTGAATCGGCATTTCGGCATGGCGAAGTAGCCGAAAAATGGCATCACTCATTCCCACTTACCGCCCACAATCTGGCTAAGAATTTGTGACCAAGCTACGGCTTGAAAGCCGATCGGGCCAAACAGGCGCCAGCAATCATTTACCGTCGTTTCCTGGGTGCTTTCTTCTGCGACGCAGGTTTTTGCATCGACTTGCTCGTTCGAGTCGACTTACCTGTAGGCCGCTTGCGTGACTCGGCTGTAAAAGACACTGCACGCGCACCCACCTCCAAATCAAAACATTCCCCCGAAGCCGCCCGCAGTTTCGAATCGCGACCAATATCTTTGTCCAACATTGCGCGCGACACCAAACCGTCGCCCTCATGTACAAGACGGAAATCGATTTTTCGACCATCCAGATCGACACGACTAACCTGAACGCGGACACGCGTACCAATCGCATAACGCGTACCTGTCCTCTCCCCACGCAACTCCTGGCGTGCTTCGTCAAAACGGAAATACTCACCACCCAATTCCGTGATGTGAACCAAGCCTTCGACATACATGGCATCCAGCGTCACGAACACGCCAAAACTGGTTGCAGCGGTCACCACACCTCCGTACTCCTCTCCCAGATGCTCCTTCATGTACTTGCATTTCAACCACGCCTCCACGTCGCGACTGGCTTCATCCGCCCTTCGCTCGTTAGCACTGCAGTGCAAACCTGCAGCCAGCCAAGCCATGCCTTCAGCATTGGCTTTCTTGGGAGTCTGCTTAGCCACACCAACCCGAGAAGTTGCTCCCCTCTCAAGGCGGCGCGCCAATTTCGCATGTGCTTCCCCAGGGGTTGGCAAAGCCGGTAACTGGTATCTCGTTTTTTCAAGAATCGACTTGATCACCCGATGCACCAGTAAATCCGGATAGCGGCGAATAGGACTGGTGAAATGGGTATACGCGTCATAGGCCAAACCAAAATGGCCACTATTGGTTGGCGTATAAATAGCCTGCTGCATGGATCTCAACAACATCGAATGAATTTGTTGTGCATCCGGACGGTCTTTAGTCGCTTCAGCAATTGCCTGGAACTCGCCTGGTGAAGGGTCATCACTGATGGTCATTCCAATGCCAGTGGCCTTCAAGTAATTTTGCAATATTTCCTTTTTCTCCGGGGTCGGGCCTTCATGAACCCTGAATAACCCTGGATGCTTGCTTTGGGCAATAAAATCTGCACTACATACATTGGCAGCCAGCATGGCCTCCTCAATCACACGGTGTGCCACGTTGCGGGTACGCGGCACGATCTTTTCAATTCGCCCGTTTTCATCGCAAACGATCTGGGTCTCCGTAGTTTCAAAATCAACCGCGCCGCGCTTTTGCCGGGATTTAACCAACGACTGGTAAACGCCGTGCAGGTTAAGCAAATCACCAACCCGGTCTTTGCGTCGTATGGCTTCTGGGCCACGGGTATTGCCCAAGATTGCAGCCACCTCGGTATACGTGAAACGCGCATGACTCCACATCACAGCCGGATAGAACTGATAAGCCTCAACAACACCGTCAGCCGTCACAAACATGTCACACACCATGCACAAACGTTCAACCTCCGGATTGAGCGAGCACAAGCCGTTGGACAATTTTTCCGGCAACATCGGGATTACCCGACGCGGGAAATATACGCTCGTGGCGCGGTCATAGGCGTCAATGTCAATCGCCGAACCGGTCCCCACATAGTGACTTACATCTGCGATGGCGACCAACAGCCGCCACCCTTTGATCGCTGACTTCCCTCGACCTTTTGACGCAGGTTCGCAGTACACGGCATCATCAAAGTCTCGTGCATCTTCCCCATCAATGGTGACCAAAGGCACGTCGGTCAAATCAATGCGATTGACTTGATCTTGCGCTCGAACCTTATCTGGCAGGGTCCGTGCCAAAGCTATGCATGCTTCGGAAAACTCATGTGGAACGCTGTATTTGCGAACGGCGATCTCAATCTCCATCCCGGGGTCATCCACTTCGCCCAGGACTTCCTTGATACGCCCAACCGGTTGCCCAAACAACGCAGGCGGCTCCACCAATTCGACCACCACCACCTGACCCACTTTAGCGACGCTGGTGGCGCCTTTGGGGATCAACACATCCTGTCCATAGCGCTTGTCTTCTGGTGCCACCAGCCAAACACCGCTTTCCTGGAGCAACCGCCCAATAATGGGCAGTTTTGAGCGTTCCAATATCTCGACCACGCGCCCCTCGGGTCGGCCCTTGCGGTCGCTGCGCACTATGCGCACCTTGACGCGATCCTTGTGCAGCACAGCCCGCATCTCATTCGGCGGCAAATAAATGTCTGGCGCACCGTCATCACGGGACACGAATCCATGGCCATCGCGGTGTCCCTGAACTATTCCTTCGACTTCGTCCAGCAAGCCGCTGGTTTGGCTAATATTTTTGATACAATTGCTCTCTTTCCTGAGATGCCCAGGTGGCGGAAT
>CAIYDK010000086.1 GCA_903924955.1 uncultured beta proteobacterium | reverse complement strand
GTCGCCTGAATTTGGCCCTGTTTTCTCAACTCCAAGCGTGACGGCGCTCGTCAACTCAGGCGAATTGCAACTCAATCTTGCCCGCGCGCCGGCGCACCGGTCCGATGACGATTCTGACGTCGTGGCCTAACTTCGTCACCAACTCAAGCAGCTTGGCTTCGCTCACACCGCGGAATTGGCCCCGAGTGATTCGCGACACCTTGGATTGGTCGATGCCGAGCAACTCTGCGGCCCCATCCTGAGTCAGGTGGCGCGCTTTGATTGCGCGGGCAATCTCGCCGGCGAGTTGAGACTTGCGCTGCATCTCGGCCGCGTCGGCATAACCCAGATCGGCGTAGACGTTCGTGCTACCTACCTCAATGGCAATTTCGTTGTTCTTGTTCATCTTGGTGCTCCTTGCTGCATCTTCCAGGTCTCGAAATCCTGTTTCGCGGCCTTCAGGCGGGCGTTAATCAGATCCATATCTTCTTTCGGTGTCTTGATCCCACTTTTGGACTTCTTCTGGAAGCAGTGCAGGACGTAAACCCATCCAGCGAACTTGACCGTGTAGACAGCCCGATAGGTGTCACTGCGAAAATCTTCGACCACCTCCAGTACGCCGGCAGAACCGAACCCGCTCATTGCCTTGGCGTCCTGGTGCTTGCCCCCCGCCTGTGCAAGGTCGATGGCGTGTCCGAACACGTCTTTCACGTCTTCAGGCATTGCATCGAGATCGCGCTTGGCCGAGCCAATCCATTTGAGGGGCTTGCGGGGCTGCTTGGTCATCTTCGTATTATGCCTATTTGAGCATAAAATGTCAAAGAGAAGTGTTGAGCTTGCTCTCAAATATTAGAGAACGTGCGGGAGTGACCCTTTGGAACTCACGTTGCTGCCGTCTATCCAGCAACGCTAAATGTGCGAAATCTGCGAATTGTGTTTCGAGGTAATGACTTACACGCGATTTATGGCCTGCGAAATCTGCGAAATGACCTCAGGCAATGCGGTCAAGATCAATTGGCTTGTCATTTGGTTGCCTCCAACGAGCGATAGATCCGGGTGGCGGTGCCGGGAGTCTCTGAATTACGATGAAGAAACTCGACGCAAATCGTCGGCGGTGTGGCGGTGAGCAGATGCTCGATGGCCGCATCAATTTGCGCTTTTGGCGCCCGTCCCCGAAGACACTGGACACTGATTTCGCTGCGCGTCGCCTTCTTTCGCTCCCGAACGAACGCCAGAATCTGGCGCGACAGATCACGAGTCCGTGACATCTTGGCTTCGTCGGCGGCACTCACAAATACATACCGGATGGACGCCGTCGCATAGCGCATCCAGGCCATCGCCGCATCAATGTGTTCAATGTCGATCCGCAATTGAAGATCGGCAACCGCAAAAAGCATGGCCAGACGCAATAGCATCGGCGCACGACGTTCAAGCATTGCGTTTACAAGATCGCTGCCGACGTCCTCGTTGAGTTCCAAACGATAAAGCTGTGCGTAGCGCCACTGCGCCTGCGCTGAAAGCTCCATCCGCAGTCGGTCCCGGTTGCCATGCTGATCAGCGTCGACAAATTCGAGCACCTCCAGCGTCCGATGCGCCAGTGATTCAACCGTCGACTGGGGAGTTGTTTTCGGGAACGGCAAGATCTGCGAACGCTCGGCCCAGATCACCAGGAACCGGTTGGCAAAGCCGTTGGTCAATTCCCGCGCCGTCATCAGAGCGCTCAACTCGCCGGGAGAAATGGCACCACTGAGGCAAACATGGGGATGACTCGCGTACAGGCGATTGGATTTGGTGGCTGGTTTGAGGCAAACCCCATCCCAACAGTCTCGAAGTGCAGCGGAGAGCGTGTTGCCACCCCGCCGATTCTGATGAAGGACGTTGGCAAATTCCGACTCGATGACCCACAAACGCTTGTCATTGATCGGCGCGACCTCCAGCCGTCCCTGGCTGAAACCATCGTGCATCAGGGCAACCAGGCCCTCCCGGCTGGAAAGTCCGCCTCGGTGGATCTGCGGTGCGAACGACTCGTTCAGCTGGCGCAGTGCCTGATCAATTCGCATGACGAGCGACAAGGCATCACCCTTGCGCCCGCGGCCTGAGCGTCCGATGTGTAAGCAAAAAAGCCGTGTGTGATGCCAGGTGTTGCCGATCGGCACATAGACACTGCGCCCAATCGCACAAGACAAATACGCCATGAAATTGGCTGCAATTGCATAGGCGTTGGTTTCTGTCCCCTCGCTGCCGACAAGCGCGACTTCCCCAACCAAGCCACGAAGGCAAGCGCGATCGGGCTGAGGCGCATTGCGATGACTCGTCGACCCATCGGCGCCATCCCGTGAATCTGAGGTCAATGCGTCTGAAGAAGTGTCGATCGGGATGGCAGGTGACGCAGATTTTGTATGACCGTCCCCTTGCATCGCCTACTTGTCCAGTGATGTCGCATTGACGATATTGGCAAATTCAGTCAAAAGTTCTGAATGGCTCTGCGTCAAAAAGCGGATCACTGCCTCGTTGTTCAGCAACTTCGCCAGATACCCTCTGGCGAGCACCAGGTTGAGAACGTCCTGGCCATAGGAATGCTCGATCATCTTGAACTGACCTTCAAGGTTTGACATTTCGCGCTCCATCAGAGTGACATGTCCAAGTGTCCGACTCACTGCACCATGCATCAAATGATGCAAATTCGAAAAGTTTCAGGGGTGACTGGTGAAATTAATCATTACTTTTGGTAATGAAATAGTATGTTTAAATTCCTTAATGTGGCTAAGCATTTCAAGCAAACAGGGTAAATCCCCCGAATAGTCGGACAGTTGAATTGAATCCGTTCGTGCGTCACCTGCGAATGTGATAACCCACCAAGAGACCATCCAATGCCTGGACCAGTTTGACTGATTTCGGTGGTGTCTGAATGTCAGTTGACACGAATCCCTGCCATGACTCTGCTGGTGTCAAGCCATAGAGGTTTTGATGCGTGCGAACGTGGTTGAAAAACTGCCTGATTTCATTCAAGGCATTCTGCAATCCCCAGGTACTGTAAATGTCGAGCTGCTTGAGCAAAGGCTTGATGCGTCCAAAGTAGCTCTCGATCCGTCCGTTACACCAAGGGGCACAAATTGGGATTGACTGCTTACGAATTCCGGCCAGTTTCAGAAACGTTCGAAACACCGTGCTATTGAAAACGGCTTCGTTGTCGCTTCGGATGGCGTCGGGTTTGCCGAACTCGCCAATGGCAAGGCACAAATGCCCGATCAGGGTCCAACTGCGTTTGTTCAAAATCATCACAAGTCGCGTGCAAACGCGCGATCCGTGGTCGATAGCGCCAAAAATAGTGCGTTGAGTGCTTTGACTCTCACGCACAAATGTCAAGTCAAGGCCCCAGACGGCGTTGATCTGGGTAGGTCTTGGTCTTTTGTCGCGCAGCTCGCGAGAGATATTGAGCAATAGATATTGATGCGTTTTAATGGCGTCGCTGACAAATGACTTCCCGACACTCATGGGCGTATGCAGCCGATTGAAGGTGTCAGCCACTTTGCGGCAACCGGCATTTTTACCCATCAGGGCTTTGATGCGCAGCACTTCGAGCATCACCCATGCTGGCTTCTTACGGGAGAAAGCGGTGCTCAGAGCAGGGAGCGCCACGTCTTGAGTGGGGCGACAGGCAAAACCTTGGCGCTTTTGTCGATTTTGGAGCCCGCCAAGATAGGACAGCGCCGCAAGCATGAAGATGAAGAAGACGAAAACTGCCGTCGCGGTGTGCCAAATTTGCATGGTGCGCAGTGTAGGGGCAGGTTCACTGAGAGAAAACCTCAAGCGCTTCGCTGGAAGCCCCCCGGTCTCACAGCCAGAGCAGTTGAAGCGATTAATGGCCGTGGCTGCTATAAGCCGCTCAGTGACAGCAGGCGCCGATCAGGCAGTTGGCAACTCCCCACCAGCGGCGACGAGGTCAGCCAAGGTAATCATCAGCAAGTGCGGATCCAGTGGCGAAGGCTCAAAGCCGACTTTTTCATAAAAGGAGGCTGCGTCATCGGACAGAGCGTGAACTGTCATCCCTCGGATGCCAATAGCGTCGGCTGCGTGGATGACGCGCATGCCGGCATCTCGAATCAAAGAACGACCAAAACCCTTGCCATGCAGCGATTGGTCAACAGCCAAGCGGCCCAGAACCACGACTGGAATGGGGTCTGGCATGTTGCGGCGAAACCGACCTGTGGCTTGCGTCGTGGTAACAGCGCCAGAAGCCAGTGCGTAGTAAGCGACAACCCGCACCTCATCACAAACCACGTAAGTTCGTGAGCCACCCTGGATCTGATTCTTCAGGCTTCGG
>CAIYDK010000085.1 GCA_903924955.1 uncultured beta proteobacterium | reverse complement strand
CAAGTCTACCAGCGAGATGACGCAGACAGAACGTGTTGCCTATCAGGACCGGTTGCAGTCCCTCAAAGCTCTGCGTGATAGTGAACAAGCGCAGCGCCATGCTGGAGCAGCTAAGGCGGCCGCCATTGTGTTTGATGAGGCACCCATCTGCATCAGCCACCCGTATCTGACCACCAAGGATGTGCAGGCCTATGGCATCCGTCAAGCGGGTGACAACTTGCTTATTCCTCTATACGACTCGACAGGCACACTGCACAGTCTACAGACCATCACCCCGGATGGAGACAAGCGGTTTCTAACTGGCGGTAGAGTGAAGGGGTGCTTTCACGGCTTACGTGGATCACCAGGGGTGCTGCTCATTTGTGAGGGGTATGCAACCGGTGCGAGCCTCCATGAGGCAACGGGCTACCAAGTGGCAGTGGCCTTCAATGCAGGTAATCTAGAACGGGTGGCGCTGGATTTGTACGCCCACCATCCCGACTTGAAAATTGTCATAGCAGCCGACGACGACTATCAGACCGAAGGTAACCCCGGTATGACCAAGGCACGATCTGCTGCTGCGGCGGTTGGTGGCTATCTGGCAGCACCTGACTTTGGAGCCAACCGACCAGAAAAGGCAACCGACTTCAATGACCTACACCAACTTTCGGGGCTGCATGCAGTCAAGCGCTGTATTGAGGCCGCTCTCAGTTCAGTGCCTGCTATCGCCAGTAATGCGTTGTCTACTGTCCCATTGGAAGATGCCCTTGCCGACACCCATCGCAATGCACCCCGCCCTGATCCCGCGTGCCTTTATGGGCTCGTAGGGGATATAGCCCAAGCGGGCAGCAACAACACGGAGGCCAATGGCTACGCCGTTGCCGCCTCCGCGCTAGCCTATCTGGGTGCTGCGCTGGGGCGCGGGCCGTACTTTCCGATTGGCGACGACCGTAACCACGCGCGACTATTTCTGGTTCATGTGGGCAGATCCAGTCGTGGGCGCAAAGGCACCGCCAAGAAGCTGATCTACCGCATTCACAACGCTTTACAGGCGATCAATGGCCTGCTGGTGCCTCAAGTTCACAGTGGCGGGTTGTCAACTCGCGAAGGTCTGGCGCTGATGATCCATGATGGCTATAGAGACGGCAAGAACGAAGTTCCAGCGATCGAGGACAAGCGCCTGTTGGTAGTTGAGTCGGAGTTTTCCAACGTGCTGCACCAGAGCAAACGTGACGGCAATACCTTAAGTGGAGCACTGCGAGATGCGTGGGACGGCACTAGCATTAAGCCTGCTGTGAAAACTTGTCCGGTGTGGGCCAGTGATCCCCATATCTCCATCATTGGAGATATCACACCCTCTGAGTTACGCGAGTTGATGCACAAGCGGGAGTTAACCAATGGTTTTGCAAACCGGTTCATTTTCTTTTGGGCTGAAGGTGACAAGGTCGTACCGTTCCCGGAGCCCACGCCTATGTACGTTGTGGAGGCGCTGGCCGACCGTGTCGCGCAGGTCTTGCGTTTTGCGGGTGCTGATCGCTATGTGGACAAAGACGTGATACGCATGGCGTTTTCACCAGATGCGAGATCGCTGTATGAGAGTCTGTACCGGGGTGAACTGCGGGACAGGTCGTCAGGTGAGCACATCACTGGTTTGCTGGACCGACGCGCACCCATGCTGCTGCGCCTGGCGATGCTGTTTGCGCTTACCGACCAGACCAGCGTGATTGCAATAGCGCACATCAATGCCGCCATGGCCTGGGTGCGGTACTGGGTCGATTCGGTGAAGTTCATATTCCAAAGCGCGGTTGATGAAGCGGGCGCAGCGGCGACCACCAACATGGTGCAGCGCATCGTCATCTACTTGGCCACACACGGTCAGGCTACGCGCACGGAACTGACCAAGGGTTGCTTTGGCGGTCACGTTAACAAGACTACGCTAGATAAGGCGTTGGACGAGTTGATAATGGCCAGTCCCCCCGCCATTGAAGTAGTGACCGTGCCACGCCCCAAAGGACAACCAGGTTCACCATCCAAGGTTTACAGGCCTTGCGCACCGTCCGCTTACCCACTCAGCATGGCGAACTCTGCGAACTCTGCGAATTCTGCGAATTCTGCGGAATGTGATGTTTCATGCCAGTCTACAGCTGATATGGAGCCTGCGAGAAATGTGCGAACTCAGCGAACTGAGGTCGATTCGCCGGAAGGGGATGTGCCACATTTCGCACAATTCGCTGAGTCCGCTGCCCCCAAACAACCAGCGCTAAACCGCATGGATATTGACACTTCGCAGATTTCGCTCCGTTCGCAAGCGCAAGTTGAAAATCTGAGTGCCGACACTCTGGAGGTTTTCTAAATAGCCGCTCCGCTCAGGTGTCGGGAGTTACATCGTCAGGTCTTCAAGTGTTGGTCAATGCGCTGGCGTGCAGATGTGGATTCTGCTCAACAGCGCACCGTGCTGGCTTTGCGGTGGCCGTAAGGGGTAGTCGCCTATTGGCCACCAGAGCTAAGCAGCGGCTGACGGAATGAGTTGTCGATGCAGTCTCCAAGATCCCTCTCGGTCGGCAGTTTCGCAATTCTGTTCAGCCCGCAGGGTTGGGCAAATTCTGCAAAATGGGTACGGTTGCAGGACTGACATGGTAGTGGCCGAAATCCGAAGTACCCCCCGGGGTACCCTCCCCTGGAACTAATCGGGTCTTCGGCCTTGGCATTGCAACACGCCATGCGTGTGTTCGGGCACCCGGACTCCGGTCTGTCCGGTTGACTTCCCTATCGCCAAAGTTTCTCAAGCTGCCTTGTGTGTCTTGAGTTCTACTTCACACCTCACACATTACACATTCGGGACAGTCAGTGTAGACAGGTAGGGTGCGTCTTTCAAGGCTATTGACCATTGAGCCGTTGTTCATTGCAGATCCTGAGCCAAACTGCCCCGTCTTGGGGACAGATATCAAACCGATGTGGACATGGCCTGATCAGACCTGATTGTTGCAGGCGCCATCCGGCGCTTCTGCGAGAAGTAATCAAGATGTCTACGGCAACGATCCGCCCAACATGGAGCCGAACTCATCAGACCCGAGTAGTTCAGGCGTTCGTCCGGCCGCTTCTTCGAAAAATGACAGAGCACCCGAGACTTGTACTCGGCGAAGGAAGTACTTCACGGATCCAGCGATTAGATCAGCCGAACACGTCCGCAATTGGCAGCCGCTAGATCTCTGCAACTGCAATTCACGGCGTCCGACGATCGTGCCGCTAACACCAATCACAACGGATGCTGCTGCTGAGCATTGTCCGTACTTCTTGAGTTGCCTGAAGTTCTTCGGGCCTTGTTTAGAAGTCCTCCTGACGTTTCAGAAGTTCTGACAGCGTTCTCCAGAAGTTCTAGAAGTTCGGTAAAACTTCTTTAGAAGTCCTTGCCGTTTTTCCGCCTATCCAAGACGAGATCGTTTTGACGATAGACAGCCAATCAATCAACCACCACCAACACATGCGAGAAAAACCATGAAAGTGAATTACCTCAAGGACAGTGACAACACGCTGATCCACCCTGCACACCAACACGGTGAACAACAGATGGATCTGCCTACGATGATCCTCGAGCTGCACCGAACCATTGACCGAATGCGTGAAGAACTTGGGCTGGCAAAGCCAGTCCCTCAGCTCGATAAGGAGGATTACAGTCTCGGCCCCTGATGCTGAGTCAACT
>CAIYDK010000084.1 GCA_903924955.1 uncultured beta proteobacterium | reverse complement strand
CTTGGGAACTACAAAGGGAGGATAGTTCCAGCCAATGGCTTCGCGCGTGAGCCTGATCTCTTCGGCCCCCAGCGGCTCCCCGTGCGCCTTGGAGGTGTTGGCGCGGTTTGGGCTGCCTTTGCCGATGTGCGTCTTGCAAATGATCAGCGTTGGACGTTCGGTGGATTTCTTGGCTTCGCCGAGGGTGCTCGCCACCAGTTCGGCGTTGTGCCCATCAATCGGGCCAAGCACATTCCAGCCATAGGACACAAAACGCAGTGCGGTGTTGTCCGAGAACCAGGGACCGACCTGACCGTCGATGGAAATGCCGTTGTCGTCATACAGGGCGATCAACTTGTTGAGCTTCCATGCACCGGCCAGCGATGCCGCTTCGTGGCTGATACCTTCCATCAGACAGCCGTCGCCCATGAAAGTGTAGGTGTGGTGGTCCACCACGGCGTGGCCGTCGCGGTTGAACTCACTGGCCAGCAGCTTCTCTGCCAGCGCCATGCCCACTGCATTGGTGATGCCCTGCCCGAGCGGTCCGGTGGTGGTTTCTACACCGGGGGTTACGCCCACTTCGGGGTGACCGGCGGTTTTGCTGTGCAGGGTACGGAAATTCTTCAGCTCAGCCATGGGCAGCTTGTACCCAGTGAGGTGCAGCAGCGCATATATCAGCATGGAGCCGTGCCCATTGGAAAGCACGAAACGGTCGCGGTTAACCCAGAGCGGATTGGCCGGGTTGTGGCGCAGGTGTTGGCCCCACAGGGCCACGGCCATGTCGGCCATGCCCATGGGCGCACCAGGATGACCAGAGTTGGCTTGTTGCACAGCATCCATGGCGAGGGCACGGATGGCGCTTGCCATGAGGAGGGTGTTTTGGGTGTGGGCCATATGGGGAATCAACTCCGAAAGGGTTGGGGCGTGGTGTAAACGTTCTATTTTACTGGTGGGCGCGACCCGACTGGTTGGGAATAAAAATACTCTACAGTTGACGGCATGCAAGGCTTGCACCTTATCGCCGATCTCAGCCACTGTCAGTGTGACATCTCTTGGCTGACGGATGCCCCGCGCCTGCTAGCACACTGTCTGCACGCGGTGCACGCGGCCGACCTGCAGGTAGTCAACCACTTGGCACACACCTTCCCCACCTCGCCCCACGGACCTGGTGGGGTGACGGCGACAGTGTTGCTGGCCGAGTCCCACCTGTGCGTGCACACCTGGCCGGAACAGGCAGCAGTGACGCTGGATGTGTATGTGTGCAACTTTGGCGCTGACCACTCGCCCAAAGCGCACCACCTCATGGACGCGTTGATAACGCTGTTTGCGCCACAGCAGGTGCACCGGCAGGATCTGCAAAGAGGCCTTGCAGCACCGCGCAGCACCGCAATCACTACCTAATTGCTGGGCTCTAAAACCTCATTTTCAGCCCAGTGCCCAGTGCCCAGGCGGTGGTGCGCTCACCTGCAACCACCGATTGCGGCCAGAAGTGCCCCACAATGACTTCACCAATCAGCCTGTCGTGGTCAACTGGTTGTTCCCAT
>CAIYDK010000083.1 GCA_903924955.1 uncultured beta proteobacterium | reverse complement strand
GCCAACTTTGATGAGTTGGCCCGGCGCGTGTTGCTGCAATCCTACGCACCGGCCTCGGTCGTCACCGACCTCAAGGGCAACATTCTCTACGTTTATGGAGACACCGGCCGCTTCCTGCGTCCCGCCCCCGGCCAGGCCACACTCAACGTGATCGACATGGCCCGCGAAGGTCTGCAACTCGACCTGCGCGCCACCCTCCTCGATATGGCCGCTCACGATATGCCGACATTGAACCGGGAGGTATCGGTGAAGACCAATGGCGGGTTCTCGGCGGTGCGCTTCAGCGTGCGGCGGCTGCCAACGCAGCAGGGCGTTGCAAGTGTCGGTGCCGACGGCAATCTTTTGTTGGTGAGCTTTCATGATGTTGTCGGGTCTGACAAGGCTGCGATCAAACCGGCAACTGGACGACGAAGCGGCAAAGGCGGCAAGAGCGCCATCGAAACACAAGAACAGAAGCACGTCGAGCAACTGGAACGCGAACTCGCCTATGCCAGGGAGAGCCAGCAGGCATCCAGCGAAGAGCAGCAGGCGTTCAACGAGGAACTCAAATCCACGAACGAAGAATTGCAATCCACCAACGAGGAACTCCAATCGTCCAATGAAGAGCTGGAGACCTCCAAAGAAGAACTGCAATCGCTCAATGAAGAAATGATCACGGTGAATTCGGAGCTGAACGCCAAGATCGAGCAACTGAGCGACATACAGAACGATATGAAAAACCTGCTGGACAGCATCAACACCGGCACCATTTTTCTCGACCGCCAACTGGCAGTCCGGCGCTTTACACCGGCGGCGACAAAGGTTTACCCCCTGATTGCATCCGACATTGCCCGCCGTTTGGCCGACATCAAGTCGAACATCGCCGGCGACGACCTGCTGGCCGAACTACAGAACGTGCTCGATACCCTGATCCCCTTCGAACGCGAAGTACGCACAGAAGACGGTGCGTGGTATCTGGCGCGGATGCAGCCCTACCGAACGCTAGACAACGTGATCGCCGGCGTGGTACTGACCTTCACCACGGTAACCGCTTTCAAGCTTGCCAGTGATTCCGTGCAGCGTGCTCAGGGACTGGCCGAAGGCATCATCAATACGGTCAGCGAGCCGCTGATCGTTCTCGACAGTGCGTTACAGGTAGTCTCCGCCAGCCGGTCGTTCTACCGGCACTTCGGAGTGGCTGCGGCAGAAACCGTGGGGCGCAAGATTTACGAGTTGGGCAACGGCCAGTGGAACATTCCGGCCTTGCGCGAACTGCTTGAAGACATCCTGCCGCAAAATCAGGTGATGGACGGCTACGTCGTGGAACACGACTTCCCTAGCCTCGGCCCGCGCCGCATGGTGCTCAACGCACGCCGCATTGTGACGGCGCTAGGAAGTACGGAATTGATCCTGCTGGCGATGGCGGCCATTGAGCTATTGGAAAAGCCATGAACCCGGACGACAACGAGCAGGATCGCAAAGGACAACTGCGCGCGAAGGCAGAGGCAGAACTGGCGAGACGCGCACCTGGACTCGTGCTCGGCGCGGACGACACCCACAGGGTGCTGCTTGAACTACAGGTGCACCAGATCGAGCTGGAGATGCAGAACGACGCATTACGCCAAGCGCAAAGTGCCTTGGAGGAATCACGAGACCGTTACTCGGACCTCTATGAGTTCGCCCCGGTCGGCTATATCACGCTCACTGCCGACGGCATCATCGAGGCGATCAACCTGACCGGCACCGCGCTGCTGGACATGGAGCGCAAGCTATTACTAAAAAAGCGGTTCGGTTCCTTAGTCATTCCGGCGGATCGAGATCGCTGGGTTCGGCATTTGACAGGGGTGGTAGGGAACGACCGGGAGGCGAGGTTGGAACTGGCCTTGCAACGTGGCGATGGCTCGGTGTTTCAGGCACGGCTGGACTCGACACGAGGGACGGGAAGCATTCCCGAAGTGC
>CAIYDK010000082.1 GCA_903924955.1 uncultured beta proteobacterium | reverse complement strand
GCCTGTCTGAGCCGGCAAATTGCCCCCTGCAGTTGACAAGGTTTATGGGTTAAACTAAATTACTAACCCATCGGTCATTAAATAATTTCCTTAGCTGCTCACTTCATCTACGTCTTGCCATGCACACCAAACTCCTTCCCGCCGCGCTGACGCTTGTTGCTGCCACTGTCCTGTTGAGCGGGTGCTCACGCCCCGTTCCGTCCGAAGAGCCCATTCGCGCTGTCAAAGTTTTGACGGTGGGGGTGGAAGGTATGCGAGCGGGCGGCGAATTTGCCGGTGAAGTGCGGGCACGGGTGGAGTCCCGCTTGGGTTTTCGGGTGGGCGGCAAGATCGTGCGCCGGCAGGTGGAACTCGGTCAGCGGGTGAAAGCTGGGGAGATCCTGGCGCAACTGGACCCGCAAGACTACCAGTTGGCCGTTCAGGCGGCCAAGGCGCAAGTGGCAGCCGCATTGACCAATCGCGATCTGGCAGCAGCCGATTTCAAGCGCTACAAAGAATTGCGCGACCAGAATTTCATCAGCGGTGCAGAGTTGGAGCGCCGTGACGCTGCTCTGAAAGCCGCTCAGGCGCAACTGGACCAGGCCCAGGCGCAAGGTTCTGCACAGGGCAATCAGGCGGCGTACACCACGCTGGTGGCCGACGTGTCGGGAGTGGTTACGTCAGTGGACGCCGAGATGGGGCAGGTCGTAGCTGCCGGCACGCCCGTGGTGCGCATAGCCCAGGACGGTCCGCGCGATGTGGTCTTTTCAGTGCCTGAAGACAAGGTGGCTCAAATCAGGATGGGCTCGGGTGTGGACGTACGGGCCTGGGGTGCGCAGACGCCCATCCACGGGCTGGTGCGCGAGGTGGCCGCCAGCGCGGACCCGGTTACGCGCACCTTTGGTGTGAAGGTTTCGCTGCCCACCAAGGATGCTTTGGCGCTGGGCGCCACCGTGTCGGTGGTGCCGCAGGCGCTGGACCGCAGTGGTGTCCAGGTCATCAAATTGCCCACCAGCGCGCTGCGCCAGGACGGCCAATCGTCCGCTGTGTGGGTGCTCGATACGACCAGCATGACGGTCAAGCTGCAGCCCATCCAGATTGCCACGGCCGATGGCAATGATGTGATTGTTGCTGGCGGCTTGCAGCCCGGCATGCAAGTGGTATCGGCCGGTGTGCATGTGCTCTCGCCGGGCCAGAAGGTCACTGTTTACAAGGAAAAATCGCCTGTAGCCCCCGTCAACGTTGCGCAGCCAGCTATGCAATCAGTAGCGCCTGCAGCGAAGTGAGCGCACCATGAAAGACCAACACCTGCACCCTGAAAAGGGGTTCAACCTGTCGCGCTGGGCGATTGACCATGCGCCGCTGACACGGTTTTTGATGATTGTGCTGATGGTGCTGGGCACCAATGCGTTCTTTCAACTCGGGCAGGACGAGGATCCGCCGTTTACTTTCCGGTTGATGGTGGTGCGCGCCTTCTGGCCTGGTGCCACCGCGCAGCAGATGGCGGAGCAGGTGGCCGACAAGGTGGAGCACACCTTGCAGGAGGTGCCCAACGCCGACAAGATTCGCAGTTACTCCAAGCCGGGCGAGACCACCATCCTGTTCCAGGTTAAAGACTCGACCAAAGCAAGCGATGTCGCGAACACCTGGTACACCGTGCGCAAGAAGGTTGGCGACATCCGGGCTACATTGCCTGCGGGCGTTCAGGGGCCCTTCTTCAACGACGAGTTTGGCGATGTATTTGGCGTCATTTACGCACTGGAGGCTGATGGCTTCTCGGATGCCGAGGTAAAGACCTTTGCCGACGATGTGCGTCAGAAACTGCTGCGCGTGACCGATGTCAACAAGGTGGAGCTGATGGGTGTGCAGGACGAAAAACTGTACATCGAGATTTCCCAAAAGCGCTTGTCGCAACTGGGACTGGACATGAACCAGGTGCTGGCGCAGTTGGGCCAGCAAAACGCAGTGGAGGGCGCTGGTGCTATCCAGACGCCGCTGGACGTGGTGCAGGTGCGGGTGGCGGGACAGTTTCAGGGAGTCGAACAGCTGCGGGACATGCCGATCAGGGGTAGTTCGGGCAACCAACTCCGTTTGGGCGATATTGCCGACATCAAGCGCGAATACGTCGATCCGCCCCTACTGAAAGTGCGCCACCAGGGCAAGCAGGTTATCGCCCTTGGGGTGTCTATGTCCAAGGGTGGCGACATCATTGCCCTGGGCAAAGCGCTGGCGGTTGCCACCGAAAAGATTGACGCGACGCTGCCTGCGGGTATCCATCTGGTCAAGGTGCAGGACCAGCCCGCTGCGGTGGCCAAGTCGGTCAACGAATTTGTCGGTGTGCTGATTGAGGCGATTGGCATTGTGCTGGCCGTGAGTTTTATCAGCCTGGGGATTCATAAGCGCAATGACAGCACCCACTGGTACAACCGCTATTACGTCGACATGCGTCCCGGCCTGGTGGTGGGCATCACGATTCCGCTGGTGCTGGCGGTGACCTTCCTGGGCATGGGCTACTGGGGTATTGGCCTGCACAAGATTTCGCTCGGCTCCCTCATCATCGCCCTGGGTTTGCTGGTGGATGACGCCATCATTGCGGTGGAAATGATGGTGCGCAAGATGGAGGAGGGCTGGGACAAGGTGCGTGCGGCGAGCTTTGCCTACGAAATTACCGCCATGCCCATGCTGACGGGCACGCTGATCACGGCGGTTGGCTTTTTGCCCATCGGCATCGCCAAGTCATCCACTGGTGAGTACACCTTTGCCATCTTTGGTGTGACCGTGATGGCGCTGGTGCTGAGCTGGCTGGTGTCTGTTTACTTTGTCCCTTACCTGGGCACCGTGATCCTGAAAATCAAGCCGCACGATGCGGGTGATGAGCCGCACGAGCTGTTCAATACGCCGTTTTACAACACGTTTCGCAAAACGGTGAACTGGTGCGTGGAGCACCGCTGGGTCACCATCGGCATCATGCTGTTGACATTCGCGCTGGGTATTTTCGGCATGGGGCGCGTGCAACAGCAGTTCTTCCCGGATTCAGCACGTTCGGAGATCTTGCTGGATGTCTGGTATGCCGAGGGCACGTCATTTGCGTCCAACGAACTCACGACAAAGCGTATTGAAGAACGCTTGCTGCAGGAACCGGGTGTGCAGACGGTGAGCACCTGGGTGGGCTCTGGCGTGCCGCGCTTCTATTTGCCGCTGGACAGCATCTTTACGCAAAGCAACGTCTCGCAATTCATCATCGTTCCCAAGGATTTGAAGCTG
>CAIYDK010000081.1 GCA_903924955.1 uncultured beta proteobacterium | reverse complement strand
GTGGAGTTTCAGATCAATTGAGGTTCACGATGTCCATCTCAAGGCTTATCAACGGGTTGGTAACAGCTATGCTGGCGATGTCCGGCAACTTCGCGCAGGCACAGACTAACTTGCCCCCATGTTTGGTTGGGATACTCAAGTATCAGTGTTTTGGCGAAGAAGTCTACGCTGACGGTTCGAGGTACGTCGGCCAATTTCAAAATGGCAGGCCAAATTGGCAAGGAACCCTGACCTATCCCGATGGCAGCAGTTACGTTGGCGAGTTTATTTTCGGGGTCTTATACGGTCGCGGGACGTTTACCTGGCTTGGAGGTCAGAAATATGTCGGAGAATTCAAGGGAAATAGGCGCGACGGTAAGGGGATTCAGTATGACGCAAGTGGAGCGATTCAGCTGGAAGGGATTTGGGTCGCGGACAGATTTGTTGGATCCGAACCTACTCGCTTAGGAGGGCCACTCGGGAATCCCTTGGCCGGTGCCAGTGTGTTGGATCAGGCTCAAGAGCAGACTCGACCTGGTGTCGCCGAGGAGGCGACTGTTATGCGGAAACGCGAGCAGGACGATCAACTTAAGCAATCTCAGCCGACTGTCCTGGCGCAGGCAGCCTCTCCCTCCATCGGCAAGCGAGTTGCTCTTGTCATCGGCAACGCTGCCTACAAGATCCACCCGCTCCACAACCCGCGCAATGACGCTGACGATGTTTCCCGATCGTTGAAGGGCAGTGGCTTCGAGGTCATCGACCTTCGGGATGCATCCCTCACCCAGATGCGCTCGGCGATCCGGCAGTTCGGTGACAAGCTGCTGGCGAGCGACACAGGTCTGGTCTATTACTCCGGCCATGGCATTGAGATACGGGGCCGTAACTACTTCATCCCCGTCAATGCAGACATTCAGCGTGAGGATGAGGTCTCGGACCAGAGTCTCGATGTCGCCCTGATTCTTGAGAAGATGAGCACGGCGCAGAAGGCTGTGAACATCCTGATCGTCGATGCGTGCAGGGACGACCCCTTCGGCAGGAGCTTCCGGTCAGGCTCAAAGGGCCTGGCCAGCATGGAGGCACCGCGTGGCACTATCGTGGCCTATGCCACTTCGCCGGGCAAGGTGGCAGCCGATGGTGATGGCCGCAACAGCCCGTACACCAAGCATCTGGTTCGTGCGATGCAGACGCCGAACAAGCCGATTGAGTTGGTTTTCAAGGAGGTCCGACGTGCTGTGCAGGATGAGACCAAGAACTTGCAGACACCCTGGGAGAACACCAGCCTGAGTGGAGATTTTTACTTCAGGATACAGAAGTAGACTTGGACCCGTGATGAACTATTTGCGCCACCTATTCAAACTGGTCGTCTTGCTCTGCCTGGCGGGCACGGTGAGCGTGCAGGCTCAGCCCAAAGAATCCCGCGTGGCGCTGGTGATCGGCAATGGGACGTACAAGACTTCGCCGCTCAAGAACCCGGTCAACGACGCCAAGGACATGGCGACCAAGCTCCGTAGTCTGGGCTTCGTCGTGATTGAGCGCAGCAACCTGGGCATCCGCCAGATCGGCAGCACCCTGCGTGAGTTCCGCTCCAAGCTGGCTCCTGGCGGTGTGGCCTTGGTCTTCTATGCCGGGCATGGTCTGCAGATCAAGGGCGAGAACTATCTGCCGGCTGTTGATGCCGATATCGCGAGTGAAGAAGACGTACCCAACCAGAGCCTGGCCATCAGGCAGATCATGGATGTGTTGTCCGACGCCAAGACCCGCTTGAATCTTGTGTTTCTGGATGCCTGTCGCAACAACCCGTATTCACGGAGTTTTCGTTCAACCGGTGAAGGCTTGTCCAGGGTCACTGCTCCATCGGGCACGTTGATTTCGTTCGCCACGAGGCCCGGTAGTGTGGCTGCTGACGGCGAGGGCCGGAACGGCCTGTACACCGGCGCACTGCTCCAGCAGATGAGTTACACGGGGCAGCCGATAGAGCAGGTGCTGAAACGTGTCGTAACCACCGTCAAAGTCGGCTCACAGAACCGGCAAGAGCCGTGGATGGAGGGCAGCATCGAGGGCGAGTTCTGTT
>CAIYDK010000080.1 GCA_903924955.1 uncultured beta proteobacterium | reverse complement strand
CATGACACTGGCACCCTGGGCTGGTGCGTACAGGTCGCGCACGATGGCGCGCGCGCACATTACGCCCGCACCCATGGCCACGCCTTGTAACGTGCGCCAGACAATGAGCAAATCCATGGTCGGTGAAAAGGCACTGCCGATTGAGGCCACCACGTAAGCGGCCATGCCCAGAAGCAGAATGGGGCGTCGGCCAAAGCGGTCAGACAAAGGGCCCCAAAACAACTGCGATACGCCAAATGCCAGCAGCAGCGCGGTCAGCGTGAGCTGGGCCTGTGCCATGTTGGCCCCCAGTTCTTGCGTGAGGCCAGGCAGCGCCGGCAGATACAGGTCGGTGGTGATGGGCTGAATGCCCAGCAGCAAAGCCAGGGTCAGCACAATCAGGGCTGGCGGCATGGTGGTCAGGTGGCTGCGGGAAGGCATGGTTTCAAGCGTGAAGAACGGTGGGGAGGCGCACGGGGCGTAATGCGACCCGGTGCAGCAGAATAGCCAGGCTGACGGCGGCCACGGTCAGGCCCACCACCAGCGCAATCCAGAAGCCCAGCGCCTGCATGGGCTGGGCAGGGCGCCAGGGCAGCCAGTTGGGCGCGAGACCTAGCGCACAGCCCAGCGGCAGTGAGAAAATCCAAAATGCGGTGAGGTGAATGACCATGGGTGCGCGGGTCACCTTGTAGCCGCGGATGGCGCAACTGGTGGACACCTGGGCCGCATCTGACACCTGGAACAACGCAGCCATCAACAACAGGCCAGCGGCCACGCCTGCGACCTCAGTGTCGGGCGTGTAAGCCATTGCAATTTCGCGGTTGAATAGTGCCATCAGCAGAGCGGACACGCCGGCCAGTCCGACGGAGGTGGCTACCCCAACACCGGAGCGAAAGCGCGCCGCCTGCGCATCGCCAGCGCCCAGTGCCTGCCCCACGCGCGTGAGTAGCGCAATGCCCAGGCTCAACGGCAACATAAAAACGAGCGACGAAAAATTCAATGCGATCTGGTGCGCCGCCACTTGGGTACTGCCAAATTTGGCCACCAACAGCGCGATCAAACTGAACGCGCTGCTTTCTGCAAAATAGGTCACGCCAATGGGTAAACCCAGCTTGAGCAGGCTGCGCATTTTTTCGCGGTGAGGGGGCTCGAATTGGTCAAATGGCCAGGTGCTGCGGTAGGCTGGTGCGCGCTGCATCCACCACAACAAACCGCCCAGGTTGAACCAAAGGCACAGCATGGTGGCCCAGGCGCAGCCCACGCCACCTAGTTTGGGCAGTCCCCAGTTACCAAAAATCAGCATCCAGTTCAGCACCACGTTGAGCAGCAGGGCTACGAGCGAGATCGCCATGATGGGCTTGGTCTGGTTCAGGCTGGCGCTATAGCCGTACAGCACGCGGTAGCACGCAAATGCCGGCAGACCCACGCTGGTGATTTGCACAAAGCGCACCGCAACGTCATGCACCACCGGCTCCAGATCCATACTGTCGAAAATAAGGACGGACAGGTTGGCAAGCACAACGGCCACTACGCCCACGCCTAGGCCTTTCCAGAGCGCCTGGCGCACGACGTGCGGCACGCGGTCAAACTGCTTGGCGCCAACATAGTGGGCCACTGTGGGGTTGACCGACATCATGATACCCATGAGTGTGACGACCACGATCATCCAGACGGATGATCCCAGCGCCACACCAGCCAGGTCTTGTGCAGACGCGTGGCCTGCCATGGAGACATCGGCCACAGCCATGCCCACGTTGGCCAGTTGCCCCACCAGAATGGGCCATGCCAGTTGCCACAGGGCGACTATTTCGGTTTGTATGCGGGCGCTGCGGGACAGTGGAATGGGGATTGGCGGCGGCGCGATCATGTGACGGTCATTTTACGAGTGCGCCGTCGGGATAAAAAAAGCCCGCAGTGTGCGGGCCGTGGTTGGAGCGCCCCAAGGGCAGCACCATTACTTCGCTGCGTCAACCTTCTTGGCCTTTTTGGCCTTCTTGACCTTCTTCTTGCCATCCGCTTTTGCAGTGGCAGCTGGTGCAGCGGCAGCAGGTGCGGCTACCGGGGCGGGAGTTGCAGCAGGAGCCGCTACCGCTACCGGAGCAGGTTTTGCTACGGGTGCTGGAGCTTGCGCAAACGCGCCAGCAGCAAAAAAACCAGCGATCAGGGTTGCGAGAAGCTTGTTCATGTCAGATGCCTTTCAAAGCGTGTTGGTCGACTCCGGAAGGTGGAGGCCTACTTACAACGAGGGTGCAGCGCCCGCCGTTGACGTGTGGACCAACTATTTATTTCATATGCTCAGGGCTTTGCATCCACCACGTCCAGCCATTTTTGCCAGGGGTTGAAGCCGGTAATCAGGGCGCTGGCCAGCAATACCAGTGCACCGCCCGCAAAAATGCCGGTGCTGAGCTGCTCATCCAGGAAAAGGTGACCCCAGGTGACACCGAATACCGGAATCATGAAAGTGGGGCTCATGGCGGCCACGGGCGATACATGTGCCAGGATACGGATGTGCATCCAGTACGCAATGCCGGAGGTAACCACTCCCATAATGGCCACCGCCATCAGAGCGGTTGGTGTGAAGTGGGCTTGCGGCCAACTCCACGCGGCACCAGGTATGAGCATCAGCAGGGACATGGCGTGCAGGCCGGCGGCAATCTGTAGAGGTTCCATGCGGCTCAGGGCGCGTTTCATCAGCGGGGTCGAGATGCCGTAGCAGGCCGATGCCGCGACGCAGCCCAACGCGGCCAGAAACACTTTGCTTGACGGCTCGACCGGCCCCAGGCCCACGATCAGCATCACGCCGCCAAAGCCGCAAATGCACCCGATGACCTTGCGCAGGGTCAGGGTGTCTTCTTTCATCCAGGTTGAGGCAAACAAGCCGAAGACCACAGCGGTTGAGTTCAGCAGCGCGCTGTACCCTGCTGGCAGCTGCAATGCAGCCCAGGCAAAGAGCAAAAAGGGCAGTGCCACAGACAGCAGGCCAATCAGTGCCAATTCGCGCCAATGTCCCATGGGCCACGAGTGGCGCATGGCGCGCATCAGGACCGCCAGCGTGAGCGTGGCCATGCCAATGCGCATGGCAGCCAGCACGTTGGGCCCCAGCACGGGGCTGGCAATGCGGATCAGCATGAACGATGCGCCCCAAAGGGCCGATAGCATCACCAACTGGACGAAGTGTTTGGTTTGCACGGACTAGCGCCCGCGCATGAATAAGGCGTCGATCTCACGCAGACTGAGCTGGCGCCAGGTGGGGCGGCCATGGTTGCACTGGTCGCTGCGGTCGGTCGCTTCCATCTGACGCAGCAGGGCGTTCATCTCGTCCAGCGTTAGACGCCGGTTGGCCCGCACAGCGCCGTGGCAGGCCATGGTGGCCAGCAGTTCATTTTGTGCGCGCTGGATGACGGTACTGGCTTCGTGTTGCGCCAGTTCGGCCAGCACGCTGCGCGCCAGTTCCACCGCGTCGCCTGGCGCCCGCGCGGTCGGACGGGCGCGCACGGCCAGGGTTTTTGGCGAAAACGGGCTGATCTCCAGCCCCAGCGTGTGCAGGGTGTCGGCGTGCGCTTCCGCGGTGGCAACCTCTTGCGGTGTGGCGGCAAAGGTGGCGGGTATCAGCAGTGGCTGGCTGGCCAGCGGCGCCACCGTGTTGCTAGCACCGCCGGTTGTCTGCGCGGTCAACTGGTTCTTGAGTCGCTCATACACGATGCGCTCGTGGGCGGCGTGCATATCCACAATCACCAAACCCTGTTTGTTCTCGGCCAGGATGTAGATGCCTTGCAGCTGTGCCAGTGCGCGACCCAGCGGCCAAACGGCCACCGTTTCTTCGCGGGCTGGGAGGCTGGGCACCAGAGGGCTCTGCTCCGTGTCCCCCGCCCGCTGTGCGGGCTCCTCCTTGACCTGCGCAGAACCCTCTGGCGCCCAACCTCCCTGGAGACTTGTTTCAGGCTGCCAGAGAACGCCCACATCGCGCACGACATGGCCGCCTAGTGCGCTTTTTGGTGCTCCGAAATTGATAGCTGGTTGCGCAGAGTACATGGGGGCTGGAGGCACTTTTGACTCAAAAGCGTCCGGCCAGGCCGATAGCGGTGCTTCGTCCGATGCCGCAGCCTGGGCGTTCGTAGCGCGGGGTGTAGCCAGCGTGTCTTCCACCGCGTGGCACACGCCCTGGTGCACTTCACGGCTGTCGCGAAAGCGCACCTCGATCTTGGTGGGGTGCACGTTGACGTCCACCCGCGCCGGATCCATGGACAGGTACAGCGCATAAACCGGCTGGCGGTGGCCGTGCAGGACGTCCTCATAGGCGCTGCGGGCGGCGTGGGTGAGTACTTTATCTCGGACGAAGCGACCGTTCACGTAACAAAATTGCTGGTCGGCACGCGAACGGGCTGCGTCAGGGATACCGACCCGACCCCAAACGCGCAGCGTCTGCGCGCGCGCGGCGATGTCCACAGCGGGTTGATTCAACGAATTGGTCAGCGCACGCGGTGCACTGGAAGGTTGCCAGTTCACCGCAATCGATTGGGCCATGAAGTCTGCTCCCAGCACGTCGGCCAGGCGCTGGTCTAGCGCCGCCATCGGGCTCATGACTGCATCGCCGGCAGCGGAGCAGCGGCGCCACTGCTCCACCAGCTTGCCTTCGTGCCAGATGGCAAAGCCCACATCAGGGCGGGCCAGGGCGTGGCGGCGAACGGACTCAATGCAGTGCGCCAGCTCGGTGGCGTCGGTTTTGAGAAATTTGCGTCGCGCCGGGGTGCTGAAGAACAGTTCTTTGACCTCGACCGTGGTGCCCTGGCTGCGCGCCACGGGCCTTAGCTCGCCGGTGCGTCCATCCAGAAGATATGCACCGGATTGGCCTGTAGCCCTCGACAGTATTGCGCAGTCAGCTATTGAATTAATAGCGGCAAGGGCCTCGCCGCGAAAACCCATGGTGGCCACCGACTCCAGATCCTGCAGGTTGCCGATCTTGCTGGTGGCGTGGCGTCGGAAGGCCAGTGGCAGCTCTCCTGTCAGGATGCCCTGGCCGTCATCCTCCACGCTGATCAGGCGCACTCCGCCGGCCGCCAAGCGCACCGTGATCTGGGTGGCTCCGGCATCCAGTGCGTTGTCAACCAGTTCACGCACCACGGAGGCGGGGCGCTCCACCACTTCGCCAGCGGCGATCTGGCTGATCAGTTCGTCAGAGAGTTCACGGATAGGGCGACGGGGGGGATTGGGGTGCAAGGCGGCGTTCACACTGGCATTTTAGGTGTCGCGCAGGCAAATGGCAGTCACCTTGGCTGCGCGTCGGCCCCGCGAGGGCTAGGGTTTGCCTTGATTCCGGTCAAGCGGCGCGCATTGAACGTGATTTCCACACGAATTGGGGATGGCATGGGGTAAAGCGGACTCCTAGAATGGTCTGCAGGTTGGCGAGTGAAATGTTCGACCTGCGACTCTATCGAGGAATAGCCATGAAGTTTTCATCATCCGTCTTTTTGAGTGTGCTCGTGGCGCTGCCTTTGTGGGTGCCGCACATTGGCCACGCGACAATCGCCGCCGGCGCAGCGGCGCAGATCGTCAGCCTGCAGGGCGGTGGCGAGCAGCGTGCGGGCGAAGGCGGGGACTGGGTCGTTGCCAAAACTTCGCAGTTGTTGCCCGGTGGTGCGTATGTGCGCACGCTGTCGGCGTCGAAAATGGCGCTGCTGTTTGCCGACGATACCCAGGTGCGCTTGAACCAGAACTCGGTCCTGCAGGTGAAGAAGGTTGCAACTGAGTCTGAACCCACGTCACTACTGCTTTCTTTGGGTCGGGCTTGGGCGCAGACCAAGCGCCAGAACAACAGCCGTCTGAATTTGGCAACGCCTGCCGCGACGGCTGGCATTCGCGGTACCGATTGGGAGTTGGACGTGGACGCCAATGGCAAGACTTTGCTGACTGTATTGTCCGGCAGCGTTGAGTTTGCCAACGCACAGGGTGCCGTCACCGTCAGTAGCAATGAAGCAGCCATTGCTGAAGTAGGTCGCGCGCCGGTGAAAATTGTGTTGACCAACCCGCGGGATCGTATTCAATGGGTCAACGCACTTACGGCCGACCCTTTGCGGCATTTGTTTGCCGATCAGGTTCCTTCGGTTCTCAAACCCGTGTTAGTGGCGTTGCAAAAGCTGGATTTGCGTGCCTCTCAGGAAGCACTGAGTGCGGCTACTCCAGCGGTTTCGGGTGATTGGTTGGCGATTCTCGCCAGCGCGCAAGACATTTTGGGTGGTGAAACGGCGACTGCCCGGCAGCGCCTGGCCAGTTTGGTGGATGCCGTGCAGGGTGTGCCACCGGCGGCGTATCTGTTGCTGTCCGACCTGCAGATAATTTCTGGGGAATTCGATGCGGCGGCTAATACGCTTGAGAACGGGTTGAACCGTCGGCCTCAAGAGCCCGATCTGCTGGCCCAGTTGGCCCGTATTTATATCCTTGCAGACCGGCTTGAGGACAGCGCGAAAGTGCTGGCGCGTGCGCGCAATGCTGACACCACCAGTGTGCTGTTGGCGCAAGGCGAGTGGGCACGCCGCCAGGGCGACGCAGGTGCGACCCTGCAGGCATTTGCCCGTGCGACTGTGGTGGCACCAGGTGACGACCGCGGCTGGTTTGGTCTGGGCAGCGCGCTGAACGAACGTGAAGAAAGCCGTGCGGCAAGAAGTAAACTTTTGCAAGCTTTGGAAATCAAGCCCGATGGTGCTGGCTACCGTGGTGAGTTGGGCACGTTGGAGACCTTTGCCAACCGCTTTGTCGAGGCGGATCAGGCTTTCGCTGCGGCGTTGGAACAAAATCCGGCAGATTATGTCGCTTGGACCGGGCTGGGTTTGTTGCGACTGAAGCAAGGCCAGCCGGAAGTGGCACTGGACGCCTTCCTGCGGGCTGGGGTTATGGAGCCGCGTTATGCGCGTGCCAAGACCTACACCGCCGTGGCCTACTACCAAATGGCGCGCCATGCGGATGCCGTGGAGACGCTGCGCCAGGCCATCGCACTGGATGATAAAGACCCGGTGCCGTATTTGTTTCTTTCGCAAATCCACACCGACCTGTACCAACCCGGTGAGGCCGTGCAGGCCTCACGCGAGGCCGTCAAGCGACTGCCATATCTGAAGTCACTCAACCAGTTGGCCAATAACCAGAAGGGCAATGCCAACTTCGGTGCGGCCTTGGCATTCTTTGGGCTGGAAGATTGGGCGTTGGAACTGGCGCAGGACAGCTACCACCCATATTGGGGTGGCAGTCACCTGTTTCTGGCGGATCGTTACGCGGGTGAGTTCAATAAAAACTCGGAATTGTTTCAGGGCTACCTGAGTGACCCGCTGTCATTTGGTGCCAGCAATAGGTTTTCAACTTTGCTACAACGTTCCGGCTATTATGGTGCGTTGGGATACAACGTGGACAAGACCTTTGCGCAGTTGCAAATGCCCTCGATTACGCTCAATGGAATTGCCAATGCAGCAGTTCCTATGGCCTATTTCGCTCAGATACAACAGGGCGGTGCCACTGGCTTTCCGATCGATGTGGGCGTTTCATCCAACTTGCCTGCGTTCGTGGACTCTAGCGGAAGGGCCGACGTTCGGGCTCGGGTGACTACCCTGGGTTTTGGCATTCAGCCAACGGAAAACGTGGGTTTTTTTGCGTATACCAACGAGTTCAAGGCCAGCATGCAGGGGCACAACGCAGTGTTGGGCTTCGGGCAGTTTGATACCACCGGCATGACCAGTACGACCGTAGACCATACGGTCCGTCACAGTGCGGCGGGCCTTTCTTACCGCTGGTCCCCGGTATCGCAAACCTGGTTCAAATTGGGCGCAAGCGAAGAGGTGACCGATGTGGGAGCCTATCCCACCCTGTTTGACATGGGTAGTGCTGCTGGTCTGGTCGGCATCTACGTCAAACCCACAAAGCGGTTCAACGACATACAACTGCGGCACACGCTGGATTGGTCTACCGATACGCGCATATCGGTTGGTCTGGAGCATGTTCGGGAAACACAAGGCAACCAGATGGAAGGCTCTGGGCCGATTGGTGTGAACCGTGGCGGTGCACTCGCTTTGGCCGACTATCTGATTTTGGGTGGAACCAACGATATAGAGCGCAGCTTTACGGCCATGACGCTGGCGATGCAGACAAGGGCTACCCCTGGCCTGCTGATGGACGGCGCCTTGACAGCAAACCGACTGCGCGAAAGCATCCTCGGTGAGAATGCGTCAATATTGCTGGTCAGCGGCAATTACGACCAGTCCACTGTGCGAGTCAACACAACCGGCGACCAGTTCGCACCACGTTTGGGTGCAACCTACAAACCCAACGAGGCCGTCACGGTGCGTGCTGCCTACCAGGATTGGGTCAGGCCCTTGAGCGTCTCTACGCTCAATAGTGTGGAGACCGCTGGCATCCCGCTGGAGGACCGCCTGGTCGAGGCCGGTGGTCGTGTGAAACGTAGCGTGTTGCAAATCGGGTGGACGGCAAGCGAACGGCTGTTTTTTACCCTCAAGGCAGACCGTCAGGATATCCACAATCCGGTTTCGCCAGGGGTTGATTTGCGGACACCTGGACTTCCGTTTCTGGAAGCATTGCGCAATGCACAGACGGTCAACCTCTCTTCGGTTGATGTACTGGAGGACACGCCCAGCTTTGAAGATGGAACCGTCAATGCGTTTTCGCTTGGTATTAACCAGTTGATGACCTCTAACTTGTCGGGATACTTCAAATACACCGTGCAAGACACGACCAGCAGTTACGCCGATACGGATGTTGCCTCAGGTCGCGTTACGGGTAAACGCATTCCCTATATGCCCCATCAAACGGCTGTGTTGGGTGGTACCTGGGCCAGTGGCGCGCGCACCTATGTGGGGGCACGCGCAGTGTACCGGTCTGACCGATTTGAAGAGAAAGAAAACATGACTCTATGGCCGACCGGATGGAGTTTGGATTTGGTTGGATTCTGGGAGACGGTTGACAAGCACTGGGTGATCGGTTTGGGTGCTCTGAATCTGGGCGGCAGCAAGACACCACGACAAACCGAGCGTTATGTTCTGGACGCGCGCTACCGGTTCTAGGTTGACCCATGGCCTGCGCCAGCAGGTCATGGTTTTCATCGCATGCCTGCTGGCCATGGTGCTGGTGTGGCTGGCATCCACCACGCGGCCTTGGCACGCAATGGACGCGAAGGTGTTCGATTTGTTCACGACCTGGACGGCGCCCCGCAAAGTCGATTTGCCGCTGGTGATCCTTGCTATCGACGAACCTAGCTTCCAGCAGTTGCAGACCCAGTGGCCGTTTCCACGGCGCTTGCATGCAAAGGTTCTTGAGCGACTTCGTGCGGACGGTGCGATTGCCGTTGGCTTCGATTTGGTGTTTGCCGAACCCTCAACCACAAAAGATGACACTTTGCTCGCGCGTGCCATAAGCGATGGCCCGCCGGTAGTCCTCGCAGCAAGCCGCGAGCAAACTGAAAGCGGCAATGCATCGCTGTGGAGCGATGTCATGCCGCTCGATGCCTTTTTGATCGCCGGTGCGGTAGCCGGGCAGGTCCAGGTCATTCCCGACGATGACTATGTCGTGCGCCGCAGTTCCATAGAAGCCGACAGTTTTTCTTTGCGAATGGCGACCCTGGGAGCTTCGGTGGGCAAGTTTGGCACAGTTAAGCCGAAGGCAGAACTGATCGAGTATGTTGGCCCCCGTGCGACGTTTGATACCCGTTCGTATTACCAGGCACTGGAACCAGCACTTCTACCCAAAGGATTTTTCGCAGGAAAGATCGTTTTGATCGGGCGCTCAGTGCGAACAGCAGTTGAGTTGACAGGGTCCCAAAGTGATATGTTCAACTCACCATTCGCCGTGACGGCACAGGACGACCGACTTTTCCCGGGTGTGGAGTTGCAGGCCAACCTGATCAGCAATTTGCTTTCTGGCGAAGGTTTGAAAACCGTTGACGATCGATGGGTCGCAGCGTTGGTTTTGACCATGGTCGTGTTGCTCGCTGCGGTGGGCTTGCGTTCCCACCCCAGTATGACTGCGGCTGTTGCCACGGGGATGGTGTTGGGCGTGTGGCCTCTGTCGCTCGGGCTGTTTGCCGTGCAGAAGATTTGGATGACGCCCCTGTTGCCCATGCTGATCGTCATTGCCATGTACTCCTCATCGATGCTGATCAATTACATCGGCAGTCGGCGGCGAGCCTTGCAGACACGGATGATGTTTTCGCAGTATGTCCCCAAGGAGGTGGTGAGCAGGCTGGTGGAGCGTCCCGAGCTTTTAAGGCTGGGTGGCGAGGCGAGAGAGTTGACGCTGATGTTTACCGATCTGGCCAATTTCACCACCATGTCTGAGCGACTGAGCGCGGAAGCTACGGTTGAAGTCCTGACCGAGTATTTCAATGCCATGACGCCCGTCATCCACCGCCATGGGGGCACAGTCGACAAGTTCATTGGCGATGCTGTGATGGCGTTTTGGGGCGCGCCGCTGGATGACGTGCAGCATGCCGAGCATGCAGTTCGAGCGGCCATTGAGATGCAAGTCGCAATGGGGCGGTTGACACAACGCCTGGTTGAGCGAGGGCTTCCGCCTATCGCCATGCGCATCGGTTTGCACACGGGTCGCGTGGTCGTGGGCAATATTGGGTCGGACTCCCGATTTTCTTATACCGCCGTTGGCGATGCGGTCAACTTGGCGGCTCGCCTGGAGGGCGCCAACAAGGCGTTTGGAACGGGCATATTGCTGTCGGAGGCGACGGCGGCGGCGTTGCCCGATGACTTGACTTTACGCCTTCTTGACAGCGTGATCGTCAAGGGGAAAAGCGAAGCTATCAACGTCTATTCACCTACCAGTGATGCTGACCTTTGTCGGCTGAGTGCCGAGGCGGTCCGTTTCTTTTACGCGCAGCAGTGGGAGGCTAGCGAGACAGCATTTCGGGAGTTGCTTCGTGGCAAACCTTACGATTACGCCGCGTTGCGGTTCTTGACCCGTCTGGAAGACATTCGCGAAAAACCGGCCGGACAATGCTGGACGGGAGCCATGTCACTGGACAAACTCTGAACGCCGTCCAGCCGATTGGGGCGCTTAAAGCTTGCCGTACTGCGTCCCGCCGATCATGATGCCACTGTCCAGCGGCGCGAGATCGGATTGGTATTCGAGCTCTCCGATGCGAACCACCGGTGGGGTAAGTCCATTGCGCAGCGCAGCCATGAAGGCGTCTGCTTCGTCGTCAGAGACCGGCTGGTAGGCATGGCGTGCCAAGGCGACCTCGGTTGGGCTTTGGGCGGAAGAGGGTGGACGTCCGGTCCTGGGGTCGGGTCTGGATAGAAGGGTTGTGCTGGCACCAAGGGAGTCGTTCATGCGGGAGCCTTGTTGGGCTTTGTGTTCAAACTGGCTTTCTGACTCACTCACGCGCCAGTAGGTTCCTTCAATCAAGATGCCAAAGCGTTTGTAGGTATTGGCGCGCATCAATTTTTCCAACGCGGCAAAACTTTTGGTGCGGGCTTCCTTGCCTGTGACAAATGACTTTGCAACATCAATCATGGCAATGAAACGGTGGTGGCGCTCAT
>CAIYDK010000079.1 GCA_903924955.1 uncultured beta proteobacterium | reverse complement strand
CTGGCAACTGTGTGTCCTGAAGCGTATCCACCGGGACTATCACTGCGCCAGCCTGTTCCAGCGCCAGGACGTCATCCGGATAGTAAAAACCAAATGCCTTGTCGCGCGCCACGCCAATGCGGATGGGGGGAGTCGGCGCGGCGAACTCGTCCGTCAAGGGCAACACGTTCTGTGGAGCAGGGACTGGCGCGCGCGGGGCTGCACTGTGTGCAACCTGCCGAACGCGTGACAAGTCAACTTGTTGTGCGACCAGCTCGCCCATGGCTCGCACACGCTGCGTGGCGTCATCTAGCTCATGGTTGGGCATCAGGCCCAGATGGCGTTCGACCAGGGACAGTCGTGGGTCATGGGCAATGGCGCCCAAAACCGGTACATCGGTGTAATGCTCGATCACTGCACGCAGCTTGGATTCGTGCCGGGCACCGCCGAGCTGGTTCAGGATAACCCCCGCAATGCGAATGCGCGAATCAAACGCCTGGTAGCCCAAAATCAGGGGTGCAATGCCGCGGGTCATGCCACGCGCATCGAGCACCAGCACTACCGGCAAATCCAGCAGTTCTGCCAAGGCGGCATTGCTGTTGCTGCCGTCAAGTGCCAGACCGTCGTACAAACCTTTATTGCCTTCCACGATGCAGATGTCAGCCGCTGCAGCGTGACGAGCAAAGCAGGTCGTGATCTGCTGGGGCGACATCAAATAGGGGTCCAGGTTGAAACAGTCGCGGCCGCTGGCCTGGCTGAGCCACATGGGGTCAATGTAGTCTGGCCCCTTCTTGAAAGGTTGTACCACCAAGCCCAGAGTGGACAATGCGGCGCACAGACCGACAGTGATCGTGGTCTTGCCGGACGATTTGTGTGCTGCCGAAATCAAAAGGCCCGACATGGGGAAATTGCCTCAGACTTGCGCCACGGCAAGCGCGGCCGCATGGCTTTGCATGGCTTCGTCGTCCAGACGCTCGGGCAAAAAGCCCATCACCTTGAGCGCCACCATGACGATGATTCCTACGATGGCAACACCGCCAAAGCCCAGCAACCACTCTGGCAGGCTGGGTGAATAGCTGTTGATCACTCCGTCCGAAAAGCTGCTGCTGACCTGTTTACCAGGAAAGATGACCAGCGGAAATGCCTGCCCGCCAATGATGGTGACGTACATCTGTGCAAAACCACCGCCCACCACCAGCGCCGCACAGGCTGTAACGCGCCGACGCATTTGCCCGATGCGGGGGTGCAGAAGCAAAACCAGTGGCAGCACCCCGCCCAGAAGCACGGGCCCAAGCCAGAACAGCAAAGTGTAAATACCGCCATCCATCAGGATGAATCGGTCAAAGGCATGGTGCCGCGTGAAATACAGGTTGGTCAGGTAGTAAATGGTCACAAAGTAGAGACCTGCCGAAATAAAGATCACCTGCAGGCGCGCAAATTTTGCCATCAGTGCATCACCCACGGGGCGACCACTGCCCTTGCAGGCCAACATCAAAACCAGTAAAAATACCGCCAAACCGTAGCTAAACGAGAGTGCAATAAACAGGGGCGCCAACAGGGCAGAGTCATACGCTTGCCGGGCCACCAGAAAGCCAAAAATAGAACCAGTTCCGGTGGTCAGCGCCATGCGCCAGATGAATGCAAACAGCCCTGCCACTGGTGTGAAGCGGTTCATGCGGCGTTCCATCATGGTCCACAGGTAGACGATGACAAAGCCCATGAATCCGGAGTACAGGAAAATATTGAGCGCAAAGATGGACTTGAAGTTGTAGTACGTCATGGCCACGATCAACCGGTCCGGGCGCCCCAGGTCCAGCATCAACACGGTCAGACCGCCCAATAGCAGCGCAATCGCCAGCAAGCCTGACAACGGAGCCAGCGGCTTGTAGTCTGTTTTGCCAAATACCGATGCCATGGAGGCCACGTTTAGTGCGCCCGATGCAGCGACCACCAGAAAGACAGCGAACACGTGGGGCAGGCCCCAGACAATCTGGTTGTTCATGCCCGTCACGATGTGGCCGTTGTGCTCCATAAACCACACAGCGGCCAGACCGACCAGCGCAACCAGTGCCATGCCACCCATCAGAAGGTAGTAACCGGGGCTTGTGCCCTGCAGCGGACGCAGTTCAATTTTCATGGATCAGGTCCTTCTTGCTTCAAATGCCGAGGTAACGCACACCGGTGTCCAGGTTCAGGTTTTCCCGAATCTGGCGGCTGGGGTAGCTGGCAACGCGCTTGGAAATTTCGCTCTCGGGGTTGTTGAGGTCGCCAAACAGAATGGCTTCATGCCCGGCACTGGCGCAGGCACTCACGCAGGCCGGCATTTCGCCCTTGTCCACCTTGTGAACACACATGGTGCAGGCCTCCACCGTGCCCATACCACGCGGCACATCAGACTTCTGGTTGGTCTGCGGTGAATGCACAAACGAACGGGCCTTGTACGGACAGGCCATCATGCAGTAGCGGCAACCGATGCAGGTGTGCTTGTCCACCAGCACGATGCCGTCCGCTCGTTTGAACGATGCCCCCGTAGGGCATACGTCGACACAGGGCGGTTCGGCGCAATGCTGGCACATCATGGGCAGAGACTGCGTCTTGCCGGTACGTACTTCCTTGATTTCGATTTTCCGAATCCACTGGGAATCGGTGGTTTTGGTACCGCCCGACAAGCCGTTTTCGGTGTTGCACGCGGTCACGCAATCCGTGCAGCCGCTGGCGCATTTGGTGCTGTCGATCAGCATGCCCCAGCGGACCTTGCTGCTGGCACCGGGGCTCAGTGTTCCGTTGACGGGCGCAGCCTGGGCGATTTCTATCAGCCGTACTCCGGGCGCAATCAGAATGCCCGCAATACCGGCTGCTGCAAACGTCATAAAGCCACGGCGACCCGACTTTGTGTTGCCCGCATCGTTGGCTGGAGAAGTTGGGTCTGGCGTCATGGCTTGACCTGTGGTTTGTTGGTGTGGCACTCGAAACAGTCAATCTTCACGGCTGCGTAGTTGTGACAACTTTGGCAGAAATTGGTGTCCGATGCGGCAACGCTGTTGGTGGTCTTGCTGGCATGGCAATCGATGCATTCCTTCAGGCTGTATTTGCCGGTTCGCACCCCGCTTCTGAGCGTGTCGTCGCGCTGGTGTTTGAGCAGCTTCATGTGGTTGCGCCGCATGAAGGCAGTGTCTTCCACGCACCGACCACCCCGGGCGGCTTCTACCACCGGCTGCGGCACCCGCGAGGCCGATACCTCACTCGCATCCACACCCCCCCCGATCACCAAACCAAGCAGCAATAGAAGGGCACCCATTCGTGGGACACCGCGGAACCGGCTTTGCCGGGCCGCTGGTGTCGCCCCCCACTGGGGGGAGGCGCCGAAGGCGACACAGGGGGAAACCATTAGTCCCCCAGACCCATCTGGATGTAGCCTGTGGGGCAGACTTCGGCACAAATGTGGCAGCCGATGCACTTGTTGTAGTTTGTGTCGACGTAGCGGCCCATGGTGGCTTTTGCCTTGGGAACTTTGAATACCGCAACCTGGGGGCAATAGACCACGCAGTTGTCGCACTCGAAGCATTGGCCGCAACTCATGCAACGCTTGGCTTCGGCAACGGCCTGGGCTTCCAGCAGGGGTTGCAGGCGCTCTTCAAAGTTGTCCAATGCCTGTTCGGCCGTCAGTGAGGTGATGCCCCGGCGGTTGCGACTCACAAACGGAAAGTGCCCCAAGAACAACTCTTTGTGCGAAATCACATAGCGGTCGGACCGGTTGTCAAAGTTGTGGATGGCGGCCGTGTTTTTGTCGGTGCCGCGGATCGGCTCGTGCACCTCACTGAAGGTATAGCCTTTCTCCAGCATCTTGCGCTTCAGATCAAAGGCATGCACGTCAATTTTGGGGCGCTTTTCAAGCGCTTCGTTCTGCAGGAAGCGGTCAATGCCATCCGCTGCAATGGCACCGTGCCCGATGGCAGTGGTCAGCAAATGCGGGCGTACCACATCGCCGCCGACAAAGAAGCCGGCTTGCCCTTGCACCTGGTAGTTCTTGTCGCTGTTGATGGCGCCCTTGCCGTTGTTGAATTCCTCCAGGCCCGTGAAGTCAACCGCTTGACCGATGGCAGAGACGATCAGGTCCGCAGGGATATCTTCTTCAGTGCCCTCAATGTTCTTGATGTCCAGGCGCCCGCCGACGATCTTGGCTTCGCAGCGTACGATGCGCAACGCGGTGGCCCGTCCGTCGGGCCCGCGCACCACGCACACGGGAGCCATTCCCCCCCTGATGGTGATGCCTTCAGACAGGGCATGCTCAACCTCGTGCTTGGTGGCCTGCATCTTGTCGATGGCAAAGATGGTGGTCAATGTGACTTCTGCGCCTTGGCGCGCAGATGCAGCGGCTACATCGTGCGCGACATGGCCGGCAATGGCGTGTTCGGGGCGATCCGACTCGTTGATCTTGTCGATGTGTCCCAGTCGGCGTGCCACGGTTGCCACGTCAATGGAGGTGTCGCCACCACCGACCACCACCACGCGCTTGCCGACATGGCGCAAGCGGCCATCATTGAACGCCTTCAGGAATGACGTGGCGGTCACGCAGTTGGGGGCATCCGCACCCTCAACCGGCAGGGCGCGGCCCGCTTGTGCGCCCAGGCCCAGGAATACGGCATCAAATTCCTCGCGAATTTGTGCCATGGTGATGTCGGTGCCAATGCGGCAGTTCATCCGGGTCTGGATGCCCAGATCCAGAATACGTTGAATTTCAGCGTCCAGCACATCACGCGGCGTGCGGAAACCCGGAATGCCGTAGCGCATCATGCCGCCGAGCTCGGCACGCTCGTCAAACAGCGTGACGGCATGGCCTTTGAGAGCCAACTGATAGGCCGCCGATAGCCCGGCAGGCCCACCACCGATCACGGCAACCGTTTTGCCGGAGGCCGCTGCTGGTTTGGTGTAGGCGAGCCCCTTTGCAATCGCATAGTCGCCCAGGAAATGTTCGACCGAATTGATACCGACAAAGTCTTCTACCTGGTTGCGGTTGCAGCCTGATTCACAGGGTGCCGGGCAGACGCGCCCCATGACGGATGGAAAGGGATTGGCTTCGGTCAAACGGCGAAAAGCGTACTCTTGCCACACCATCCCGGTGGGAGGCTTTTCGATCCCACGCACGATGTTGAGGTAGCCGCGAATGTCCTCTCCCGCCGGGCAACTGCCCTGGCATGGCGGCGTGCTTTGAATGTAAGTAGGGCACTTGTGCGAATGCCCGGCATCGAAAATGTCCTTCTGAAAGGACTTGACCTTGCTGTCGCCGTCTTTGTAGCGGCGAAAGTTGAGCGGTTTGACAGTGACGGTTTCGTTGGGGGCGGACATGGGGTGAGTCTCCTGATATTTATTGGGTTGCCAGAGCCGTTTGGGCGGGGGCTATTTGTCGCCCAGGCGAATCGCCTTGCTGACCAGCTGGTGGACGCCGCCCACCATGCCCATATTGAAGCCGTAGTAGGGCAGCACCTTGGTGAATTGGGCTTTGCAGATGGCGCAAATAGTGGCCATGAAATTTACATTGTGGTCATCTACCACGTGTTTCAATGCTTCCATGCGAGGCAGGGCGCCTTTGACGCGCAACTCCAGCAGGTCGTCGGTCAACAGGCCACCACCACCGCCGCAGCAAAAGGTGCTTTCGTGGATGGTTTGCGGCGCCATGTCATGAAAATGGTTGGCCACGGAGGTAATGATGCGCCTTGGAATCACAAACTGGCCACCCGGCATGTTGCCCATGCGCGAGGCCCTTGCTACATTGCAAGAGTCATGGAAGGTGATGATGCGGCTGTCATTGGCCTCTTTGTCAAATTGCAGGGCGCCGCGCTGAATCAGATCGTCGGTGACTTCGCAGATGTGCTGGGGCACCGGGTAGCGTGCGTCCAGGAAATCAAAGGGTCCAATCAGGGTGTTCCAGAAACTGTAGGCCACTCGCCAGGCGTGACCGCATTCACCCACCACGATGCGTTTGACACCCAGCTCCAGTGCGGCTTCGCGCACCCGCATGGAGATGTTGCGCATCTGCTCGTAGTTGCCAATGAACATGCCGAAATTACCGGCTTCCGAAGCGTGTGAACTCAAGGTCCAGCTGATTCCCGCCGCGTGGAATACCTTGGCGTAGCCGATCAGGCTTTCCACGTGGGGTTCGGAGAAGAAGTCGGCCGATGGGGTGATCAGCAGGACTTCAGCCCCCTTTACATTGAGCGGGAACTTGATGTCCAGGCCGGTATCGTCCTTGGTGTCTTCTTCCAGGCCTTCCAGTGTGTTTTCCAATGCTGGCCCGGGGATGCCCAGGTTATTGCCAATGCGGTGCACCTTGCCAATGATTTCGTTCGAGTACTTTTGCCCCATACCGATGGAGTCCATGATCTCGCGGGCCGCCATGGTGACTTCGGCCGTATCAATGCCGTAGGGGCAAAAAACCGAACAACGACGGCATTCTGAGCACTGGTTGAAGTAGCTGTACCACTCATCGAGCACTTCGCGCGTCAGGTCCACAGCCCCTACCAGTTTGGGGAAATACTTGCCGGCAAAAGTAAAATAGCGCCGATAGACCTTGCGCATCAGGTCCTGGCGTGCAACCGGCATATTCTTGGGGTCTGCCGAGCCCAAAAAATAATGGCACTTGTCGGAACAGGCGCCGCAGTGCACGCAGGCGTCCATGTAGACCTGCAATGAACGGTATTTGCCCAACAGCTCGCCCATCTTCGCAATGGCCTTGGCTTGCCAGTCTTCGACCAGCGCCTCCGGAAATCCCACTGCCTTCTGGATCGGTGCAGACGCCACAAAGGGCTTGAGATGGGACATGCTCCCCTCTTGCACCAAGGGGATGACCGGGTAGCTTTTGAGCTTTGGGGTTTCGAATGCTGCGGTGGCCATGGTGGGTGTGTGGTTCTCAGGGACGCTTTTCCAACGCAGCGGCCCATGCGGATACATGGCGCACTTCTCGGGCGTTGTCGGCCTGGTTGCGGGTGGGGCTGAAGAACAGACCGGGGGCGTGCAAGAGCTTGCTGATGGGAAAGATGAGCATGAGCACGGCCACGAAAGCCAGATGCACCAGCAGTACGGGGTCAGCGGGCAGGCTCTGCCAGTCAAGGCGCATCAGGCCCAGGACAAACATTTTTACCGCAACGATGTCGGTGTGCGCAACAAAGCGCATGCCCAGGCCGGTGACCCCAATGGCCAGCAACAACGCCAGCATCAGGTGGTCTGACGGGGTGGAGATATAACGCACCCGGTCCACCAGCCAACGTCGGGCCCACAGGCCACCAAGGCCTGCAACCATGGCAAAACCAGCATAGGTGCCGAAGGGTTGAATCAACACGACAGGAAGCCAAACCGGTTCCTGAAAATAACGCAGGTGGCGCAACACTACCAGCAGCAGCGCCATGTGAAAAGTCCAGCCGAAAATCCAGGTCCATTTACTGGACTTAAACAGGCTCTCAAAGAAAACTACTTCGCGCGCCATGCGCCAGCGCACACCACCCTTGGTGATGGGGGCCGGCGTGGTGGGAATTTTTAGCGGAGCAGGCGTTTTTGCGTAGCTGCGAATCTTTAGTCCCAGGCCGATGACGAACACGCCTGTGGCCAGGTAGAACAATGCCGAATAGAGAATGGTCAGCAGCGACATCGTCAGGCCTGGTGAATCGGCTTAGATGCAACCGGTGGGCTTGGGTAGGCCCGCAATTTTGCAAGCCTGCTTGGCAGGGCCATAGGGGAACAGGTCGTACAGGTACTTGCTGTTGCCCTTTTCTTCACCGAACTGCTTGCCAATGGCCTTGGTCAGCACCCGCACAGCAGGCGCAATTTGGTACTCGTTGTAGTACTCGCGCAAGAAGTTGATCACTTCCCAGTGGTTGTCGCTGAGCGGTACTTTTTCTTCTTCTGCCAGGTAAACGGCAGCTTCAGGCGTCCATTCAGCAAGATTGAGCAAGTAGCCCTCTTCGTCGGTTTCGTAGGTTGTTCCATTGATTTCAAAGCTCATCTTTTTCTCCAGTAATTTAAGTAATTCAAGTCACAACCACGAGTGGGATGTGTTGTGTTCGACGGTCAGGTCGACAAAGCCGCTGTAGTCGACCAGCGTTACGCCATCGATCAGTTTCGCTGTCACGCCACGGGCATCCATGTCGGGTTGCAGCGCATAGACCTTGAGCGTGGCGCAGCAGGCACGGATGCGTTCTTCGGTCGCGCTGCCCACGGTGGCAGCGTAGATGCCGTCCTCGATGAGTAGCAAGGCATTGCCCGGTTGTGCCATGCGCAGACAGGT
>CAIYDK010000078.1 GCA_903924955.1 uncultured beta proteobacterium | reverse complement strand
GTCGCGGTGCACGGCCGCAATCTCGCCCAGGTTGACAATGGTGGAGCGGTGGATTTGCCAGAACTGTTGCTCGTCGAGCTGCAAGATCAGCTCCCGAATCGGGGTGCGGATCAAAAACTCTTGCTCCCGTGTCTGCACGCGGGTGTATTTCTCATCGGAGCGGAAGAAGAGAATGTCGTCGACTGCCACCATGCGCGTGGTCTGTCCGCTACTGCACTGTAGCCAGCGTAGTCTCGGCAGAGGCTGCTGGGCATTGAGTTGACGTTGCACGGACAAGAGCGTTTGCAGCAGGGTTTCGGTGCCCGACGAGGCTGTTGCATCGCTGCTCTGGGCGGCTTGAAACCGGGTACGCAAGCGCTCCAGCACACGCGCTTTGGTGACTTCAAGGCGAGCGGTCTCCGCGGGTTTGAGCAGGTAGTCGATGGCACCCTGCTCAAACGCGCTGATGGCGTATTCGTCGTAGGCCGTCACAAACACAATCTGCCCATTCCAGTCGTCCAGCGCGACAATTTCCCGTGCCGCTTCAATACCTGTCAGCCCGGGCATGCGAATGTCCAGAAAAACGACATCAGGGCGCAGTTCCTCCACCATGCGTACCGCTTCCAGCCCGTCGCGCGCTACGCCGCATATATCCAGCTCGGGCCACACCTGCGCCAGGCGGGTGCGGAGCTGCTCGCGCAAAAGCCGCTCGTCGTCGGCGATCAGTGCGCGCAGGGGCTGCTCGCTAGCCGGCTGGGATACTGCTTCCATCGTGCTACAGGGTTTGGTAGGGAATGACCAGCCGCACCGAAGTGCCGCCCGTGATTTCAGAGCGCAACTCGATCCGGCTGGCGCCGGGGTACAGCAATGCCAGGCGCTTGCGGATATTTTCCAGCCCCAGGCCGGTGCCGTTGGTGGAGACGCCGAATATTTCACCCTCGGGTAAGCCGACGCCGGTATCGTTGATGTCGACCCACAGGTTGCCGTCGCGTGCCTGCGCCACCACGGTGATCTTGCCGCCCTCGGGCTTGGGCTCGATGCCGTGTTTGATGGCGTTTTCCACAATCGACTGCAGCATCATGGGCGGAAACACTGCGCTGGACAAGTCCGGCGGCACCGCAATGGAATACTCCAGCCGGTCTTCAATACGCATCTTGAGCAGTTCCAGATAGGCACGCACCTGGGCCACTTCGCGCCCCAGTGTGGACGACTCTTCCCGCATTTGCGGCAGGGCGCCACGCAGGTAGGTGATAAGCTGCTTTTGCATGATCGAGGCGCGCGGCGGGTCGGTCTCGATCAGGTAGTCCACGGCGGCCAACGTATTGAACAGGAAATGCGGTTCTACCTGCGCCTGCAACAGTTTGAGGCGGGCCTGCACCAGTTGACGCTCCAGAGCTTCGTGGTCCGCCTTGCTGGTGGCCTCTTGCACGAGCGCCTCTGACTCCGCCGTCTTGCGGCCGATGACCTTTGCCGCGATCAGGTAGGCAAAAAAAGCCGTCATGAGAATCGAGAACAGGTCGCCCACGAAGCCACCGAAGGTGCGTTGCACTTCAGAGTGGTCGGTGC
>CAIYDK010000077.1 GCA_903924955.1 uncultured beta proteobacterium | reverse complement strand
GCGCGTTATTCAGTAGGGTGGTACGTTCGTGCAGTGCTTCACGCACCAGCGATATATTGCCTTGCGCCAAGTAGCGCACACCACCATGCACCAATTTGGTAGCGCGCGAGGAGGTGCCTTTGGCAAAGTCGTGCGACTCCAGCAAAACCACGCTCAAACCCCGCAACGTGGCGTCCAGCGCGACACCCAGACCCGTAGCACCGCCACCGACGATGGCCAGGTCGTAGGTATGCGGCTGGCGCAGACGATCCAGCAGATCAGCGCGTCGGGTGGATAGAGGTGGGGGCGATGCAGTCATGCAGATGGTTTCTTCGTTATCCTGTCATTATTGTTCCCTTTTTCGGAGTCAACGCCCATGCCCTACCTGTTAGCCCTTGACCAAGGTACCTCCAGCTCGCGCAGCATTGTGTTTGACCAGCAGGGCCGGATCGTGGCGATGGCCCAGCAGGAGCTACCCCAGATCTACCCGCAACCGGGCTGGGTGGAGCATGACCCTTGTGTGATCTGGGACACGCAGCTGGCCACCGCGCGTGATGCGCTGGCCAAGGCCGGACTCGATGCATCCGACATCCACGCCGTGGGCATTACCAACCAGCGTGAGACCACGGTGGTGTGGAATCGCAAAACCGGCCAACCCATTCACCACGCGATCGTGTGGCAAGACCGCCGCTCGGAACCCGTCTGCGCCCGGCTGCGTGCCGATGGCAAGGCGGAGTTGATCCGGTCCAAGACCGGGCTGCTGGTGGATGCCTATTTCTCCGGCACCAAACTGCAATGGATTTTGAACAACGTGCCCGGTGCCCGGGCGCAGGCGCTGGCGGGTGAGTTGGCGTTTGGCACGGTGGATAGCTGGCTGCTGTGGCAGCTAACCGGGGGTAGCGATGACAGCACCCGCGCACACGCCGTGCATGCCACCGACGTGAGCAATGCCTCGCGCACCATGCTGTTCAATGTGCACACCAACCAATGGGATGAAGATCTGTTGCAGTGGCTGGATATTCCGGCCAGCGTGTTGCCGCAGGTGCGCCCATCGTGCGCCGACTTTGGCAGCGTCAAGGCGGACCTGCTGGGCGCGCCGGTTCGCATTGGCGGCATGGCGGGTGATCAGCAAAGCGCGCTGTTTGGCCAGGGCTGCTTTGGCGCCGGCATGGCCAAGAACACCTATGGCACCGGCTGCTTCATGCTGATGCACACGGGCGAACAATTTCAAACCTCACGCAATGGCCTGCTCACCACCAGTGCGGCACAGATTAGCGCCACGCCCGAGTTTGCATTGGAGGGCAGCGTGTTTGTGGGCGGTGCGGTGGTGCAGTGGCTGCGCGATGGCTTGCGCGCCATTCAGACCAGTGGCGAAGTGCAGACGCTGGCCCAGAGCGTGCCCGATGCGGGCGGCGTGATGATGGTGCCGGCTTTTACCGGCCTGGGTGCCCCCTACTGGAACCCTGAGGCACGTGGCACCATCACCGGCATCACGCGGGGCACCACCTTGGCCCACATTGCCCGAGCCGCATTGGAGAGTATTGCGTTTCAGAGCGCTGCCCTGCTCACCGCCATGAGCCGCGACAGCGTGGCCAATGGCGGCAGCCCGGTACACGAGTTACGCGTGGATGGCGGCGCCTGTGCCAATGACCTGCTGATGCAGATGCAGGCCGACTTGCTGGGCATACCCGTGGTGCGCCCGGCCGTCATTGAGACCACAGCGCTGGGTGCCGCCTACCTGGCGGGGCTGGGCACCGGTCTGTACGCCGGCACTCAAGAACTCAGTGCCCTGTGGCAGGCCGAGCGAACATTCACACCGGCATTGGGGCAGGAGCAGGCCCTGGCACGCATGGCGGCGTGGGAACATGCCGTGCGACAGGCTATCGCGCCCTGACGAAGCCGTCTGCTTGGGACTACTTCATAGACGACACATAGGCCACAACGGCCGCAATGTCAGCATCGGTCATGCTCTTGGTATTGGCGGCCATCAGCGGATCGTTGCGGACGGCGGATCCGTCGCGGTAGCGTTTGAGCGTGATGGCCAGATAGCCCGGTTGTTGCCCCGCAATACGGGCAATCTTTTCGTTGCCGCGACCCTGGTCCCCATGGCAGCGAAAACAGATCTTGCCGTAGTACTCTTGCCCCTTGTTGGCCAATGCCGCGTTGACCGGTGGCTTGAACGTAACTTCTTTGCTGGCGTAGTGCAACACAACGCCCACTTTCTCTTCGGCACTCAGGGCTTTGATCATCCCCTCCATGAACAGATTCTTTCGACGCCCGTCTGCAAACTGGCGTAGCTGCTCCAGCAAATAAAAAGTGTTCTGGCCTGCCAGGTTAGGGGTTTCCGCTACGAGGCTGTTGCCACCCTCACCATGGCAGTTGCCACAAAAACTGGCAACCTTTGCGCCAGTTTTATATGCTGCTTCCAGCAAGCGGGGGGTGGTTTCCGTTTCCTTGAGGCGCGCGGTCAAGTCCACATCGGCAGAATTTTGTGCTCGTGGTGTCTGCGCCCATGCGGTGGACAGCAGTGCCAGACACAAACAAAAAAATGGGCCAACTATGGCCCCATGAGACAGCATTTTCATCAAAATAACCCCAAAGAAATTAGGATAATTCTAAGTTCGAAAAATGCCGTCCAACTGACAACCGGCTCCCTAGACGTGCAATGCGTGCCCCAGCGCCCGTAGCGCAGCCTCCTGCACCGCCTCGCCCAACGTGGGGTGTGCGTGGATGGTGCCCGCTACGTCTTCCAGACAAGCCCCCATCTCGATCGAGTGCGAGAACGCCGTACTCAACTCGGACACCCCAGCACCCACGGCCTGCCAGCCGACGATGCGGTGGTTGTCACGCCGGGCCACCACGCGCACAAAGCCGTCGGTGGCTTCGAGTGTCATGGCACGGCCATTCGCAGCAAAGGGAAAGTGGGCGCTGATGCAGTCCAGCCCGACCTTGGCCGCATCCACTGGCGACTGGCCGACCACCACAATCTCGGGATCGGTAAAGCACACGGCGGCAATGGCAGCCGGCGCAAAATGGCGTCGTTTACCCGAGATGATTTCGGCCACCATCTCGCCCTGCGCCATGGCCCGGTGGGCCAGCATGGGCTCGCCGGTCAGGTCACCAATGGCCCAGACGTTGCGCATGGAGGTACGGCATTGGTCGTCGACCTTGAGGGCGCGGCCCTGCATGGCAAGCATCAGTTTTTCGAGTCCCCATCCATGGGTGTGTGGTGCGCGACCGATGGCCACCAGCACCTGGTCGGCAGGAATTTCGATCTCGCGCCCCGCTCCATCGAGCACCCGCACCGCGTCGCCCGCCGCATTAAGGCCCTGCACCTTGCTGCCCAGATGCACTTGCAGGCCCAGTTTGCGCAGCGAGGTGCTTACCGGCTTGGTCAGTTCCTCGTCGTACAGCGGCAGGATACGGTCTTGTGCTTCAACCACGGTCACGTCAGCGCCGAGCTTGCGGTAGACCAGTCCCAACTCCAGGCCAATGTAGCCACCGCCCACGACGACCAGTTTCTTCGGGATACTGTCGGGCGACAGGGCTTGTGTGCTTGAGATGACGCGACCACCAAAGGGCATGCCGGGCAGTCCCAACTCGACCGATCCGGTTGCCAGCAACAGGTGCTCGCCCTGGATGCGCACGGCGGGGCCCGCTGTATGGTCGAGCGTGACGTCCACCGTCTTGCCGTCCACGATGTGCGCCCAGCCCTTGATGACCTTGACGCCATGCTTTTTTAGCAGGGCACCCACGCCGCCGGTCAACCGGGCAACGATGCCGTCCTTCCAGCGCACGGTCTGCGCAATGTCGATGCGTGCCGACTCCACATGAATGCCCAGCGCGCTGCCGCCCATGAAGTGGTGCGCCTGGTGGTAAGCATCGGCCGCGTGGATCATGGCCTTGGAGGGTATGCAGCCCACGTTCAGACAGGTGCCGCCCAGTTGATCGCCTTCCACGAGGGTGGTGGCAATGCCAAGTTGCGCCGCGCGAATGGCCGCAACATAGCCGCCGGGGCCACCGCCAATAATCAGCAGGGTTGTGTGTTGAATGTCCATTGCCCTTACTCCACAAACAAGGTGGCCGGGCATTCCAGGTAGCCACGGATCAATTGAATAAATTCGGCGGCATGCATGCCGTCGACCACCCGATGGTCAAAGCTCGACGACAGATTCATCATCTGGCGCGCCACCACCGCGCCGTTGCGCATCATGGGTCGCTCGACCATGCGGTTGATCCCCACAATCGCCACCTCGGGGTGGTTGATTACCGGCGTGCTGACAATACCGCCCAAAGCACCCAGACTGGTAATGGTGATGGTGGAGCCACCCAGCTCATCACGCGTGGCCTTGCCACTGCGCGCGGCCTCACTCAGGCGCACCACCTCGGCAGCACAGGCCCACATATCCAGCGTTTCAGCGTGGCGGATGACCGGCACCATCAGACCGCCCTCGGTCTGCGTGGCAATGCCCAGATGCACCGCACCATGGCGCGTGACCACACCCGCGTCGTCGTCAAAGCGGGCGTTGACCACGGGGCGCTCACGCGCGGCCAGCACCACGGCACGCACCAGGAAGGGCAGCACGGTCAGGCGGCCGCGCTCTTTGCCGTGTTTGGCATTGAGCTTGGCACGCAGGGCCTCCAGCTCGGTCATGTCCACTTCTTCCACATAGGTGAAATGCGGAATGCGGCGCTTGGCGTCCTGCATCTTCTGCGCGATCTTGCGGCGCAGGCCGATGACCGGCACCGTCTGTTCGTCCAGACGCTGCGCAAAGCGTTGGTCCGCCGTGCCTGCGGGCTGGGCCTGCGCAGCACGCGCCACATAGCTTTGCAGATCCTCGTGGGTGATGCGCCCTGCGGTGCCGGTGCCTGGCACAAACTGCAACTCGACACCCAGATCCCAGGCCTGGCGTCGCACGGCCGGTGAGGCAATGGGTTTGTCGCCCGGCGCACGCACGAGGGCAGCAGGTGCGTGCTGGGCACGCGCTGGCATCGCGTGCGGGGCTGGCTGGCTTGGTAGCGGGAGAGATACTGGCGCGGGAGCTGATGCAGCCGGGGCTGCCACTGCGTTATCGGGTTCTTGGGCAGCTGCACTTGCTACTAAATTAGTAGCTGCTTGCGCATGGTTTACGGGGGCTAGCGGCATTTCTGACTTGAAATTACCGGCACCCTCAACCTCAATGCGAATGACTTCGGAACCAACAGCCATCACCTGACCAACCACGCCGCCCAAGGCAAGCACCTTGCCCGCCACGCTGGACGGAATTTCCACCGTCGCCTTATCGGTCATGACGTCAGCCAGGATCTGGTCCTCGGCAACCGTGTCGCCCACCTGCACATGCCAGGCGACCAACTCGACTTCTGCAATGCCTTCGCCAATGTCTGGCATCTTGATGATATGAATTCCCATCATGCCTCCATGGCGCGTTTGAACGCTTCAGCGACCCGCTGGGGGCCGGGAAAATACGCCCATTCCTGGGCGTGCGGATAGGGAGTGTCCCATCCCGCGACGCGCTCGATGGGCGCTTCAAGGTGGTAGAAGCAATGCTCCTGAATCAGCGCGATCAGCTCAGCGCCAAAGCCGCTGGTGCGCGTGGCCTCGTGCACCACCACGCAACGGCCGGTCTTTTTGACCGAGTTGACGATGGTCTCCAGATCCAGTGGCCAGATGGAGCGCAGGTCGATGATCTCGGCATCCACACCGCTTTCGGCGGCCGCCGCTTCCGACACATAGACCATGGTGCCGTAGGCGATCACCGTCAGTGCTTTGCCGGGGCGGAAAATCGCCGCCTTGTCTAACGGTACCGTGTAGTAGCCCTCGGGCACGTTGCCCATGGGGTGCTTGGACCAGGGTACGACCGGCTTGTCGTGGTGGCCGTCAAACGGGCCGTTGTACAGGCGTTTCGGTTCCAGAAAGATGACCGGGTCGTCGTTCTCGATGGACGCAATCAGCAGGCCCTTGGCGTCATACGGGTTGGACGGCATGACCGTGCGCAGCCCGCAGACCTGGGTGAACATGGCCTCCGGGCTTTGGCTGTGGGTTTGCCCGCCGTAGATGCCACCACCGCAGGGCATGCGTATGGTGATAGGGCAGGTGAAGTCGCCCGCCGAGCGGTAGCGCAGGCGCGCCGCCTCGGACACGATCTGATCGCTGGCCGGGTAGAAATAGTCCGCAAACTGGATTTCGACCACCGGCCGCAAGCCGTAGGCACCCATGCCCACCGCCGTGCCGACAATGCCGCCTTCGGAGATGGGAGCGTCAAACACGCGCGAGGTGCCGTATTTCTTTTGCAAGCCTTCGGTGCAGCGGAACACGCCGCCGAAATAGCCCACGTCCTGGCCGTAAACGACCACGTTGTCGTCGCGCTCCAGCATCACATCCATGGCGCTTCGCAGCGCCTGAATCATCGTCATTGAAGATGTATTCATATTCCCAACTCCTGACGCTGCCGGCGCAAGTGCTCGGGCATGACCTTGTAAACATCTTCAAACATCTCGGCCGGGCTGCGCACCATACCATCGGCCAGGGTGCCGTAGCGTTCTGCCTCTTTCTGAGCGGCGCTCACTTCGGCTTCCAACTCCTTTTGCATGGCGTCGTGCTCTGCATCAGTCCAGGCATCGAGCTTGATCAAATGCTGCTTGAGCCTGGCGATCGGGTCGCCCAACGGGAAGCGCGCCGGGTCATTGGCCGGGCGGTACTTACTGGGGTCGTCTGACGTGGAGTGTGGTCCGGCGCGGTAGGTCACCCATTCGATCAGCGTGGGGCCCAGGTTGCGCCGTGCCCGCTCCAGCGCCCACTGGGATGCCGCGTACACCGCCAGAAAATCGTTGCCATCCACGCGCAAGGATGCAATGCCGCTGCCCACACCGCGTGCTGCGAAGGTGGTCCCTTCGCCGCCGGCAATGGCTTGAAAAGTAGAAATGGCCCACTGGTTGTTGACCACGTTCAAGATGACCGGTGCGCGGTAGACATGGGCAAACGTCAGCCCCGTGTGGAAATCGGCCTCGGCCGTTGCGCCATCGCCAATCCAGCTCGATGCCACCTTGGTGTCGCCCTTGATGGCGGATGCCATGGCCCAGCCTACGGCCTGAATCACCTGGGTGGCCAGATTGCCGGAAATCGAAAAAAAGCCCTGCTTTTTGCTGGAGTACATGACCGGCAGTTGCCGGCCTTTGAGCGGGTCATGCTGATTGGAAAAAAGCTGGCAGATCATGTCCACCATCGACACATCGTCGCGCGACAGCAGCAGGCCCTGCTGGCGGTAGGTCGGGAAGCACATATCACCATCGGTCAAGGCCATGGCGTGGGCGCAGGCAATGGCCTCTTCGCCCAGGCACTGCATGTAGAACGACATCTTTTTTTGGCGCTGTGCAATCTGCATGCGCGCATCGAAGGCCCGGGTCTTGACCATGGCGCGCAAGCCCTTGCGCAACACGGTCACCTCCAGGTCTGGTGCCCACGGACCGACGGCGTTGCCGTCTTTGTCCAGGACCCGGATCAGCGTGAAGGCCAGGTCGCTGGTTTGTGCCGCCTGCACGTCAACCGGGGGGCGGCGCACAGCACCGGCTTCAGACAGGGGGAGGTAGGAAAAGTCGGTGTCATGGCCTGGTCGCCCAGTGGGCTCCGGCACATGCAGACGTAACGGCTCGTACGATGGCATCGGCATAACTCCTTGCAGGGTCGTGTCCTGCAGCAGATTTCAAGGTTGGGCTGGACGCGGGGCGGGTGGCCTGGTCCAGATGAACAATACCGCAAACCCCACAGGATCACCATGGGGTTTGCACGCGGTGTGGAGCATAACGCAATTACGGGCTCCCATTCGAGCCCGGAGCAATGGGCAGTGCGATACTTGACTGCATGCGGTTGCTTTACCTTTGCATCATTGTTCTGACCGGGATCAGTTTCCACTGTGATGCCTGGGCGCAAAAGGATGTCACCGTACTGCTGAGTGAAGACAGCGGTGCCCACGCCGAATTTGCCAGCCACCTCAGCGCCGTCCTTGGTCAGGCCGTAGGCGCCAAAGCATCCGTTCGGGTGATCAACCTAAACGACTCAAAGACTGAGGATTTGGGACGCAGCAGCCCCGGCCAGGTACTCGTGGCAGTGGGCACACCAGCCATGACGGCGATGGCCCGAAAGCCCCCTGCTATGCCGGTATTGAACGTACTGGTGCCGCGCGCAAGCTTTCGCAGCCTATCCCGCGCAGGCGGGCGAACGCAGGACACCAGTCATTTTTCCGCCGTCTTTTTCGACCAGCCGTGGGGGCGACAGTTCGCGCTCATACGCAACGCATTGCCAGGACGCAAAGTCGGCATTTTGCTGGGCAAAAATTCCACCGAACTCAGTGCCACCTTGATGGCCGCCGCCAAGGAGGCGCAGATGACCGCGAGCATCGAAGTAGCCAACGAAGAGGTCGATCTACTGCCCGCCCTCAAACGCCTGCTTCCGAACAGCGATGTGTTGCTCGCCGTGCCCGATTCCGCCATCTACAACCGCAACAACATTGCGACCATTTTGCTGACCAGCTACCGCGCAAAGGTTCCGCTGTTTGGATTTTCTTCGGCCTACGTCAAGGCCGGCGCACTGGCGGCGGTATATAGCCAGCCGGTACACATTGCACAGCAAGTGGCGGAGATCATTCAGAACCTGAGCGCCAGCGGGACTCTGCCCGCTCCGCAGGCGCCACGCTATTTTTCGGTGGGTGTCAATCCGCAAGTAAAGCTCTCTCTGGAGCTGACAATGGACGACGAGGCGCAGTTACTCCAAAAACTCAAACTGTTGCCGGAGAACGCTCAATGAAAAACTGGCGCCTCACCCATCGCATCCTGCTTCTGGCGCTGGCGCCTTTGTGGATGATCACGATCCTGCTGACGATGCTGGTCGTCGTGGGTGGTACGGCCGAAATCGATGGCGCTCTCAAGCTGCGCGGCACCGTGATCGTGCGCCAACTGGCGCCAGCCAGTGAATACGGGGCATTCGCGGGCAATCGCGAGGTTTTGCAAGCACTAACGCAAGCCGTAATGCGGGAAGACGATGCCAAGGCCGTCATGATTACGGATGCCCAGCATCGCGTACTGGCCATCAGCGGCACACCCGGCAAGTTCAGCATGACCCATGCAGGCGACATCGATCATGCGCAAATATTGCATGTTGAGCCGGATTCACTCGTCTTTGCCGCGCCCATACTCCAGGACGTGCGACAGTGGGACAGTTTTGGCCTGATTGACCAGGCCGGCGACACAACGGCCCACAAGACCAAACTGCTTGGCATTGTTTACCTTGAGCTGAGCACCGTCAACAGCCAGCACAGCAAAAACGTATTCATTTTCGTCTGCCTGCTGATTGGCACATTCGGCACGGCAAGTGCCACGGTACTTGCCTTGCGCATGAGTCGCGACATTACGCGCCCCTTGTTGTCTTTGCTCGACGGTGTCAATCAAATGGCGCAGGGTAAATTGGGAACCCGCATATCGGCCCAATCCGGTGGTGAGTTGGCAGAGCTCGAGACCGGGTTCAATCAGATGGCGACAAAGCTGCAGGGCGGACACGCCGCAATACTCGAGGTCAACGCCAACCTGGAACGGCTGGTGGCACACAGGACACAGCAACTGGAGGACAGAAACCGGACACTGGAGCAATTGTCCATTGCTGACCAGCAATCACGCGCACAGGCCGAAGCCGCCAATTCGGCAAAAAGCGAATTTCTCGCCAACATGAGCCATGAAATTCGCACGCCCATGAACGGAATCATTGGCATGACCCACCTGGCACTGCAGACCCCACTAGATGACAGGCAGCGCAACTACCTGCTGAACGTTGAAACGGCAGCCAAAGGGTTGCTAGGCATCATTAATGACATTCTCGACTTTTCCAAGATTGAAGCAGGCAAAGTCAGCTTCGAACAAATTGATTTCCAGCTGGAGGATGTGTTGTACGGAGTAACCGACCTGGCGGCTGTCAAAGCGCAAAAGAAAGGTCTGGGGCTTTTGTTCAGGATAGACGCCCAGGTTCCGCATGAATTGGTCGGCGACCCCCTGCGATTACGACAAATTTTGAGCAATCTGGTCGACAACGCCATTAAATTTACCGAGCGCGGTGAGGTCACTTTGTCCATCAGCACGGTCACACGCGATGCTGACAGCACAGAATTGCGATTCGACATATCCGACACGGGCCTGGGTCTGACTCAAGAGCAAATGAGTCGCCTGTTTACCGCGTTCTCGCAAGCCGACAACTCGACCACACGCAAATATGGCGGATCCGGGTTGGGGTTGACCATTTCCAAGCAGTTGGTTGAGTTAATGTCCGGCCAGATGGGCGTAACCAGCGAGCCTGGCGTCGGCAGCACCTTCTTCTTCACCGCCCGGTTTGGCCTGGCCCCTGAAACAACCCCGCGCACAATCATGCCATCGGTTGGCAACGCTCGCGCAGAGGTGGAAAACGCTTTGAGAGGCGCGCACATTTTGCTGGTCGAAGACAACGACATGAATCGCGAATTCGCGCTTGAAGTACTGGGTCGGGCGAGCATTCAGGTCGACGTCGCAGGCAATGGCAAGGAAGCACTGGAGAAAATTGGCTGCTTCCACTACGATGGCGTGCTGATGGATTGCCAGATGCCTGTCATGGACGGTTTCGAGGCAACGCGCATGATCCGCGCCGACGGGCGCTTTACCGCACTTCCCGTGATTGCAATGACAGCCAATGCAATGGCAGGCGACCGTGAAAAGTGCGCCGCCGCAGGCATGAATGACCACATTGCCAAGCCCATCGATATTGACCAGATGTTTCTGACGCTGGCACGGTGGGTGAGGCCGCGCGGTGGTTCGGCGCTGGCCTTCGCGAGGCCACCCTTGCCGCAGGGTATGCCCATCCCAATTGTTTCGGAGTTGGACACCGCAAAGGTGATGGGGCGCATCGGAAACGATGGAAAGCTGTTTCTCAGCATGCTGCGGTGGTTTCTCGATGGCCAATCAAGCTTTGAGGCAAACATCCGAACCGCCGTCGCTATCGGTGATCGGGCCACGGCACAGCGGCTTGCCCACACACTAAAGGGAACGGCCGGCGACATCGGAGCGACACGTCTGTGCAAGGCGGCCGAGCTGCTTGAATTGGCGCTAATGTCATCTGCTGACACGGTGCCACCCACGGTAGTGGACGAGGTCTGCGAAATACTGACCTTGCAGCTTTCCGAAATTGGGCGTGCAATGGCTCCGGTTACGGGCGCGCCGGACCATGCAGATCCGTTCGCCCATGGCGATGCGCTGGTAGCCCTGCTGCAGAATATGGCTAAACTGTTGGCCGATGATGATGCGCAGGCATTGGAGTTGATTGCGCCGCTGAAGGCACTTGTCAACAACCATGCCTTGGCAGCGGAGTTTCGACGACTCCAGGAGTTGATTGAAAACTATTCTCTGAGCGAGGCGCTCGCAGTTTTGTATGGCATTGGATCAAATATGGGCATCAAGCTGAATTGAGGTTCACATAGAAATGCGCTTATGAATATTTTCCCAACGGCTGCGGGCGAGTCAACTATTCTGGTGGTGGACGACACGCCGGCCAATCTTTCGCTGATTAGCCGTCTTCTCAGTGACTCGTACAAAGTCAAGGTCGCCAACTGCGGTGAGCGGGCGCTGGAAATCGCGCAATCCAGCTCTCCGCCAGACCT
>CAIYDK010000076.1 GCA_903924955.1 uncultured beta proteobacterium | reverse complement strand
CGTGCGCACCATGGGCCGCTGTTTCGCCCTGGTCGTGGTGATGGCCGTCGCCTTGGGCCGCTTCATGGTGGTGCTCATGCCCATGGTGCCAAAGCTCCGCCTTGTCCAGTAAAAAGAAAAACACCAGTCCCAGCAGCAGTGCCAGAAACAGGTCATGCGCACCGGCCTGGCTCTCGAAAGCTTCGGGCAGCAGGTGCATGAAAGCGGTGGCCATCAGGGCGCCAGCGGCCAGGCTCAGCATGTGCTGGGTGTAGCGCGCCAATGCGCCAAAGCTCAACGCAGCCGCCAGCCAGACCGAACCAATTCCGGCGACCAGGGTTCCAAGCAAAATAGCTATCAATGTCATAGCGCGTTACGCATGTTTTACGGGGGCTACAACCCTATTTCATATATAAAAACAACCCCACCGCGGGACGATCGGCAAGAACGCAAGCGTCAGAATCAGCCTACGCCATGGCCCTTGAACCACGCCAGCGCCCGCTTGAAGCCGTCCTCTGCCGCGTCCTTGCTGTAGCTAGGACGGTAGTCCGCATGAAACGCGTGGGGTGCCTGAGGGTACACCACAAACTGGGACTGCCTGGCAGCCACATTGCCCTTGCCCCCGGCTTTAGCCAGCGCATCCTTCATCTGGCTCACGGTGGTCAGTGGAATGCCGTCATCCTGCCCGCCATACAAGCCCAATACCGGAGCCTTGATGCCGGCCGCCAAATCCAACGGGTGCTTGGGTGAGAGCTCTGAGGCGGTGCCCACCAAGCGACCATACCAGGCCACACCGGCCTTGACGTTGCTGCTCTGTTCGGCATACAGCCAGGTGATGCGTCCGCCCCAGCAAAAGCCGGTGATACCCACCCGCTTCAAGTCGCCCCCATTTTGACCAGCCCACTTGACTGCACCATCCAGGTCACCCATGACCTGTGCATCAGGCACCTTGGACACCACTTCGGCCATCAACTTGGCCATTTCGCCATAGGTGCTGGGATCACCCTGGCGGGCAAACAGTTCGGGCGCAATCGCCAGGTAGCCCGCCTTGGCAAAGCGGCGACAGACATCGGCAATGTAATCGTGCACGCCAAATATTTCCTGAATGACCAGAATCACCGGCAGATTTTTCCTGCCCTCGGGGGCGGCGTAGAAGAGGGGCACCATGAAGCCGTCCACCTCACAAACGGCCTCGCCACTGGCCAGCCCGGTTGATGGGGTCTTGATGGCAGTCTGGGCCATGATGGGCATGACCGATGCCGCATAACCCACGCCCAATGCCGTCTTGAGTGCGGTGCGACGGGTGGCACCGGCTTCGGTGGTTTTGCCGGGAAGCAAGGCGTTGAAATCGTCTTTCTGATCGCGGTTAAGCATCTTTATGTCCATAAACAAAGGGTTCCGCCATTTTTGCAGGCTCAGATAATTTTGACGCTGAGTTCGGGCAAACCGTCAATATGGCACTCAATCACGTCACCCTTGACCACCGGGCCCACGTTCTCGGGTGTGCCGGAATAGATGATGTCGCCGGGGAAAAGTTCAAACGCTTCGGACAGCTTGGAGATCTGCTCCGCCACCGACCAGATCATGTGGTTCAGGGTAGCCTGCTGTTTGATCTGGCCATTCACCTTGAGCCAGATGGCGCCCTTGGTGTAGTGGCCGGTTTGCGCTAGCTTGTGGATGGGACCGATGGGGGCCGAGCGGTCAAAACTCTTGCCAATTTCCCAGGGCTTTTTCTGGTCGCCCATGCCGTGCTGCAGGTCGCGGCGTGTCATGTCCAAACCCAACGCGTAGCCATAGACCCGTTCCAGCGCCTGGTCCATGGGAATGTTGCGCCCGCCCTTGGACAGCGCCGCCACCAGTTCCACCTCGTAGTGGTAGTTCTTGGTCAGCGTGGGATAGGGGTGGTCGGCCACGGTGCCAGGCAGCACAACCTGGATGGCATCAGTGGGCTTCTGGAAGAAAAACGGGGGCTCGCGGCTCGGGTCAGAGCCCATCTCGATGGCGTGCGCCGCGTAGTTGCGCCCGATGCAGTAAATGCGGCGCACCGGAAACTGCTCGGTGCTACCGGCAATCGGAATGTAGGTCGCTGGCACCGCAAAGGGTGTAGCTGGAGCATCAGCCGCCGTGACCGGGGTTGCGCACCCCACCACTGCGCCGGTTGCCATCAGGGCGCCGGATTGCAGGAACCCGCGTTTAGTTGTATGGGTCATAGTGTTCCTCGTCGAAATCGTTGTAGATGAAAAACCCGAGGCTTGGACGGTAAGGCTTTTAGACAAGCCTTGCAAGGCGAGGGTTAAAAAGCGCGGGGTAAAGAGGTCAGTGCGCCTTGTCCCAGTTGGGCCCTACACCCACCTCGGCCAGCAATGCCACCTTCAAATCTGCCACGCCCGCCATCAGGCGCGGGATCTCGGTCTTCAGCCATTCCACTTCGCCCTCAGGCACCTCGAACACCAGTTCGTCATGCACCTGCATGATCATTTTGGTGCCGCGCTGCTCCGCGTCCAGCACCTGCTGCACCTTGACCATGCTGAGCTTGATCAAATCGGCGGCCGTGCCCTGCATGGGCGCGTTGATGGCGGCGCGCTCCAGGCCTGCCAGTTGCGCACCCCGGGCTGTCTGGATGCCTGCGAGTTGCAAGCGCCGGCCAAAAACGGTTTCCACATAACCCTGCTGTTTAGCGATCTGGCGCGTGGTTTCCATGTAGGCTCTTACGCCCGGGTAGCGCTCAAAGTAGCGGGTGATGTAGTTTTTGGCCGCCGTGTTGTCGATGCCGAGGTTGCGTGCCAGGCCATAGGCGCTCATGCCGTAGATCAGGCCGAAGTTGATGACCTTGGCGTAGCGGCGCTGCTCGCTGCTGACCTGGTCCACCGCCACGCCAAACACCTCGGCGGCGGTGGCGCGGTGAACATCCAGTCCGTCATGGAAAGCGCGCAGCAGCGCAGCGTCGTCGCTGATGTGGGCCATGATGCGCAGCTCGATCTGGCTGTAATCGGCACTGGCAATCACACTGCCCGCCGGGGCTACAAAGGCTTCGCGCACACGCCGGCCCTCGGGCGTGCGGATCGGGATGTTCTGCAGATTGGGGTCATTGCTGCTGAGTCGCCCGGTCACTGCGACAGCTTGTGCGTAGTGGGTGTGCACGCGTCCGGTGCGTGGATTGGCCAACTGGGCCAGCTTGTCGGTGTACGTACCCTTGAGCTTGGCTAGGCCGCGATGCTCCAGCAGTTTGGCAGGCAGCGGAAAGTCCTCAGCCAGCTTTTCCAGCACCTCTTCATCGGTGCTGCGGGCGCCGGTCGCGGTCTTCTTGACCACCGGCATGCCCAGCTTGTCAAAGAAAATTTCACCCAACTGCTTGGGGCTGGAGAGATTGAACGGCTGACCCGCAATCTCGTAGGCTTCGGTTTCCAACTGCAGGATGCGTTGGCCCAGCGCGTGACTTTGGGCGGCCAGCGTGGGCGCGTCGATCAGCACGCCGTTGCGTTCGATGCGGTAGAGCGCCTCGCTGCTGGCAATTTCCAGTTCGTAAATGAATTTCAGTTTGTCGTTGGCTTGGAGCTGAGGCCACAACACCCGATGCACGTGCAGCGTCTGGTCCGAGTCTTCGCTGGAGTATTCGGCGGCTTTGGGGATGTCCACCTGGTCAAAGCAAATCTGGCTGGCGCCCTTGCCGCACAGGTCTTCAAAGGTGATGCCACTGCGCCCCAAATGGCGCTGGGCCAGACTGGAGAGGCCATGCGGCATGTGCACTTCGAGCACGTAGCTTTGCAGCATGGTGTCGTGCGCATAGCCCTGCACCTCGATGCCGTGGTTGGCAAAGCCGTGGCGGTCGTACTTGATGTGCTGGCCCAGCTTCAGCGCCTTGGGGTTCTCCAGCCAGAGTTTGAGCCTGGCAAGCACTTCCTCGCGGTTCAGTTGCTCGGGCGCACCGGGGTAGCGGTGGGCGACCGGTATGTAGGCGGCCTGCCCCGGCTCCACGCTGAAGGAAATGCCGACGATCTCGGCACGCATTTCATCCAGCGAGGTGGTCTCGGTGTCGAGCGCGGTGAGTTCCGCAGCTTGCAGCTTGCCCAGCCAGGTGTCGAATGTTTCCCAGTCGAGGATGGTGGTGTAGGAATGGGGGAAATGGGGGTCGGATCTGCTCCGCGAAGCGGAGTCGGCTCTGACCCCCATTTCCCCCGTTCCGGTGTCGCAGGCAGTGTCCTCGTCGAACAACCCGGGAGACGAAGTTGGCACTCGCACGGAAATGGGGTCAGAGCCGTCTGCGCTGCGCTTCGCGGATCCGACCCCATTTCCTTGGGCGGCCTGGGCCTCCAGCGATTTGGCCAGTCCCTTGAACCCATACTTTTCGCAAAATAGCCGCAGAGCCCCCGTGTCCTGTGCGCCAACAGCTATCGAATCCATAGCAGGCAGCCCTGGCACCCAGCCATTCAAGTCACAGTCGGTCTTGATGGTCAATAGCGAGCGCCCGGTGGGCAGCCAGTCAAGTGCCTGTCGCAGGTTCTCGCCCACCACGCCTTTGATATTGGCCGCGTTGTCCACCACGCCCTGTAATGAGCCGTATTCCTGCAGCCACTTCACAGCCGTCTTGGGGCCGACCTTTTGCACGCCAGGGACGTTGTCCACGGTGTCACCCACCAGCGTCTGGTAGTCCAGCATCAGACGCGCTGGCACGCCAAACTCGGCCTCCACCCCGGCCAAATCACGGCGCTTGCCGTTCATGGTGTCAATGATGGTGATGTGTTCGTTGACCAGTTGCGCCAAATCCTTGTCGCCGCTACTGACGATCACCTCAATGCCCTGGCTCGCGGCCACGACTGCCAGCGTGCCGATGACATCATCGGCCTCGACCCCCGGCACATCCAGCACCGGCCAGCCCAGCAACCGCACCACTTCATGAATAGGTGCTATCTGGCTGCGCAAATCGTCAGGCATAGGGTCGCGGTGCGCCTTGTACAGCGGGTAGATGGCGTCCCGGAAGGTCGGCCCCTTGGCGTCAAACACGCAGGCCACATAGTGGGCCGGGTATTCCTTGCGCAAGGACTGCATCATGTTGACCATGATGCGTATGGCGCCGGTCTTTTGCACGGTGCCGTCGGCAAGCGTGATACTCATGTCACCACCTCCGGCAAAGAAGGCACGGTACAGGTAGCTGGAACCATCTACCAGCAGCAGGGTTTTCTTGTCAGTCATGGGCACATTTTGCCTGTCTACAATTCACACCCACACTATTCGGGCTAACTGACACATGGCGGTTTACACAGAGGTCTCATTTGACGAGGCCGCGCAATTCCTGCAAGGCCTCCAATTGGGCACCCTCCAAACCATGGCGGGTTGCTCGGGCGGCATTGAAAACACCAACTACTTTGTCACCACTGACCAGGCGCCCTATGTGTTGACCCTGTTCGAGCGCCTGAGCGCAGAGCAGTTGCCGTTTTATCTGCGACTGATGAAGCACCTGGCCCACCATGGCGTGCCGGTTCCCGACCCGGCCGCCAACCGCGACGGCGATGTAGTGCACGCACTCAATGGCAAGCCCGCCGCGGTCGTCAACCGCCTGCGCGGAAAAAGCGAACTCGCTCCCACGGCAGCGCACTGCGCGCTTGTTGGGGGCATGCTGGCCCGTATGCACTTGGCCGGGCGGGACT
>CAIYDK010000075.1 GCA_903924955.1 uncultured beta proteobacterium | reverse complement strand
GCCGAACTTGGATGCCAGCACCGAGGTGATGGCCGCTGTCAGCGTGGTCTTGCCGTGGTCAACGTGGCCAATCGTGCCCACGTTCACGTGGGGCTTGGTACGTGTGAATTTTTCTTTTCCCATTGTCAGACTCCGAAAAGTAATGGATTCAAATCAACAACATTCGTCGCTAAACCAACACAGCGCTGGCCGCGCACAAACCTGGTGCCCTTTGCGGGAATCGGACCCGCGACCTCTCCCTTACCAAGGGAGTGCTCTACCACTGAGCCAAAAGGGCAAATTCTTTAACAACCTGACGCAACGAACCGACTATGGAGCGGGGTAGGAGAATCGAACTCCTCGCTTTAGCTTGGAAGGCTAAGGTATTACCACTATACGAACCCCGCACAGGCTTCCTTAGGAAGATTCCTTACATATCCAATATCAGCACATCACTGGTGGAGAGGGCTGGATTCGAACCAGCGTACTCGTAAGAGGGCAGATTTACAGTCTGCTGCCATTAACCACTCGGCCACCTCTCCAAGGTGAACCCCGGATTATGCCACCTTTTTGCCCGATTGCCGAAAGTTCGTGGCAATCGCGTCACCAATCCACGGCAGACTCACCTGATTTTTGCAGAAAGTCATTGGCCTGACTGAAGTGGCCGCACCCGATAAAGGGCTGTGGAGGGCGCAACGCCGAAAGTGGCGAAGGATGATTGGCGCAAAGCACTGCGTGACGCCCCTGCGCCGCCCGCACCGTGGTCGCCATTTTTTGTGCATGTGCACCCCACAGCATGAATACAACGGGTCTCGTATTTTTCAAAACTGCACGAACGATTGAATCGGTCAACACCTCCCAACCGCGATTGGCGTGACTGGCGGGTTGACCCTGCTCGACCGTGAGGCAGGTGTTCAGCAGCAATACGCCTTGCCGGGCCCAACGCTGCAGCGAACCATTCGCCGGGGCTGATGGCTCGGCTGACACGACCCCCGCCTGCAAATGGTCTCTGGCCAATTCCTTGAAAATGTTGCGCAGAGACGGCGGCCGTGCAACCCCGGGCGCCACCGAAAACGCCAACCCTTCGGCCTGCCCAGGCCCGTGGTAGGGGTCCTGACCCAAAATCACCACCCGCACGCTGGCCAACGGCGTCAGTGCCAACGCACGCAACGGCTCGGCGGGGTAGATGGTGGCACCGTCTGCCACCCTTTGTGCAATGAACTGCGCCAGGTCGCGCCCCGCATCGCTGTTCAAAAAATGGTCAAGCGTCGGCCTCCAATCAGGGGCAACGCTCCATCGCTCAGGATTCCAACCGCCAAGCGCCGCCTCAACTGCATCTGTCTGCCCAGGCTTTTGAAAGAAATCAGCCTGTAGCCCTTTTAAAGTGGGCATATAACGCTACAAAATTAGACGCCCAACGCCTTCAGGCAAACAATGTCGCCAGCGCCTCGCCCGGGTCTGGCGCACGCATGAAGGCTTCGCCCACCAGAAAGGCGTTGACGCCGGCCGCCGCCATGCGCAGCACATCGTCACGATTGAGGATGCCGCTCTCGGTCACCAGCAGGCGGTCGGCCGGAACCAGGGCTTTGAGCGCCAGTGTGGTGTCCAGCGTTACCTCAAAGGTCTTCAGGTTGCGATTGTTGATGCCGATCAGCGGCGTCTTCAGCTTGAGCGCACGCTCCAGCTCGGCGCCATCGTGCACCTCCACCAGCACCGCCATGTCCAGGCTGCGGGCGATAGCTTCCAGATCTTTCATCTGCGCGTCATCCAGGCAGGCGGCAATCAGCAAAATGCAATCTGCACCCATGGCGCGCGATTCATAGATCTGGTACGGGTCGACCATGAAGTCCTTGCGCAGCACGGGCAACTGGCAACTGGCTCGCGCCTGCTTGAGGAAGTCCACCTCACCCTGAAAAAACTGCACGTCGGTGAGGACCGACAAGCAGGCCGCACCGTGCTCGGCGTAGGACTGCGCGATGTCAGCCGGAATGAAGTCTTCGCGCAGCACGCCTTTGCTGGGGCTGGCTTTTTTGATTTCAGCAATCACAGCGGGGCGGCCTGCCGCAATCTTGGCCCTGAGCGCACCCACAAAGTCACGCGTCAGCACCCGCGACTCGGCGTCGGCGCGCACCACCGCCAGTGATTTGCGGGTGAGCGCCTGCGCCACCTCTTCGCGCTTGACGGCGGTAATTTTGTCCAGAATGTCGCTCATGTCATATTTTAATTTGTTGGGGTCAGAGCACATCGCTGCGCGAGTGGTCTGACCCACAAGGTTTCAGTCTTAGTTGGGGTCAGAGCACATCACTGCGCGAGTTCGCCCGATAGTTTGATCAGTGCCTGCAGTTTGGCTTTGGCCGCACCGGATTCAATGGCGGTGCGCGCCAACTGTATACCCTCCATCATGCTCGGCGCCACGTTGGCCGCGTACAGCGCCACACCGGCGTTGAGCACGACAATGTCCTTGGGCGCACCGGCCTGGTTGTCCAGTACACCCATGAGCATGGCCTTGGAATCCTCGGCGGTTTCCACCTTCAGCGCACGGTTGCTGGCCATGACCATGCCGAAGTCTTCCGGGTGAATTTCGTACTCGGTAACCTTGCCGTCCTTGAGCTCACCCACCAGGGTAGAGGCTCCCAGGCTCACTTCGTCCATGCCATCGCGGCCATACACCACCACCGCATGCTCGGCGCCCAGACGCTGCATCACGCGCACCTGGATACCCACCAGATCGGCGTGGAACACGCCCATCAGGATATTGGGGGCGCTGGCCGGGTTGGTCAACGGGCCCAGCAGATTGAAAATGGTCTTGATACCCATTTCCCTGCGCACCGGCGCCACATTCTTCATGGCGGGATGGTGGTTGGGCGCAAACATGAAGCCAATGCCCTGCTCGGCCACGCAACGGGCAATCGCCGCGGGCGACAGGTTGATGTTCAGCCCCAAAGCCTCCAGCACATCGGCACTGCCGCTCTTGCTGCTGACACTGCGCCCGCCGTGCTTGCTGACCTTGGCCCCGGCTGCGGCGGCCACAAACATCGAGCAGGTGGAGATATTGAACGTATGCGAGCCGTCACCCCCGGTGCCCACAATGTCCACCAGGTGGGTTTTGTCGGCGATCTCGACCTTGGTGGAAAACTCGCGCATCACTTCGGCTGCGGCCGAAATTTCGCCAATCGTTTCCTTTTTGACGCGCAGTCCGGTGATCAGCGCGGCCATCATCACGGGCGACATCTCGCCGGACATGATCTGGCGCATCAGGTGCAGCATCTCGTCGTGGAAGATTTCACGGTGCTCAATGGTGCGCTGCAGGGCCTCCTGCGGAGTGATCTGGCCAAGTAGTGTGGGCATGGGGTTTCCTTCTATGCGTTGGGCGCTTGTGTCAGCGCCAGTTTGATTCCGAATCCGATGAACAGTGCGCCAGCCACGCGGTCCAGCCAGTGCAGGCTGCTCTTGAACAGGCTGGCCCGGTTAGCCAGCCAGGCGGCCGCAATGGCCCAACCCAGGTTCACCCACAGGCCGTTGAAGTTGAACAGCAGACCCAGCAGCAAAAAGGCCAGCGGCTTGTGCTCCACTGCGGGCGCGATGAACTGGGGCAGAAAGGCCAGAAAGAACAGCGCCACCTTCGGGTTCAGTGCATTCGTCCAGAAGCCTTGAAGGAAAATAGTCTTGTACGCATTCTGGCCGGTAGCCCCCGTGGAATCAGCGTGAGAAGCTTCCAATTTGATAGCAGACCCGGCTTTGGACAGAAGCAATTGCAGGCCCACATAGACCAGATAGGCTGCGCCCAGCCACTTGAGCACGGTGAACGCCGTGGCGGACGCCGCCATCAGGGCACTGACGCCCACGGCAGCGGCAAAAATATGGACAAAGCAACCGGCCGTGATGCCCAGTGCGGCCACCATCCCGGCGCGGGCGCCGCCACGCAGGGCGTTGGCGACGATGTACAGCACGTCAGGGCCCGGTGTGAGGTTGAGCAGCAAGCCGGCTGCAACAAAAAGCAGAAGTTGGTCCAGTGGCATGGCCGCAGTCCCCTCAATACACACCAGCCCCGGGCGCGGCGGGTGCCGTTTGTGCAGCCGCCTGGCCCCTGAAAAACCGGCGAATGCAGTCCAATGTGTAGTCAATGCCCACGGCATCCACATCCAGATGCGTTACAAAGCGCAAGCCGATGAGGCCAGTGGCAAGAACGCTATGGTCTTTCAGATAGGCCAGCAAATCCGGCCCCCGACCATTGGCCACCTCCACGAACACGATGTTGGTCTGGGCGGAGCGAACACTGAGCCCTTCAATGCCCTGTAGTCCAGACGCCAGGCGCTGCGCCATTGCGTGATCTTGGGCAAGCCGGGCGATGTGATGGTCCAACGCATACGAGGCCGCTGCCGCCAGCAAACCGGACTGGCGCATGCCGCCACCGGCCATTTTGCGGATGCGGTGGGCACGAGCGATCAGCGCCTGGCTACCGCACAAAGCCGAACCGATGGGTGCGCCCAGTCCCTTGCTGAAGCACACCGACACACTGTCAAAGTGACCAACAATGCGCCGTGCCTGGCTCACCGTTGCTTCCAAATTAATAGCTGGCTGCGCATATTCCACGGGGGCTAAAGCTGTATTTGACTGCGAAATCTGGTCGCCCACGAGTGCCTGCTCGACAGCAGCATTGAACAGCCGCGCCCCGTCCAGGTGGCAGCTCAGGCCCTTTTCGCGCGCCAAGTCTGTGGCCTGTGCCAGGTAGTCCATGGGCATGCGGTGACCATTCCAGGTGTTTTCCAGACACAGCAGTCGGGTGCGGGCAAAGTGGCTGTCGTCAGGCTTGATGGCTCCCGCAATGTCAGCCAGCGCCATCTGGCCGCTCGCATCCTGCGCCAGTGGCTGGGGCTGAATGCTGCCCAGCACCGCCGCACCGCCGCCTTCATAGCGGTAAGTGTGGGCCAGTTGACCCACGATGTACTCGTCACCGCGTCCACAGTGGGCCAGCAGCGCGCACAGATTGCTTTGGGTGCCGGTGGGCATAAAGAGCGCCGCCTCAAAGCCCAGCATGGCGGCAATCTTCTCCTGCAAGGCGTTGACGCTGGGGTCGTCGCCAAACACATCATCCCCCAGGGGCGCTGCCAACATGGCCGCACGCATGGCAGGGGTGGGTTGGGTGACGGTGTCACTGCGTAGATCGATAATTTTAGTCATATTGGCCTCAAGCCCCCGTGGAATATGCGCAAACAGCTATCAAATAAATAGCAATCATGCCCTTGATTATTGGAGGAAGTTCTTCAACATGGCATGACCGTGCTCGGTGAGGATGCTTTCCGGGTGGAACTGCACCCCCTCCATCCGCACGGCATCCGCCAACGCGGTGTGGCGCACGCCCATGATCTCGCCATCATCCGTCCAGGCCGTGATCGCCAGATCCTTGGGGCAGGTGGCGCGCTCAATGGCCAGCGAGTGGTAGCGGTTGACGGTGAACTGCTTGGGCAAGCCTGCAAAGACGCCTTCCTGCGTGGTCGTGATCACCGATGTTTTGCCATGCATCAGTTGCTGAGCGCGCACGATCTTGCCACCCATCGCCGCACCAATACTCTGGTGCCCCAGACAGACACCCAGGATGGGCAGCTTGCCCATGAAATGCTGAATGGCCGCTACCGAGATGCCCGCCTCGGCCGGTGAACACGGCCCCGGCGACACCACCAGACGGTCCGGGTTGCGCTGGGCAATGCCTTGCACGGTGATCTCGTCGTTGCGAAACACTTCCACCTCTGCACCCAACTCGCCAAAGTACTGGACGATGTTGTAGGTAAAGCTGTCGTAGTTGTCGATCATCAAGAGCTTCATTCCAGTCCCTCCTCGACCAGTTCCGCCGCGCGCAACAGGGCACGCGCCTTGGCTTCGGTTTCCTTCCATTCCAGCTCGGGCACGCTGTCGGCCACCACGCCGGCGGCGGCCTGCACGTACAGAATGTCATTTTTGATAATGCCGGTGCGGATGGCAATGGCCACGTCCATATCGCCGGCGTAGCTCAGGTAGCCACAGGCACCGCCGTATAGACCTCGCTTGGTGGGCTCCAACTGATCGATCAACTCCATGGCATGCACCTTGGGCGCTCCGGTCAACGTGCCCGCGGGAAAGGTCGCCTTGAGCACGTCCATGCTGGTCATGCCATCGAGCAATATGCCCTCGACGTTGCTCACAATGTGCATGACATGGCTGTATCGCTCTACACAAAAGGCATCCGATACCTTGACGCTGCCGACCTTGGCAATACGGCCGATGTCGTTGCGCGCCAGGTCGATCAGCATCACGTGCTCGGCGCGCTCCTTGGGGTCACCCACCAGCTCGGCCTCGGCAGCCTTGTCCAGTTCAGGCGTGGCGCCACGGGGGCGGGTGCCGGCCAATGGCCGGATGGTGACCTTGGTGGATACTGATTCTTCGGTAGTGACCAGCTCCTGGCGCACCAAAATCTCCGGCGAAGCCCCCACCACATGAAAGTCCCCAAAGTGGTAGTAATACATGTAGGGGCTGGGGTTCAGCGACCGCAGCGCCCGGTACAGGCTCAGTGGTGACTCGGTGTAGCGCTTCTTGATGCGCTGGCCCACCTGCACCTGCATGAAGTCGCCACCGGCAATCAACTCCTTGGCGCGCTCCACCGCGGCAATGTAGTCGGCCTTGGCAAAGTCGCGTTGCGCCGGGTAGCTGCGTGTTGGCTTCACTGCGGGAATGCTGACCGCCTGGGCCAGCCGCTCTTTCAATTCCCGCAGACGGCGCTTGCCGCGCGAATACGCCTCGCTCTGGCCGGGGTCGGCATAGACGATCAGGTACAGCTTGCCCGACAGGTTATCAATGACGGCCAGCTCTTCACACTGTAGCAACAGAATGTCGGGGCAGCCCAATTCGTCAGGTGGGCAACTGGCTTCGAGCTTCTTCTCGATATAGCGCACCGCGTCATAGCCAAAGTAGCCGGCCAGTCCGCCACAGAACCGGGGCAGCCCGGGGCGCAGCGCCACTTTGAAACGCTTCTGGTAACTGGCAATGAAGTCGAGTGGATTGACTTTGGACGTCTCAACCACCACACCGTCGGTCACCACCTCGGTCAGGGCATCAGCGCCGAATCCACTGGCGCGCAACAAAGTGCGCGCCGGCAGACCAATGAAACTGTAGCGACCAAAGCGTTCACCCCCCACCACAGACTCCAGCAGAAAGCTGTTTTTGCCGGTGTCGGCATCGGTCGCACCGGACTCGCCTGGCATATGGGCCAATTTCAGGTACAGCGAGAGCGGCGTTTCCAGGTCAGCAAAGGCCTGCGCCATCAAGGGGATGCGATTGAAGCCCTGGGACGCCAGCGCTTGAAATTCGGGTTCGGAAATCACGGGGTATTACCTCTCATCTGCACGGCCGCCACTGAGGCCGCCAGCGCATCCCCGTCACAGGCAGGGTGCGCCTTCATTCAAACCGATTTCCCTGGGTTTAACGGGAAAGACTGGGGGCGCGCAGCGCGTACATTGACCCGAAAAAATTCAGGCGCCGTACGCGGCTATGGGCTCAGGCATGACGGTCAGCGTACGCCAGGGCCAGGCCCCCCGGTCGCTACAACCCGTAATGAAGATGCGGTGAATGAACATGGGGCCAGTGTATCAAACCTGCCTGGCGAGACACCAAAGCGACTCACGGCACGCCCATACCCGCAAAAACCCTAGGACGCCCCGGCAGCTAACAAGCGCAGAATGGCGCATAGAAACGAACGACTGTTCACTTTTTTGGATACCCCTCCATGCGCATTCTCACGCCTGTATTTTCCATTGCCCTTGCTTTTTTGCTGTACACGCCCGCGGGGGCCAATACCATCGAGATATCAGGCGTCAAAGTCGAAGACAGCGCGACAGTGGCTGGCACCAAATTGCAACTCAATGGCGCCGGCATCCGGTTCAAAGGCCCGTTCAAGGTGTATGTCGCCGAGCTTTACACCACAAAAAAAGTGCACTCGCTTGACGAACTTATCGCGGCGCCGGGCCCCAAACGGATGACACTCGTGATGACGCGCGATATGGAGGCCGGTCCGTTTGGCAAGTTGCTCACCCGCGGCATGGAAGACAACAACCCCAAGTCCGAAATGTCCAAGCTGATTCCGGGCCTGATGAAAATGAGCGAAATCTTTACCGCCAACAAGAATTTTGTGCCCGGAGACACCATCTTCATGGATTGGATTCCTGGCACGGGCCTGGTCATTTTCGCGCGCGGCAAGGTGCAAGCCGAGCCGTTCACGGAGCCCGAATTCTTCAAGGCGCTGATGGGCATCTGGCTAGGCCCTCAGCCCGCCTACTGGAAACTCAAGGACAACCTTCTGGGTGACATGCAGTAGGTCACGCAGCAGTCCGTAGTCGGGACGGTATTCATCGAAAGCCCACACCTTATCCGCATAAACCCTGATGCCGAGCGGTAGAGCGGCAGAAGACAATCCACTTCTACTTATCCTGAACGCTCGTTCACCTTATTGAATGCCCTCTCCATGCGCTTGACAAAAAGTATCTTCGTATTCGCACTCGCCGGGCTGCTCAGCGTTTGCGCCGGTGCCGCCACTACGACCATTCATGGCGTGAAGGTTGAAGACAGCGCCACGGTGGGCGGGGTCGCGCTGCAACTCAACGGCGCGGGTACGCGTTACAAGGGCCCATTCAAAGTGTATGTGGGTGACCTGTACGCCACCAAAAAAGTGAGTTCGCTGGAAGAATTGGTTGCGACGCCGGGCCCCAAGCGGCTGACCATGACATTTTTGAGGGAAATCGAAGCGGGTCCATTCGGCAAGTTGCTGACCCGCGGCGTGGAAGACAACAACTCCAAGGTCGAGATGTCGAAACTGGTGCCGGGGCTGATTCGCATGGGTGAGATTTTTACCGTCAACAAACTGCTTGTTCCTGGCGACATCATCACCCTGGACTGGATTCCCGGGACCGGCATGGTCATCACGGCCAAGGGCAAGGTACAAGGTGAGCCCTTCAAGGAACCCGAGTTTTTCAAAGCCATCATGTCGATCTGGTTTGGACCTGTGCCCGCAGACCACTCACTCAAAGACGCCATGCTGGGTATCAAATAGCTCGACGTACAAGGGCCTGACACAAAGCCTGTAGCCCCATCGGTTGCACGCTTTTTTGCTTCTTTTGGGTACAAAGCTAAAAGCGACAATCCGCAGCAATGTAGGTAAAGTTCACTTGAAATAATTAGTCTTGCGGATGCACCGAAGGGATTTTTTGTGAAGCTGAGTCTAAAACTACCACTTTCTTTCGCCCTGTCTCTGGGCTTGCTGTTTCTGGGTGCCATGTTCGGCATTTTTAAGCTGAACAGCTCTCTCGATGTGTACGAACACCAGGTGCTGGCAACCGTAGCCGCCCACAAAAAAGTCGCCCAGATTGATGCCAAATTTTCCGCGGCCATTCAGGAGTGGAAAAACGTGCTGTTGCGGGGCAAAGACCCCAAGGATCTGGACAAATACTGGGCCTCCCACCTCAAGGAAATGAAGAGTGTTCAGGATGGATTGCGCGAACTGGACAAAATGAACCTGGACAACACGGCAAAAGACACGCTCAACAAGTTGAACCAGACCATGCCCGTGGTGGGAGAGGCCTACAAAAAGGCCTTTGAAGAGTTCAAGTCGTCCGGCTTTGATTCAGCGCTTGGCGACAAGGCCGCGCGTGGGAAAGACCGCGAATCCGGCGCACTGATGACCGAGTTGAAGGAAAAACTCTCCAAGGCCGAGAGCGATACCTCGGAGGCTGCGACAAAAGATGCCGACCGCAACACCCTGCTTGCCCTGACTGTCATGGTGATCGTGACAGGCGTGGGTCTGGCGGGCGGTGTATGGCTTAGCCGACAAATTATTCGCCCGCTACAACAGGCCGTGGGGTTAGCCGATGAAGTGGCACACGGCAATTTGAACAACGCCATTGTGGTCAACAGCCGTGATGAAATTGGGGCGTTGCTGCAATCGCTCAAAGAAATGCAGGACAACCTGGCCAAGCTGGTGACCAACATCCGCCAAGGCTCGGAGGGCGTAGCCACCGCCAGCGCCGAAATTGCACAGGGCAACCATGATTTGTCGGCCCGCACCGAACAGCAGGCCAGCGCGCTGGAAGAAACCGCTGCCTCCATGGAGGAGTTGGGCTCCACCGTCAAACAAAACGCCGACAGCGCGCGTACAGCGAATCAATTGGCCCAGAATGCATCGTCGGTGGCGGTGCAAGGAGGAAAAGTCGTAGACCAGGTGGTGGACACCATGAAGGGCATCAACGAGTCCAGTCGCAAAATCTCGGACATCATCAGCGTCATTGACGGCATCGCCTTCCAGACCAACATTCTGGCGCTCAATGCTGCGGTAGAAGCTGCCCGCGCAGGTGAGCAGGGCCGAGGCTTTGCGGTGGTGGCCAGCGAAGTGCGCGCACTCGCCGGGCGAAGCGCCGAGGCAGCCAAAGAGATCAAGTTGCTGATCAACGCCAGCGTGGAGCGGGTCGAGCAGGGCACCGCGTTGGTCGACCAGGCTGGCACCACCATGGTTGAAGTGGTCGACAGCATCAAGCGCGTGACCGACATCATGGGCGAGATCAGCGCGGCCAGCAGCGAACAATCCACGGGGGTGGCACAAGTGGGTGAAGCAGTTACCCTGATGGACCAGGCCACGCAGCAGAATGCAGCGCTTGTAGAGCAAATGGCCGCAGCGGCCAGCAGCCTCAAGAGCCAGGCACAGGAACTGGTTCAAGTGGTGTCGGCATTCAAGGTGGGCGTTGACGACTGAGAAACTTTCTAAGCCCGTGCCCGCCTTGGCGACGGACATTCCCCGTGGCAGGCCGCTGTTTTACGTTTTGCTTTTTACAGAACTTGCCATAGCCGCACGCACCTGCACCCACGCCGCCAGGGCATCGGCTTCCAGTGGCTTGCTATACAGGTAGCCCTGGCCTTTGTCACAGCCCAGTGTTGCCATCAGCGCGGCTTGCTCTTCCGTCTCGATACCCTCGGCCACCGTTCCCAGGCCCAAAGTTTGGGCCATGCGAATGGTGGCTTCGATCAGCACACGGTGGTAGGCACTGTTTTGAGCCTGACTCACAAAGGAGCGATCCACCTTCACATAATTCACCGGCAACTCGTGCAGACACGACAGGGACGAGTAGCCGGTACCAAAGTCATCCAGCGACAAAGCCACTCCAAGCGCCCGTATCGCGTGCAGGGTAGACAGCACGGCCGCGTCCTGCGCGGCCAAACTTTCGGTCACTTCAAGGACCAACTGCTCTGGGGACAAACCATTGGCACGCAAGGCGTCCTGCACATCCGACACCAGCCCGGCTTGCCGTAACTGGGCGCGCGACAGGTTGACCGCCAGCGTGGGCTGCTGACCAGGCCCCGATGCACACGGCATGGCCGCAAAAGCGCCACAGGCCGTTTGCAGGACAAACTGCCCCATTGCACCAATCAGTCCACAGGCCTCTGCAATGGGTATGAACTCCACCGGAGACACCAGCCCCCGCTGCGGATGGCGCCAGCGCAACAACGCCTCGACCCCGGCAAAGTCGCCCGTACTCAAATCGACAAGGGGTTGGTAAACCACATACAACTCGTGCTTTTCCAGAGCCTGACGCAAATCGTTTTCCAACGAAACCGAGGCGCTGACCTGTTGGCGCATGGAAGGCTCAAACATGACGTAGCGCGCCCGGCCCGTGCGTTTGGCTTCATACATGGCAATATCGGCATCGCGCAGCACGCTGTCAGCATCGTCGGCGGCGTGGCTACTGGTCACAATGCCGATGCTGGCGGAGGACACCACCTTGTGTACCCCAATCGTGTAAGGCACAGACAGCACATCAATCAAGCGGCTGGCCACAATTTCGGCATCCAGATCGCCCCGAATATCGTCCAGCAACACAACAAACTCATCACCCCCGATGCGCGCCGCCACATGGGCGAAATCGCTGGACTGGATCAAGCTGTCACCCGGTCGCAAACTGTCTTGCAGGCGCGTGGCAATCTGGCGCAACAAATCATCGCCCGCGCTGTGGCCCAAGGTATCGTTGACCTGCTTGAAACGATCAAAGTCCATGAACAACACGGCAAACTGGTAGCCCGGCTGGGCACGCCCACGCACAATAGCCGCTTCAACGGCATGCAGCAACACACTGCGATTGGGTAACTGGGTCAGCCCGTCGGTTCGGGCCGCCACGCGCAGTTCGTGCTCCATCGCCTTTTGGACTTGCACATCCATCGCAACGCCTGCCATGCGCAACGCCCTCCCGTCGGCAGATCGGTCCACCACAGCGCCCGCAAACATGATCCAGACCCAACGTCCGCTGGCGTGCCTGAGCCGCGCCGACATCCGCAACGCCACGTTCGGGTCACGCAGTTGATTCTTTACGGCCGCAGCCCAGAGTGCAAAATCATCGGGGTGGATCAGCGCATTCCAGGCCTGGTAATTCATGCCTAACTGGCCTCGCTGGTACCCCATGATTTCCAGCAGTCTGTCATTGCATTGCATGGCCCCGCCCTGCACTTCCCACTGCCAGGTACCCAGCCCAGCCCCATCCACTGCCAGCGTCAGCAATTGCTGCTGGGTGCGCAAGTTGGTGAGGTCGGTGGCCACCAGCACCCAACCCGAGGACACGCCTGCATCGTCATGTGTGGGCTGCAAGTCCACCAGGGCCAACCGTCCTTCACCGTTGGTTGTTCGGATATTGATTTCACGCTTGAAGCCCCGCCCTTGCTCCACGGCCAGGGAAAACTGCTCGAAGGCCTCGGGGTCAGCACTCCCCCGCGACAGCAAAACGCCAAAACGTTCACCAATAGAGGCTTGCGCGGTGAACCCGGTAATCGCGGTAAATGCATCGTTGACCCACACCACCTTGCGGTTCGCATCCGCCAGTATCACGGCATTGGAGCTGCGCTCGGCCACCAACGCCAGCCGCTTGAGACGCTGGTTCTGCTCGGCCTGCGACTCAGGTCGCTGGAGGTTGGGATTGAGGGGGTTGGACATAACAAGCTTGCTTGGCATTGCAAGCCCGCTTGGCACTAGCCTGCCAACGCCTGGCGCATGGAGTCAATCACGCTCTGGTAGTCGGGCCTGCCAAAAATGGCGCTGCCTGCCACAAAAGTATCGGCACCTGCATCGGCCACCCGGCGAATGTTGTCCACCTTGATGCCGCCATCCACCTCCAGCCGGATGTCTTTGCCGCTGGCGGTGATCCGCTTGCGCACGTCCTCAATTTTGCGCAGGGCCGAGTCAATGAAGCTCTGTCCACCAAAACCGGGGTTGACGCTCATGATCAGGATCAGGTCGATGTCCTCAATCACCCAGTCCAGCACATCCAGTGGCTCGGCCGGGTTGAACACCAGCCCGGCCTTGACTCCCTTGGACTTGATGGCCTGGATGCTGCGGTGCACATGGCCCGATGCATCGGGGTGGAAGCTGATGTAGTCGGCACCGGCCTCGGCAAACAGGGCCGCGAGTGCGTCCACCGGTGAAATCATCAGGTGCACGTCGATGGGCACCGCCACGCCGGCGGGCGTTTTGGCGTGCGGCTTCACGGCCTGGCAAATCATGGGCCCGAAGGTCAGGTTGGGCACATAGTGGTTGTCCATTACGTCGAAGTGGATCCAGTCGGACCCGGCGGCAATGACGTTTTTGACCTCTTCACCCAGTCGGGCAAAGTCGGCAGAGAGTATGGAGGGGGCAATTCGGTAGGTCATCCTCACAGTTTAATCCGTTGAAAGCCACACGAGCGTGCCCATTACACAAGACCGGATAGCATTGCACCTATGCCAAAGTACCAAATATCCGTTGAAGTTTTACCGCAGTTCCTGCCCGAGCAGTCGGCCCCGGACGAAGATCAGTACGTGTTTGCCTACACCATCACCATCACCAACACGGGCGAAGTGCCGGCCCAGGTCATTTCGCGCACCTGGAACGTCAACGACGCCAATGGCCACACGGAGAAGGTCAAAGGCCTGGGCGTGGTCGGCCAGCAACCGCTGCTCAAGCCCGGCCAGGCGTTTGAGTACACCAGCGGCACCCGGTTGCGCACGCCCACCGGAACCATGCACGGAAGCTTTTTCTGCGTAGCCGAAGATGGCGAAAAATTCGATGCCGATGTGCCCATGTTTGTGCTGGATGCACTGAGCGGAGAAACCGGCATTGGCGGCTCGCGCACCCTGCACTAGAACGATGTGCCTCCACGCTCGCCCGCTGCGTGGGGCTCCCTGCGCCCCCAAGGCGACCGTCTTTACGGCCCGGCGGTGAAAGTATGGGCGAGTTTGAACTCATTCAACGCTACTTCACCCGGCCAACGCCCAAGGCGGTGCTGGGCGTGGGCGACGATTGTGCGCTGCTGCAAATGGCTGCGGGTATGCAACTTGCCATCTCCAGCGACATGCTGGTGGCGGGCCGCCATTTCTTTCCCGATGTAGACCCGAGAACACTGGGGCACAAAGCGCTGGCCGTGAACCTGAGCGATCTGGCCGCCTGCGGCGCACGGCCGATAGCCTTTACCCTGGCGCTGGCCCTGCCCGACGCCAGCCCCGCGTGGCTACAGGCTTTTTCCGATGGCTTGCTGTCCCTGGCCGACGCTTACGGTTGCGAACTGATCGGCGGCGACACCACGCAGGGACCACTGAATATCTGCATTACGGTATTTGGAGAAGTACCGGCAAACGGTGTCCAACGGGGCACACAACCCGGTACACAGGCCATTTTGCGAAGCGGCGCGCAGGCGGGTGACGATATTTACGTCAGTGGCACGCTGGGCGACGCCCGACTGGCACTGGAGGCCATGCAGGGCCGCATTCAGTTGCCCGCCGCCGCACTGGCGGTTGCCCGCCAGCGCCTGGAGCAGCCCACGCCACGGGTAGCGCTGGGGCTGGCGCTGCGTGGCATCGCCAGCGCGGCGGCCGATATCAGCGACGGACTGCTGGGCGACCTGGGCCATATTCTGGAACGCTCCGCCAGGGGTGCTACGGTCAATACGGAAATCGCTATCAATTTGCTAGCTGCACACGCACATTTCACGGGGTCTTCCGGCCAATTTGGCAATATTCCGTCGCCGCAACTGGCCCTGCAATGCGTGCTCGCCGGGGGCGACGACTATGAACTGGTTTTCACCGCACCCGCCGCACAGCGCGCCGCAGTGCAGGAGGCCAGTCGAACGAGCGCGACCCCGGTCACCCGCATCGGGCAGATCGAAGCCGCCCCCGGCTTGCGCCTGGCCGATGGACGCGGCGCGGCGGTGGCCAACACCTATGCGTCGTTCGACCATTTCGCCCCATGAGCCAGCCGCTGGGAAACCGCGTGGTGCGCGGCCGATAATGGGGCACACACTCTGCCGATGATTGAAAAGCACCATGACCCACGCACATAGCGACAGCCACACTTCCGGCACCGACAGCGATGCCACCTTTCATATCGGCCGCACGGTGGACGCTTCGCTGGACGTGGTGTGGAAAGCCTACACCGAGCAGGAGCCGCTGATGCAGTGGTTTGGCCCCAGCGGTTTCTCCATGCCGTTCAGCCGCTTCGACCTGCGCCCCGGTGGTGAATTCCACTACTGTCTGCGCACCCCCACCGGGCTGGAAATGTGGGGCAAATGGACCTTTATCACCATAGAGCCACCCCGCACGCTGTCCATGATCGTGGCCTTCTCGGATGCCAAGCGTGGGTTGACGCGCCACCCGCTGTCAGCCGCATGGCCGCTGCAAACACTCTCAACCACGTCCTTCACCGCCGAGGGCGATAAAACCCACATCCACATCGCGTGGGAGCCCTACCAATCCACCGTGGACGAGATCGCCGCGTTTCGCGCAGGCCACGCCAGCATGGCACAGGGCTGCAACGGCAGCTTTGCGCAGTTGGACGCCTACCTGGCGCAATTAGCACGCCCATGAGTGCCTCCCCTGTCGACCCGTACGACGCCCCGGAGACCATCTTCCCGCTGGATCCCGGTCAGCCCACACCGGTTGCACGCCCCACTGTGCGCTTTATGTTGTCGCACCCGGCACACTGGCTGGCACTGGGCTTTGGCTCGGGACTGTCCCGCATTGCACCCGGCACATCGGGTACGCTGTGGGCCTGGATTGCCTTTATCGCGCTGACCCCGTGGATGACCGAGGCCCGATGGGCGCTACTGATTGCCGTGTCGCTACCAGTCGGCTGGTGGGCCTGCTCCGTGACCGCGCGCAATATGGGCGTACTGGACCCCGGCAGCATCGTGTGGGACGAGGTGGTGGCCTTTTGGCTGGTCCTGTGGCTGGTCATGCCAACGGGGTTGGTGGGTCAGGTGTTGGCTTTTGGTCTGTTCCGCTTTTTTGATGCCGTCAAGCCCGGCCCGGTCGGCTGGGCCGATGCGCTGTACCACGATCTGGACCCCGCCACCGACCTGCACGCCTGGCGCAAAGCCGGTTTTGGAATCATGCTGGATGACCTGGTTGCGGCGGGTTGTGCAGTGCTGGTAATTGCGCTTTGGCGGTTTGTGTAGCCAGCAGCTTCGCCGGATTCAGCAAGCCCAGGTCCGCCAGCGCGGTAGCCGCAGCCAAAGCCAGCGGTGTATGTGGCTCCGGGCCAATCAGTGCGGTAAGTTTGCCATTCGCCAGCGCGTGCGGTGTTTGCCACAGGTAACGCATTTCCAGCAGTGCAGCCCAGGTGGGGACAAACAACGCACCAAGCCGAATGGCGGTCCAGGGCAGGCTGACCCGTTTCAGGATCGAGTCCGATGCCAGCCATCCCTGGGCATGCGCCACCGGCGTCAGCACATCCAGCCAACGCTGACCGGTGATCCGGTGTCCCGCAAAGTGAAATATTTCAAACGGCTTCAATACAGCGCGTTGCTGCGCCACAGCCACAAAAGCACGGCCCAAATCAGGTAAATAGGCCCAGGCCCGGTAGACGTCCGGGGTACCGGGGTAGGTGAAAACGCCTTTGCGAATGTCCTTGACCATGGCGGTGTCAAACCATGTGCCTTTGCCACTGCCAAAGAAGTCGCCCGCGCGAATGACGATGCAACGCACACCGGAGGCCTGCAGCAGCGCCTCCATTTCGATACGAACCTGGCCCTTGATGGTGCGCGCAACCTGGGGCGTGTCCTCGCGCAACACAGTTGGCATGGCGGCACCAAAGTTATACACATTGCCAGGCACCATGAGCGTAGCGCCCAGCGCACGGGTGATGGTCAGGGCGGCCACGGTCATGGGCAGCACCTGGCCTTGCCAGGCCTTATTGGTATACGCCGGGTTAAGCGCATGCACCACCACGGTGGCGCCCTGCGCAGCCTGCGCCAGCGCCTGTGTGTCGTTCAGGTCGATACCCAGCCATTCGATGGATGTGGTGTCAGGCACTGCTGCGCCGGGACGGGTTTGTCCCAAAACACGCCAACCGGCGTTAGCAAACGAACGCGCGGTGGCGAGGCCAAAGCGGCCCCTGGCGCCCAGAATCAGTACGGTGTTATTCATGACATCTCCTTGTGTTTTGCAGTGCAGTCAATCGTTGCGCCGCCGGGTGGATCGATGACGGTATTGTTGAAAATTTCAATGAATTGCACAATTGCATATATATTTACATCAGTTATGCAAATTTGAATACCATCATGCGAACCACTTTCGACTGGAGTCTGATTCGATCCTTCCTCGCGGTGCTCGATCAGGGCAGTTTGCTGGCGGCGGCGCGCCTGCTCAAAACCAGTCAGCCTACGCTGGGCCGGCACATTGCCGAATTGGAAGGTCAGCTCGGTGTGGTGTTGTTCGAGCGCACCGGGCGCGGCCTGGTGCCCACCGCCACAGCAATGCAGTTGGCAGAATCGGCCCGCGAGATGGAGGCCGGCGCCCTGCAATTGACCCGCACGCTCAGCGGCGCGCAACTGCAAACCATCGGTACGGTGCGCATCACGGCCAGTACGCCGGTTGCGGTGCAACTGTTGCCGCCCGTGCTGGCCCGCATGCGGCAGGCCTTGCCCGATATTCAAGTGGAACTGGTTTCAAGTAACCAGGTCAGCAACTTGCTGCGTCGCGAGGCCGACATCGCCGTGCGCATGGTGCGCCCCGAACAGGGCTCGCTTGTTGCCAGAAAAATTGGCTCCGTCGGTATGGGCGCCTACGCCCACCGCAACTACCTGGCCAGACGCGCACCCCTGAGCGCACTGCCCGATTTACTGCACCATGACTTGATCGGCAGCGATACAGACCCGTCCATCCTGCGCGGCTTTCAGGCCATGGGTTATGCGGTGGGGCCAGAGGCGTTCTCGCTTCGCACGGACGACTTCATCGTGCAGTGGCAGGCGGTGCGTGCCGGCCTGGGCATTGGGTTTGTCGCCGACTATATTGCCTGCACCGACGCGGATGTGGTGCGCGTGCTGCCAGATGTGCTGAAAATTCCCGACCTGCCCATGTGGCTGGCCGTGCACCGCGAAATCCGCACCAGCCGGCGCATCCGTGCGGTCTATGACTTTTTGGCAGAGGTTTTGCCACAAAGCATTGTGGCCCACTCATAACCTGAAATACTCAGAAGGTTTCCCAATCCTCGTCGCCCCCTGCCGGTGCCGGCTTGGGCTGCACCTTCACCTTGCTCGCAATCGCCTGCACCACCGGCTTGGGTGCCGCGGGCGCAGGACTGGGCTTGGGAGCCGCAGCCGGTTTGCGTGCACTGGCGGTCGCAGCAACCGAGCGGCGCTCCGCTCCCTTGAACGCTGCACCAGACGAGGCACTGGAGCGAACGGCTGACTTGGGCAGGCTGGCCGCGTGGCCACCACCTGCCACCTTGAAGAAGGCTACCGCCTGCACCAGCTCCTGCGCCTGGCTCTTGAGGCTGCTGGCCGCTGCGGCCATCTGCTCTACAAGCGCTGCGTTCTGCTGGGTGGCCTGGTCCATCTGGGTAACGGCCTCGCCCACTTGCGCAACGCCCAGACTTTGCTCACTGCTGGCCGCGCTGATCTCGCCCATGATGTCGGTCACGCGCTTGATGCTGTCCACCACCTCGGTCATGGTGGAGCCAGCCTGGTCGACCAACGCGGTGCCATGCTCAACCCGCTCCACGCTGGCGTTGATCAGCATCTTGATCTCTTTGGCTGCCTCTGCACTGCGTCCGGCCAGACTGCGCACTTCGCTGGCCACCACCGCAAAACCACGGCCCTGTTCGCCCGCACGCGCCGCTTCTACCGCAGCGTTCAACGCCAGAATGTTGGTCTGGAAGGCGATGCCGTCGATCACACTGATGATGTCCGAAATTTTGCGGCTCGACTCATTGATGCCCTTCATGGTGTCCACCACCTGGTCCACGACCTTGCCACCCTGTATCGCCACCGATGAGGCATTCATGGCCAGCTGATTTGCGGTGCGCGCACTATCAGCGTTTTGTTTGACCGTGGAGCCCAGTTCTTCCATGGACGCAGCGGTTTGCTCCAGTGCGCTGGCCTGCTGTTCGGTGCGGGCCGACAGATCGTTGTTACCCTGGGCGATTTCGGCGCTGGCCGTGGCTACACCTTCAGAGCCGTGGCGCACGGTCGTGACGATATCAGCCAGGCTCACTTGCATGGCACCCAGATTGGCCATCATGCTTTGTGTGTCGCCCGGGTTGAGTGTCACCGTATGGGTAAAGTCACCCTGCGCAACAGCACGCGCCAGGTCAGCCGCTTCGCCAGGCTCTCCGCCCAGATCCTTGAGCAGTCCGCGCGTAATCAGCGCACCAATAGTTGCCGCAAGGACCAGAGACAACAAGCCCAGACCCATCATCAGGGCCCGAGCAGTCTTGTAGTCTTCCCGGGCCACCGTGGCGGTTGACTCCATCAACTCCACCTGTAGCGCAATCAACGCAGAAACTGAGCCCTTAAACGCCCCCAGCACCGGGCGCAATTCCTTGCTCAGGTACGCCATGGATTCTTCCTTCTTGTCGGCCATGGTCAGCGCAATCAGTGCATCCTGTCCGGCCAGGTACCTTGCGCGTTGAGTCTTGATCTCCTGCAACAACTCTTTACCTTTGGGCAACGTGATCAACGTCTCCAGCAAATCGATATTTTTTCCCACCACCGTGCGGGATTCTTTGATGATCTCAATTTGTTTGTTCCGGTCCGTCTGGTCCTGCGTGAGCATCATGTTACGAAGGGCTATCGCAATCGCGTCGATCTTGGATGCCACGGTGTTGGCTGCACCCATTTTGGGAACGTGTTGATCCACCACTTCAATCAAACCAGACTCGATACGGCTCATGGAAAACAGGCCAATCCCCATAATGGCCAACAACATCGCGCAAACGATGCCAAAGCCAACGGTCAACCGTGCACGCACGGTCCAGGAAGACACATTCATATCATTTCTCCAAAATCCGGTTCTTGATTTGCCATTCAGCCTTGGTGCATCGTAACGCGACCATGAAATGGCTGCAACTTCGCCTCCACCATCCTGTAAAGGGTGACAGGCACCCTGCGCCGCTTCAGGCGCCGTGGCACTTCTTGTACTTTTTTCCGCTGCCGCAATGGCAAGGATCATTGCGCCCGGGCACGTCCGCGCGGCGCAAGGTTTCGACCCGCGGCCCAATGCCACGCCAGATTTCACGCAAATCATAGACCGACCAAACGGCATCGGCAAACGCATCCAGACGGGCACGGCTCATCGAAGGCGGGCCGTCTTCGCTGAACGGCGACAACTCCGGTTCGCCGTCGTCGTCTTCGGTCAGCGCAACAATGGCCTGCAACGCCACGTCATGCCACTTGGCGGCCTTCTTGTCGCTGGGCTCTGCCCATTCTTCGGGCCATGCCTCTACCGCGTACATAAAGCCCAATGCCCACACCTGTGCAAAAGCCGGTAACGGTTCGTCCGACAACTCGGCGCGCTCAGCGTCTGGCAAACTGGCCATTGCACCACGCACGTCCATCACCTCCGGGTGGTAGGCCGTCTCGTCCTCCAGCGATTCAATGGGGATGTCAAGGCAGGACAACACCTCGGCGTAACGCTGGTCCCAGATTTGCAAAAAGCGTGCGCGCTGAGCCTCATCGGCAAAAGAGCCGCCACCGTCATCCGCGCTGTCGCCTTCGCTCACCACCGACGGCGAATCAATGCCATCACCGATGCCCAACAGCACGTCCAGATATTCGGGCTGGGCAATCGGTCGACGGCAGCACACCAGTGCCGCCAGAAAGCCTTCACAAAACTCCCACTGCGGGGTCTCGTCATAGCGGGTGCGCAGTTCGTCCAGGATGGCGTCGATCTCGTCGAATTGATCCGCAGTGACCACTTCGGGCAGATCGGCAGTGGTCACTGGCGCCACGGATACCGAGGAACGCGTGGATTTGGGAATGGGAGGAAGTGGATTCATGGCAATGCCTGATTTTTTGGGTGATTGGAGGTGGGCAGCATTTTGCCCTGCTGCGCCCACTGGACTGGCTTGCTACTCATTTAATAGCTGCTTGCGCAGTCACAGCGAGGGCTAGAAGCCGTTTTCCCATACAAAGAACCGCCTGATCCTTGCTCAGCAGCAGGGTTTTATGGGCAACGGCGAGGTCGATGAACTTCTGGTCGTCCGGGTCTTTGCAGGTGACAGGCGCCTTGCCGGCAACCGGTTGCAACTGCGCCAGCGTGTCGAACTGTGCCAACACCAAGTCTGCCTCCAACTGGTGGTGCGCCAGCCGTTTGACGATTTTCGGATAGGCCAGCACCCGCTCCAATTCGTCACGCATGGGCTGTGTGGCAAGCCAGTGCAGCGTGCCTGACTCCAAACCGGCCAGCAGTGGCGCCGTAGCGGGGTCGTTGAAGACGAAGGAGTCCAGCACGATATTGGTGTCGATGACGACCTTACTTGCGGTCACGCGCCGTTCCTTTGACCATATCAAAACGGAACATGCGGCATTCGATGGGGCCGTTCCACATCGGCACGCGGCGCGACTCTTTCAGGCGCATCTTGGTCGGCAATTTGAGGTCGGGGGTGAGGATCCAGCCGGTCCAGCCGCTGTAGTTCTTCTTCCAGTGGGTGGCCAACTGGCTGAAGAACTCGCCGCCATCTTCGGTCTGGGCCAGTTCGCGGGCACCCGCCACACCGGCCACCGCGATGCGCTCGCCGTAGGGCGGGTTAAGCAGCATCACGCCGGGCACATCAGTGGGGGGCATACGCTGCAGCGCGTCCCCACCCCGAAACTCGATGACGTCGGCCACACCGGCACGCTCGGCATTGCGTTGCGCAAAATCGACCATGCGGTGGGCCACATCGCTGCCGTAAATCAGGGCCTTCTGGCCGGCTTGGGGCTTGACCACCGCATCTGCGGCTTCCTGCTTGATGACGGACCAGACATGGGCCTGAAAGGGCAAATACTTCTCGAAGGCGAAGTGACGCAGCGACCCCGGCGCGATATTGCAGGCGATCTGCGCGGCCTCGATAGCGATGGTGCCGCTGCCGCAGCAGGGGTCATACAAAGGCAGCAGGTCGTCGTCGCCGTCGGCCCAACCACAGGCGGCAATCATGGCCGCCGCGAGCGTTTCCTTCAACGGTGCGTCGCCCTTGTCCTCGCGCCAACCGCGTTTGAACAGCGGCTCACCCGAGGTGTCGATGTAAAGCGAGCAGGTGTCGGTGGTCAGGTGGGCATAGATGCGAACGTCAGGCCACTGGGTGTTGACATCGGGGCGCACACCGTGGGCCTTGTCGCGGAAGCGATCACACACCGCGTCCTTGATCTTCAGCGCGGCAAAGTTCAGGCTGGTCAGCGGACTGTGCTGCGCCGTCACTTCCACCTTGATGCTCTGCTTGGGCGTAAACCAGATCTCCCACGCCACCTCACTGGCGGCGCGGTAGAGGTCCTGCTCATTGCGGTAGTCGGTGTAGGACAACTGCACCAGCACGCGCTGCGCCAGGCGGCTGTGCAAGTTCAGGCGCATGGCGTCACGCCAGGAGGCCCGCGCCATCACGCCGCCACGGCGGGTCAGCAGGTCCTGACCCATTAGTCCGGTGAGGTCATGGACCTCGGCGGCCAGCAGGTCTTCCACGCCGGCGGCGCAGGGGAGAAAGATTTGGAGTTGGTTCACAATGCTTTTCTTAGTGACGCCGGGGCAATCTTCAGCCCCTCGCGGTATTTGGCTACGGTGCGCCGGGCGCATTCGATGCCCTGCTCTTTCAGCATTTCGGATAGCTGGTTGTCGCTCAGGGGCTTGGCGTTGCTCTCGGCGCTGATGAACTGTTTGATCAGCGCGCGCACCGCCGTACTCGACGCATTACCGCCCGACTCGGTGCCCAACCCGGAGCCAAAGAAATACTTCAGCTCAAAGGTGCCAAAGGGCGTGGCCATGTACTTGGCGGTGGTGACCCGGCTAATGGTGGACTCGTGCAGACCCAACTCGTCCGCGATCTCGCGCAAGACGAGGGGCCGCATCGCCAGTTCACCGTGGGTGAAGAAACTTTTTTGCCGCTCCACGATAGCGGTGCTGACGCGCAGAATAGTGTCGAAACGCTGCTGGATGTTCTTGATAAACCAGCGTGCCTCCTGCAGGCGCTGCTGTAGACCAGCGTAGCTGGCGCTGTCCTTGCCGCCGCCCCGGTGGTTGCGCAGCACATTGGCATAAATGTCGTGGACGCGCAGTTTGGGCATGACATCCGGGTTGAGCATGACGCGAAACTGCGGGGTTGCGCCGACGCGGGTCTTGCCCGCTGGCAGCACCAGCACATCGGGCACCACGATGTTGCGCTCTACATCCACAAAGCGCCGTCCGGGTTTGGGTTCCAACCGTGCGATCAGAGCAATCGCTTCGCGGGTCTGGGCGTCCGAGCCGCCGCATCGCTGCACCAGCGTCTTCACGTCGCGACGGGCCAGCAGGTCCATGGGCTGGGCGCACATGCGCAGCGCCAGCGCCAGCAACGTGGCACGTTCGGGGCTGGGCGCGTTCAGTCCATCGTCCAGCTTGGCACGCAGTTGCAACCGCAGGCACTCACCCAGGTTGCGTGCGCCCACACCCGCGGGCTCCAGGCTGTGCAGCAAACCCAGCGCAACCGTGAAGTGGTGCACCAGGTCCTCTATCTGCTCTTCGTCCTCCCCGGCAAGCCCTCGCGCCAGGTCTTCCAGCGGGTCTTCCAGGTAGCCGTCGTCGTTGAGCGATTCGATCAGGAAGCGCAGTGCGCTGGCGTCGGTCTCGCTCAGACGAAGACTAAGGGCCTGGCGGTGCAGATGGGATTGCAACGACTCCTGTGCCCGTGCCAACTCGGTGGCGTCGGTGTCGTCTCCATCGCCCAGGTTGTTGGTACGGGCCTTGGCGTCCGTGCCCCACTCGCCGTCGTCGGGCACCAACTCGGTCGTTCCATCGCCATCCCAGCTGGGTTCGTCGGATCCGGTGAGCGGCACAACCTCTTCGTCTTTTTGGCCGCTAGCCCCCGCAGAATCTGCGTAGTCAGCTATTGAATTAGGAGCGTACTCCATTTCCCGTTCGCCTTCGCTAACCGGGGTATCGGACTGGGGCAGTCCAAATTCTTCGCGCGGCGCCTCGTCTTGCGTTAGTTCCAGAAACGGGTTTTCGTCCAGCATCTGCTCGACTTCCTGGCTGAGCTCCAGCGTGGAGAGCTGCAACAGGCGAATGGACTGCTGCAACTGTGGTGTGAGCGCCAGGTGCTGCGAGACGCGCAGTGAAAGACCTTGCTTCATGGCCCCCACGCTCCACCGCTGCGCGGGTCGCTGCCCCCCCAGGGGGCTAATTTGGCTTGGGGCGGCCCGGCGGCAAATTGCCATTCCCGCCCAGCGGGCTTCGCTTGTTGATACCGATTCATGGTTTACATTTTGAAATGCTCGCCGAGGTAGACCCGGCGCACATCGGCGTTGTTCACGATCTCGGACGGGGTCCCCTCGGCCAGCACGGTGCCGTCGCTGATGATGTAGGCATGGTCACAAATGCCCAGCGTTTCGCGCACGTTGTGGTCGGTGATCAGCACGCCAATGTCGCGTGACTTGAGGAAATTGATGATGCGCTGGATCTCGATCACCGCAATCGGATCGATACCGGCAAACGGCTCATCCAGCAAAATGAACCGGGGGCGGGTGGCCAGCGCGCGGGCAATCTCCACCCGACGCCGCTCACCGCCGGAAAGCGCCAATGCAGGCGACTCGCGCAGATGCTCCACCCGCAAGTCTTGCAAAAGCGCCGTCAAGCGCAATTCGATTTCTGCACTGGCAAGCGGCTGGCCCGCATCGTCGAGCTGTAATTCCAGAACGGCACGCACGTTGTCTTCCACATTGAGCTTGCGAAAGATGGAAGCCTCTTGCGGCAAATAGCCCAGCCCCAGCCGCGCCCGGCGGTGAATCGGCATGTGTTCAATGGAATGGCCGTCGATGGTGATGTCGCCCGCACTCGCACGAACCAGACCGACGATGATGTAAAAAGACGTGGTCTTGCCAGCCCCGTTGGGGCCAAGCAGGCCGACCACCTCGCCGGTACGCACGGTGAGGGACACGTCTTTGACCACCTGACGCTTGCCATAGGCCTTCTGAATATGGCTGACTTCAAGCCGCCCGACAGCCGTATCGGGCACCCCCTCCACGGATTCGCTCACTTGGGTGCACTCCCCAGCGTCGTTGTGGAGCGCAGCGCCGGGCCTGGAGGTACCGGCGCCCCCACTTTAGGCGCGGACGCAGTTCCCTCCGTCTTGGGCGTCAGCATCGCGCGAACCCGGTTACCCGGGCCGGAAGCAGCACCTTTGATGGCGTTGCCGTCCACGCTGAACGTGTCGGTCAGGTTTTCATAGACGATCAGACCGCCCGTAATTTCATCGGCCAGTGACGCCCCACGCAAACGCCGCAGCACAGCGTTTCGGACGAATTTGACGGTGTCGGCTCGTCCGTCGTATTCAATCAATTCGCTTTCGCCTTCAATAAACTCGTCCATGCCTTCGCGCTTTTGGCGGAAGAACGCAGGTTTGTCAGCGGCCCCCGTGATGGTGCCGAACTGGTAACCATCAGGGTCCTGGCGCACATCAATCTGGGAGGCCCGGATCACGATGCTGCCCTTGGTCAACACCACATTGCCACTGAAGACGCTGACCTGCTTGACATCGTCATAGCGCAGCATATCGGCTTCGATGTTCATGGGTTTGTTGCGGTCAGCCTTTTCGGCACGGGATGGCAGAGCCATCGCGGACGCGACCAACAGCAAAAGCAGGGCTAGGGATGGTTTTTTCATAAGGCACGAAACTTGCTGAGACAGCACGAGGCCCATTGTACCGAGCGCGCAGAAGCCTTCACGACGCACATTTGTTTGCGGCAAAGCAAAGTCACGCAAGACAGGCCCCCTAGAATGGACCAAAGGCCTCCAGTTCAAGGTGTTGCATCCGACGGCACCTGCGCTGGCTCATCGGCCCAAGGAGAGCTTCCATGTCTGACCCCGCTGCCGGCGGCGAGCGCCGCACCAACTTGCCACTGCGCTCCATTTTTCCGGCCGCCTGTGAGGCCTTGCGGCCTTTTTTTGATGGCGCCAACCAATGGGAGGGGCAATCCCACGATCACCTGGCCTACCAAACGCTAAAGGAACATTTCCCCGAACTCACCTCGCAGGACGTGTTCATTGTGGTAGCCACGACCCGGCGCCTGTTCGCCAGCGGCAAATTCCCGCCGATCGTCTGAGCACCTCACCTGCCGACACCCCACACAACGGAGCCCCTATGTTTGAATCCGCAGAAATTGGCCACAAGATTGACAAGGCGACCTACAAGGCGGCAGTGCCCGCTCTGCGCGCCGCGCTGCTGGAAGCGCAGGTCAACCTGCAGGAAAACAAGAAAATTCCGGTGGTGGTGCTGATCAGCGGGCAGGATGGTGCAGGCAAAGGCGAGACCATCAACGTGCTGTATGAGTGGATGGACCCGCGCTTCATTTCCACTCTGGCATTTTCCATGGCCAGTGACGAAGAGCGGGAGCGCCCACCCATGTGGCGCTACTGGCGCTCACTCCCGCCCAAGGGGCGCGTCGGCATATTTGCCGGATCATGGTACTCGGACCCGATTCGCCAGCGCATTCTGGAGGAGGTTTCCCTCAAGGAGCTCGACGCCCAGGCAGACCAGATCAACCGTTTTGAGGCCATGCTGGTCAATGAAGGGGCTCTGGTCCTGAAATTCTGGTTTCACCTGACCAAAGAGGGGCAAGTGAAACGGCTCAAGGCGTTGGAAAAAGATCCGCGCACCGCATGGCGGGTCACCCAGTGGAACTGGGACCGGCTCAAGACCTACGACAAACTGCAAGACGTGGCGGGCCACTTGCTGCGCTTGACGAACACGCCCTGGGCGCCCTGGGTGGTGGTGGAAGGCACTGACGACCGCTACCGGTCGCTGACGGTGGGACAGATTCTGCTGCAGGCTTTGCAAAAGAAGCTAGCCAGCACCGAGAAACAGGAGTCGCCAGTAGCGCCCATGGTGCGGGTCAACACCGATGGCCGCACCGTGCTGTCCGAACTCGACCTCAACCTGCGTCTCGCCGACAAAGCCTATGAGGACGAGCTGTCGCGCTGGCAGGGTCGACTTGCCGAACTGCTGCGCGACCCCCGGTTCAAGGGGCGGTCGCTGCTGTGCGCGTTTGAAGGGGCCGACGCCGCCGGCAAGGGCGGCGCCATCCGGCGCATCGGGGCAGCACTCGATGCGAGGCAATACCAGGTAATCCCGGTGGCTGCCCCGACCGAAGAGGAGCGCGCCCAGCCGTATCTATGGCGCTTCTGGCGCCATATACCGCGCACGGGCCAAGTCGCCATATTTGACAGAACCTGGTATGGGCGGGTTCTGGTGGAGCGGGTCGAAGGGTTTTGCGCAGAGAACGACTGGCTGCGCGCCTACACTGAGATCAATGACTTCGAACACGAGCTAGCCGACTCTGGCGTCATTGTGGTGAAGTTCTGGCTGCAGATCAGCCAACAGGAACAATTAAAACGTTTCAAGGCGCGCGAGCAGATCGCATTCAAGCGTTTCAAGATCACCCAGGAAGACTGGCGCAACCGCGAGAAGTGGGACGCTTACCAGCAGGCCATTTGTGACATGGTGGAGCGCACCAGCACTGGCAATGCGCCCTGGACCCTGGTCGAGGCCAACGACAAGAACTACGCCCGGGTCAAAATTTTGCGCACGCTGTGCGAACGCATCGAAGCCGAACTGGATGGCCGCGCCCAAAAAGGCGAACAAACCCTGTCCAAAAAGGCCCGCAAGGTTGCCAAAAGTGAAATGCCCACCGCAGATGCCGAAAACGATGCAGACGGAAAATCAAAACACGCCAGCAAGGGCAAAAACAAACGCAAAGGCTAAGCTGGCGAAACGGGTTTATGAAACCCGTTTCAAGCACATTTAGCGGCCTGCCCTGACCTCGGCGACGAGGAATTCAGCCACTTGCAGTGCGCGCTCCATGCTGCCGGCCATCGATCCATCGGTATAGAACCGCCCCGCGATGCCCAGGGCTGGCACACCTTCCACCCGGTATGCATTCTGCAGCTGAGTCGAGCGTGTAGCCTTGGTCGATACGGAAAACGAGTTGTATTGCTCCAGGAATTTGGCTTTATCCACACCCTGCTTGACAACCCAGTCGGTGATGGCATCACCCTTGGCCAAATTGAGTTTCTCTGCATGAATGGCCGCAAACACTTTGCTATGCAATTTCTCAATCAGCCCCATTGCCTCCAGAGTCAGGAACAGGCGCTGCTGGGGGACGAAACCGTCATTGAACGCCACATGGGAGCGCTTGAACGCCAGATCCTTTGGAAGGCTCTTGACCCAGTTTGCCAGCGTGGGCTCAAACACATTGCAGTGGGGGCAGCTGTACCAAAAAAACTCCACTACCTCGATTTTTCCAGCGGGCGCTTCCACCGGCGCTGCTGCGTCCAGAATGTGGAAATCCTTGCCCGCGACCGGTTTTTTAGCCTGCGCGAACGCCACCGGCGGCAGCAATGACGAGGAGGCCAATGCAGCACCCACGGCTGCCTGAGAAAATTCACGACGTTTCATATTCATGCAAAAAAACTCCAAAAGTGTGTCTGTGATCGGTACCGCAAGGCAAAGTTCCCGAACAGGGTCTTATCGTTGCACTCGGACCAGCGATGTTTCCAGGCCCGCCTTGTCCAACTTTTCCTTATTGCGTTCAGCATCTTCCTTGCTGTCAAACGGCCCCGTCCGCACACGGAACACGGCCCGCCCGGACTGCTCACGCTCCGTAATCTTGGTTTCAATTCCGCTCAAGGACAGCTTGGCGCGCTGGCTTTCGGCGTCTTCGACGGTGCGGTAAGCACCCAACTGCACGTAGAAGATAAATGGCTCACTGGCTGTTGGTGCAGACTTCGCCTTGGCCAGATCGCCAAGCGGGTCCGCAGACACGGCGGGTTTCACTTCCGCCTTGGCGTCAGATTTGGCGCCCGCCTTGGCGTCGGCCTTGGTGGACTCGGCAGCTTTTGCAGCGCTGGCAGTACTGGCAACCGCAACAGGTGCAGACGCCACTGCGGCGGGTTTTGCAGGGTTTTTGCCATACAACGGCGCGTTAGGATCCCAATCCTTGTTCTTCTTGGCCTCGGCTTCGTCCTGATCAGCGGAGCGACTCTGCCCCTTATTCATGAAGGGTACCGGCACTTTGGTGACGTAAACAGCCACAACCAGCGCCGCAGCCAAACCGAACACCACGCCTATGATGAACCCCAAGATGGTTCCGCCACGCTGTTTTTTCATGTACTGCCTCTCTAATCAGTTGGGGTCAGAGCACATCGCTGCGCGAGTGGTCTGACCCACAAGGTCTACATTTTTTGCGGGGCGCTCACGCCCAGCACTGCCAGGCCATTGTGCAACACCTGCGCGGTAGCGGCGACCAGGGCCAGTCGTGCCAGCCTGACTGCGGCATCATCCACCAGAATACGTTCGGCGTCGTAGTAACTGTGGTAGCAAGCTGCGAGTTCACGCAGGTAAAAGGTCACATCGTGCGGCGCTTCGTCAGCGGCAGCGGTGGTCAGCATCTCGGGGTACTTTGCCAGCAGCAGCATCAGGGCCAGGGCTTGCGGACTGTGCAAAGCGGACAAGTCCGCGCTCTGCAGACTGGCCACATCGCCACCCCAGGTGCTTAGCACCGAGCAAATACGCGCATGGGCATACTGCACGTAGTAGACCGGGTTGTCGTTGTTCTTGGCCACGGCCAAGTCCACGTCAAAGGTGTATTCAGTGTCGGGCTTGCGGCTCAGCAGGAAGAAGCGTACGGCATCCTTGTTGGTCCACTCGATCAGGTCGCGCAGGGTCACGTAACTGCCGGCGCGCTTGGATATTTTGACCTCTTCACCACCCTTGACCACCCGCACCATGGTGTGCAGCACGTAATCGGGGTAGCCTTTTGGAATGCCTACATCGGCCGCCTGCAGCCCCGCACGCACACGGGCAATGGTTCCATGGTGGTCGGTGCCCTGAATGTTCACGACCTTGGTGAAACCACGTTCCCACTTGGCGATGTGGTAGGCCACATCGGGGACAAAGTAGGTGTAGCTGCCATCCTGCTTGCGCATGACACGGTCCTTGTCATCGCCGTAATCGGTGGACTGGAGCCACAGCGCGCCATCCTTTTCATAGGTCTTGCCGTTGGCGACCAGCTTGTTCACCGTCTGTTCGACCCGGCCGCTGGTGTACAGGCTCGACTCCAGGTAGTACTCGTCAAACTTCAGGTTGAAGGCCTGTAAATCCTTGTCCTGCTCACGGCGCAGGTAGGCCACCGCAAAGTTGCGAATGGACTCCATATCCTCCACGTCACCACTGGCAGTGAAGCTGCGATCATCGGCTGCGACCGTCTTGCGTGCGAGAAAGTCATCCGCAATATCCTGGATGTAATCCCCGTTGTAGAACGCCTTGCTCAGTGGGTTCTCCGGGTCAACAGGCCAGCATTCGTCACCAGGCTTGAAGCCTTTGGCTCGCAGTTGCGTGCTGTTGGCCAGGGTCTGGATTTGCACGCCGGCGTCGTTGTAATAAAACTCCCTGTGCACCTGCCAGCCCTGGGTCGCAAACAGGTTGCAGATGGCATCACCCAAAGCCGCCTGGCGGCCGTGACCCACGTGCAGCGGCCCAGTCGGGTTGGCCGACACAAACTCCACCAAAATGCGCTGACTGTTGCTGGCCTGGTCTCCAAATTGCGCGCCTTGCGCCAGCACCTCGCGCACCACCTGCTGCTTGCTTTCAGGTTTGAGGCGGATATTGATGAACCCGGGACCGGCAATCTCAATGTCCTGCACCCAGCGCGCAAATGATTCTTGGCTTAACAACGCCGTGCGCAGCGTATCTGCCAATTGGCGCGGATTGACCTTGAGCGGCTTGGCCAGTTGCATAGCCGCCGTCGTGGCCAAATCACCATGGGCAGCCACTTTGGGCGATTCAAACGCGGCCTTGGCACCCGCGCCCGGCAACAGTTTTTCGAGGGAAGCGGCCAGCGCCTCCAGAAGTTCATTTTTTACAGACAGCATTTCTGGATTTTACGGGCCAGCGCCATCGGTCATCCGGTTGGCCACTTCTGCGTTGTATGCTTGAGTCCCGTCGGGGAATTTTTTGCACCGACGGCAGTCGCTGTCACTTACCCACTCTTTAGGACAACCTATGAAAAAACTGTTTTCGCTGCTGGCCCTGGGCCTCTCCCTGTCATTCGGTGCAGCCCACGCTGCCGACGCGCCAACAGCGCAGCAATCGAAGATGGGCGCCTGCAACAAAGATGCCGCTGACAAAAAGGGGGATGAACGCAAAGCTTTCATGAAGGAGTGCCTGAGCGCAAAACCAGCCGCCCCCGCTACGCAGCAAAGCAAGATGAAAACCTGCAATGTGGACGCCAAGGGCATGAAGGGCGACGAGCGCAAAAAGTTCATGAGCGATTGCCTGAAAAAATAACCCCCAGGCTCGCCTGCTGCGAGCATGGCATAAGCCCGCCAGTCTTGCTGGTCGGGCTTTTTTATTGCGTCAACGCTTACAACCGACTCGCAAAGAGTCCGGCGAAAACCGCAAAACCGACCCAGTGGTTCAGGCGAAACGCCTTGAAGCACCCATCACGCGAACGGTGCCGAATCAGCTGAAAGTGCCACACTATCTGGGCACTCGCAACCGACACACCCGCCCACCACCATCCAGACGACAGCACTGGGGCAACCACACCACTCCATATCAGTAAATACACCAGATAAAACGCCATGACGGCAGGCACATCCCAGCGCCCCAGGGTAATGGCCGATGTCTTCATGCCGATGCGCAAATCGTCGTCGCGGTCAACCATGGCGTATTCGGTGTCATAGGCCAGAACCCAAAATAAATTGCCTGCCAGCAGAACCCAGGCCACCGCAGGAATTTCTGCATGGACGGCCGCGTACGCCATGGGAATTCCGAAGCTGAATGCAACTCCCAAAACTGCTTGCGGCATCGAAACAAAACGCTTGGCATAGGGATAGGCCAAGGTCACCGCCAACGCAGCAAACGACCAGCCCACAGTCACTGTATTGGTGGTCAAAACCAGCAGGAATGCGGCCAGGGCCAGAACCGCCCCCACGGCCAGTGCCTCCCGCGAAGACACTGCGCCACGGGTCACCGGCCGCTGCGCGGTGCGCTTGACATGCCGATCAAACTCACGATCCGCCACGTCATTGATGCAGCACCCCGCGCTGCGCATCAGAATGGTTCCCAGCGTAAAAACCAATACCAAATGCCAGCCTGGAAACCCCCCAGCCGCCAGCCATAACGCACTCAGCGTAGGCCACAGGAGCAGCAACCAGCCAGCGGGCCGATCCCAGCGGATCAGTTGCAAATACAAATCAATTTTTCGTCGCATCTAAATTTGCACTGCCTAAGACAAACGGACCACGCCAGGCAGCTCGCAGGCGTAGATGGCGTTGCGCAACGCCGCTATCGCCTCGTAGCGGGTAAAACTGCGCCGCCAGACCAGAACCACCCGCCGCGAGGGCGGCTCTGAACCGGGGCCATCCTGCACCGGCAGGTACTTCACCAACGAATCGGCATGGCGGCGCGTCTTGGCCACCAGCGCTCCGGCAGGCACGCTCAGGCGCGGCACCAGGGTGATACCCATGCCGGCGGCCACCATGTGCTTGATGGTCTCCAGGGACGAGCCTTCAAAACTCTTGCGAATGCCCTCGGTGTCGCTGGAAAAACGGGCGAACTCGGGACAGACTTCGAGCACATGGTCCCGGAAACAATGGCCATTGCCCAGCAGCAACATGGTTTCCTTTTTGAGCTGCTCGGTCGTCACACTGTCTTGCGACGCGAGCGCATGCGCCATGGGAACGGCGGCCAGAAAAGGCTCGTCATACAAGGGGGCAGAGGCCAATCCGGTATCGGGAAACGGCTCGGCAAGAATGGCGCAATCGATCTCACCCGTGCGCAGCATTTCCAGCAGCTTGACGGTGAAGTTTTCCTGCAACATCAGCGGCATCTGGGGCGTGCGCTTGATGACCTGGCGCACCAGATCGGGCAACAGATACGGGGCAATGGTGTAGATCACACCCAGTTTGAGTGACCCCGCCAACGGGTCCTTGCCGCGTTTCGCAATGTCCTTGATGTTGGCGGCCTGCTCCAGCACACTTTGCGCCTGGCGCACAATTTCTTCGCCCAGCGGCGTCACGGTTACCTCGCTTGCGCTGCGCTCAAACAGTTTGACATCGAGTTCTTCTTCGAGCTTCTTCACCGCCACCGACAGGGTCGGCTGCGACACATAGCAGGCCTCGGCCGCTTTGCCAAAATGCCGCTCCCGCGCAACGGCCACGATGTACTTCAATTCGGTCAGTGTCATGTCAACCCTTAATGAAATCCATAGGTCTAACGCGGCTGGTGGACCACGGGGTTCAGACTTTGAATCAATAGCTCCAGTCGCTCTTTCCACGCCCTGCGATTCTCCGGCGCGGTTCCACCCAGCACCCTAAACGTCACCAGCCGGGGGTCTTCTTCAGACCAATAGTCGTCTCGAACAGCGATCTCCATCTCGGTGCCAATGCCTGAGACGGTTGCACCCTTCAGGCTACCGTGAAATGTGCGATTGTTGGCATGCAGAATGACCTTACCGCTCGGGTGAAGATCGATCAGCCAGACAATTTGGCCGCGCGCATCAAAACTGACCTCGGTGGACGTGCCCTTGAATCCCGCCGCGGCCCGCCATTTGTCAATCTGGCCACCCGCCCGCTCTTCCCGTTCGGCCTCGTTCAAAGGGATGGACGTATCTTCCTTCGGATCAATCTGCGAAACCAGCGCGGCGGCTGCAGTCTCCTGCTCACGCTGCCGTTGAGCGGCGAGTTGCGCCTCCAACTGCTGCTCAACCTTGTCGATCCATGCCCGCAAACCATTGGCAAACTGCTGGAAGTCGGTCGCAATGGAATCCGGCACCCGGTCCAGCTTCAGTTGGGAGCGCTCACTGGCTGGCTTACCCTGCGTCTTTCGCAGTTTCTCGTCGATTGCCGAGAACACGATGCGGCTAAACCCGGTAGGCACGGGATCTCCGGCATCACCCTCCTTGACCGAGATGCGCGACACCTCAATCTGCAGGCCTATAGCCGACAGAGTCACCGTCACAGCGCCCGCTTGCAACTCTTCCTCCCCATTGGGCAAAGCCTGACGCGCATAAGCGCCGTTCTTGGCAATGACCTTGATCTCTTTAGACGAATGACGCGACTCAACGGAGAAACCCTGGGCGGTGAACCGCAAGCCACCCGGCACGCTGGTCACACTGGTGCGTAGCAGGTAGGCTTGGTATTCCATGAACAGGTACACCACCGCACCCAACACACTCGCACCGACCAGTGCCCACCACAGCAGCGGGAAAAATCCGGTCATAGTGTCATGTCCATCGTATTCAAGCCTTTAAAAACTCTGATTTTCCACCCAACCACCGTGCCACATGCCTGGCCGCCAGCGCCGGGTGCTGATCCAGCAGCATAGGCGCTTCCTTGCGCGCCCAGTCCAGAAGTTCAATGTCACGGTCGATATCGGCAAAACGCAGCATCGCATCACCCGACTGGCGCGCACCTAAAAATTCGCCCGGGCCCCGGATATCGAGGTCACGGCGCGCAATCTCAAATCCGTCGTTAGTCTCGGCCATGGCCCGCAGGCGTGCACGCGCCGCTTCGCTCAGGCGTGGTGCATCGCCCGTGGAATACAGGAGCACACAGGCCGAGGCGGCCGCACCCCGCCCCACCCGTCCGCGCAACTGGTGCAACTGGCTCAGCCCAAAGCGCTCGGCGTGCTCAATCACCATCAGCGAGGCATTGGGCACATCCACCCCCACTTCAATCACCGTAGTGCTGACCAGCACGGCCATGTGACCTTCCTTGAAGGCCGCCATGACCGCTTTCTTGTCGTCGGCGGCCATGCGCGAATGCAGGAGCCCCACCTGCACCGCCTCACCATTGGCCAGGACGACACCCTGCAAAGCGGCCTGTAGTTCGGCATGCGTTTGCGTGGCATTGCTCAAGTCCAGCGCCTCGCTTTCCTCAATCAAAGGGCACACCCAGTACACCTGGCGGCCTTGCCCAATTTGGGCGTGAATGCGCTCCACCACCTCGCCACGGCGGAACTCGTTCACCACCTTTGTGATGATGGGCGTGCGACCCGGTGGCAGCTCGTTGATGGTCGACACATCCAGGTCGGCGTAATAGCTCATGGCCAGGGTGCGCGGAATGGGTGTAGCGGTCATCATCAGCATGTGGGGCTCCATGCCATCGTGGGTCAATTTGTTGCGCAGTGCCAGGCGCTGGGCCACGCCAAAGCGGTGTTGCTCGTCAATCACCGCCAGCGCCAGATTCTTGAATTGCACTTTTTCCTGGATCACCGCATGCGTGCCCACCACCAGTGCCGCCTCGCCACTCTCAATCAGTTCCAGCATGGCGCGCCGCTCTTTGGCCTTCTGGTTGCCCGTAAGCCACGCGGTGGTGATACCCAAAGGCTCCAGCCACCCCAGCATCTTGCGAAAGTGCTGCTCGGCCAGTATTTCAGTGGGCGCCATCAGGGCGCACTGCCAACCAGCGTCGATACAGATTGCGGCTGCCAGCGCGGCCACCACGGTTTTCCCGGAGCCCACGTCGCCCTGCAACAGGCGATGCATGGGAACCGGGCGCGCCAGATCACGGGCAATCTCGGCGCATACGCGCTGCTGCGCTGCCGTGAGCTTGAATGGCAGCGTGGCCACCAACTCGCTGTAAAGCGGCAACAGCACGGGCTGCTCCGGTTCGTTTGCCGGGGAAAACACCTCCGGCTCCACCATCGCCAGCACCGGGGCACGCAACATGGCGCGCTCCCGGCGTGATTGCAGTTGCGACAGTTGCTGCGCCAGAAGTTCCTCTGCCTTGAGCCGCTGCCAGGCCGGATGACTGTGGTCTTGCAGCGTATGCAGCGACACATCGGGCGTCGGATGATGCAAAAATGATAGCGCCTGACGCAATGTCCACAGGGCCTGGTGGTTGATTTGGCTTAAGTCTCCCGGCGCAAACGTGTCGGACAACTCGGCCCGCGCCAGCCCGGCCAGCACCTCCTTGCGCAACACCGGCTGGGACAGTCCTGCAACCGTGGGATACACGGGCGTCAGCGCCGTTGGCAAGTCGCCCCCCGCACTGCGAAAGCTGGGGTGCAGCATGGTCCGGCCCAGAAAGCCACCCTTTACCTCGCCACGCGCGCGGATACGGTTTCCCACGGCCAGCGCCTTTTGCTGCGACGGGTAGAAGCTGAAAAAGCGCAGCGTGCAGGTATCGGTTCCATCGTCCACCGTCACCACCAACTGGCGCCGAGGCCGAAAGCTCACCTCGCAGTCCGTCACGCGGGCTTCGATCTGCGCGGTGTCACCCTCACGCACATCGCGCAACCTGGTGATGCGGGTTTCGTCCTCGTAGCGCAGGGGCAGATGCAAGGCCAGGTCAATGTCGCGCCTCAAACCCATTTTTTCCAGCGCCTTCTGCGTCGCGCTTTTCGGCGTCGCAGTGCTGGCTTTGGTGGTGCTTGGGGTGGTGCTGTGCGGCATGGGACAATTCTGCCCGTTCTTTCAACCTTGGTACGGGTTTGTTCAACCCTCAAGCACACATGACCTCATCTTCTGTTCCTGCCGCGGTGACAAACACCGTCACCACGCGCTACTGCCTGAGCGACTTTGACTTCGCACTGCCCGAAGCGCTGATTGCACAGCACCCCGCAGCCGAGCGCAGTGGCTCTCGCCTGCTGGACGGCACCTGCACACCGCCGATGGACCGCATCTTCCGCGAGCTGCCAACGCGTCTGAAGGCCGGCGACCTGTTGGTCTTCAACGACACCAAGGTGGTCAACGCCCGCCTGTTCGGTGAAAAAGCCACCGGCGGCAAGGTGGAACTTCTAGTCGAGCGCGTCTTGGGCGGCAACCAGGTGGCGGCCCACATGCGGGTCAGCAAGAAACCAGAAGTGGGCGCCACGCTGAAACTGGTGTGCGCCAGTGGCCATACCGACGGTCTGAGCGCCACCCTGCTGGGCCGATGGCCCGATGCCGATGGTCCGTTGTTTCGATTTGTGCTATCCAACGACCGCGGAGACGACCCCTACGCGCTGATGGAGCGTCACGGCCATGTACCCCTGCCCCCCTACATCACCCACACCGACTCGGCAGAAGACGCCCTGCGCTACCAGACCGTGTTCGCCAGGAACCCCGGTGCGGTCGCTGCGCCTACCGCTGCGCTGCACTTTGACCAGCCCCTGCTGGACCAGATTGACGCCATGGGCGTACAGCGGGCGCATGTGACGTTGCACGTGGGGGCAGGTACCTTCCAGCCCGTCAAGACTGAAAACCTGTCCGAACACCAAATGCACAGCGAGTGGTACGAGGTGCCGGCTGCGACCCAGCAAGCCATTGCCGAGTGCAAGGCCCGTGGCGGGCGAATCGTGGCCGTGGGCACCACCACCGTGCGCGCGCTGGAGTCATGGGCCTTGGAAAACGGGGTCGGATCACCGGATGCAAAGCAGCCGTGTGCTCTGACCCCATTTTCCAACGACACCCGCATCTTCATCACACCCGGGTTTAATTTCAAACTGATTGACCTGCTGGTCACCAACTTTCACCTGCCCAAGTCCAGCCTGATGATGCTGGTCAGCGCGTTTGCCGGGTATGACGCCATCATGGCGCTGTACCGCACGGCCATTGAGCGTGAATACCGTTTTTTCAGCTATGGAGACGCCATGCTGCTCTCTCGCGCTACCATAGCCTGAGGAGTAAGCCCATGGACGCCTTTCAAAAACGGACCGCCCTTCGTATCACGATGGTCAGCGTGCTTCTGGCTTCGCTGGCCAGCCCCGTCGCCTGGATGGTGGCGCGCGAAAGCGCGGAAGAAAGCGTGGTGGCGCTGGCAAACGAGGAATCTGGCCGGTTGCTGCACCGCTTTGATGCCATAGAACTGAGCGGACCCGATGCAGCGAACCACGCCAAGGCGGCTGCCTACGCCATTGCCGGCGGGCTGTTCGATATTGCGGAAATTTATGACATGCAGGGTCTCAAGCTGGCCGAATCCATGACCGCAGAAGGGGAGGCAGTAGAAGCCAAATTGCCTACCCATGAAGCGCCCCGGTACACGGCGGCGTCGTACGAAAGCATCAAGCCAACGCCGGACATGTGGCTGCTGCGTGTGTTTGTGCCTTTGCGCACATCGGCCACCAACCCCCATGCGCCCATCACCGGGTACTTTGAAGGTGTTCGCGTAATCCCGAAGTGGCAGCAGGACCAGATTTTCAATAATTCATTGACCATGGCTTTGATGGTGGGCTTGGCATCGCTGTTGTGCGGCGCAGCGCTTTACCCGGTTGTGGTGCACCTCTCGGCAGACAACACACGCAAGGCGCGCGAGGTGCTGGAGTCGCACATTGCGATGATGGAGGCCATGGGCCGGGCGATCGCCAAGCGCGACTCCGACACGGGGGCGCACAACTACCGTGTGGCCTGGATTGCCTCACGCATTGGTGAACAGCTAAACCTCAAGAGCGAAGCCATGCAGACCCTTATTGTGGGCAGCTTCTTGCACGACGTGGGCAAGATCGGCATACCTGACGCCATTCTGCTCAAACCGGGGCGACTGGATGACACCGAAATGACGACCATGCGTACCCATGTGGCGCAGGGTGAAAGCATTGTCGACGGTATTAACTGGCTGGCCGGCGCCAACGCCGTAGTGGCCGCACACCACGAAAAATGGGATGGTTCGGGCTATCCGCGCAAGTTGTCGGCGCAAACCATCCCGCTGGCTGCGCGCATCTTTGCCGTGGCCGATGTGTTTGACGCCCTGTGCTCCAAACGCCCTTACAAGGAACCCATGGGCTTTGACGTCGCCATGGGCATTCTGGAAAAAGACACTGGCAGCCATTTCGACCCAGAGGTGATGGCCGCCTTTCGCAACATTGCCCGAAAGACCTTTGACCGCCTGGCTCAAGCCAGCGAAGAAGAAGCCCGCGGACTCATGGAAGAGCGCGTGCGGGTGCATTTTGGGATGTAGGAACACACCATGCTGAAATTTAGCCTCATCACATCCGACCCCACCAGCCATGCCCGCCGCGGCACGCTCACCCTGAACCACGGCGTGGTGCAAACTCCGATCTTCATGCCGGTGGGTACCTATGGCACCGTCAAAGGCGTGATGCCGCGCAGCCTGGAGGAAATGGGCGCGCAGATCATTCTGGGCAACACCTTCCACTTATGGATGCGCCCCGGTCTGGATGTCATGGCCGGCTTTGGCGGCCTGCACGCGTTTGAAAAATGGAACAAGCCGATACTCACCGACTCGGGCGGCTTTCAGGTCTGGAGCCTGGGCGAGATGCGCAAGATCAGTGAGGAAGGCGTCAAGTTCGCCAGCCCCGTCAACGGCGACAAGCTGTTTCTCACGCCCGAGATCTCGATGCAGATCCAGACCACACTCAACAGCGACATCGTGATGCAGTTTGACGAGTGCACGCCTTACGACACCAAGGGTCACATCACCACCGAGCGCGAAGCGCGCACCTCGATGGAGCTCAGCCTGCGCTGGGCCAAACGCTGCCAGGCCGAATTCACCAAACTGGAAAACCCCAATGCACTGTTTGGCATTGTGCAGGGCGGCATGTTTGAGAACCTGCGTCAGGAGTCGCTCGACCACTTGGTAGAAATGGACTTTCCCGGCTACGCCGTGGGCGGTGTGAGCGTGGGTGAGCCCAAAGACGAGATGAACCGCATCATGGCGCACACGCCACACCGCCTGCCCGCCCACAAACCGCGCTACCTGATGGGCGTGGGTACACCTGAGGACCTGGTGCAGGGCGTGGCCGATGGCGTGGACATGTTTGACTGCGTCATGCCCACACGCAACGCGCGCAACGGCACGCTGTTTACCCGTTATGGTGACCTCAAGATCCGCAACGCGCGGCACAAGACCGACCCACAACCATTGGACCCCAGCTGCACCTGCCACGCCTGTGCAGGCTCTTCAGGCGTGTCGTGGGACCAAGGCGGGCGCGATGGGTTTAGCCGTGCCTATCTGCACCACCTGGACCGCTGCGGCGAGATGCTGGGGCCCATGCTGGCCACCATCCATAACCTGCATTACTACCTGAACCTGATGCGCGAAATTCGCGAAGCGCTGGATACGGGCGCTTTTGGCGCATTCAGGGCGCAGTTCAAGGCGCAGCGGTCACGGGGCATCTCATAGCGCCGCCGCTTCCGGTAACGCCATGAACACGGTCAGCACGCCGGTATAACCGTACAGGTGGTTGTGGGCAATTTCGCCTGCGGCAAAAAAACCAACCATCGGCACATCGCCCAACGCGCGGCGCACCAGTTGCATTTCAGCGCTCGGCCCTCCAAAGTGCTGGCCGCCACGCCCCGTACAACTGACGTACACCGCTCCGGCAATGCGCCGTGCCGGGTGCGGCGCAGACTCCAACGCAGAGGCCTGCACCGCGTGCGCGGTTTCCAGCTCCTGTTCCTGGGGTTCCAGCTCTTCACGAATTTCGGCGCAAATGCGGGTCAGGTCGGCACGGGCGGCTTGCACATTGCGCTGGCAAAAAACCAACTGCGCACCCACAGCCACCCGGTCAGCCACGGCCACGGCCCGCCTGCCGGGGTCCAACCCGACGATGTGGCGCACCACCACGTCCTCACCAAAATTGCCCGTCTGGCGCAATGCAGAGGTGGGCGCATTCTGCGCCGACACAAGCCCCACCAGCGTGGCACGCACCACCTCCAACGCCTCGTGAGGCTGGTCCAGTGAAATTGCCAGGTCATTCAGCATCACATCGAGCGCGGGTTCGCCGTCCAGCGCAATCGCCACATTGTGGTCGGCATCGGTAACTTGGTGCACCGCAGACACCGGCATACAGCCCTGTGTAACGCGTGACACCAAGGCCACCCCTGGTCCAAACGCCACCCCACTCAAACCGCCGCTAAACACACCGCTGGCTGCGCCCTGACCGCTGATGTTGCCGTTGCCACCCACCGCAAACTGAACCGCCAGCCCCCGACTGCTGGCGAGACCGCCAAACAGGTAGCGCGTGTCGGTGCGCTGCGCCATTTCTTCAATCAGTTCACCCAGGTCAGCCGTCTCGGGGTCGGCGTGGACCAAGGCGGTATGGGCTTCAAAGCCCAGACCCAATGGCGCAACGCCAGAAAACACGCGGTATTGGTCCCCCGGGATTTCGAGCAGCATGACAGCCAGCGCGGGCTCGTCCCAGTATTCCACGTTGTTGGAGACAATGCCCACGCCCACGGTGCCAGACCAGTCAGTCACCAGAGGCATCTCTGCACCCAGGTGTTCCAAGATCGCCTGGGCGTCACTGGCGTAATGGTCGGTGATGTAGAGCAGCGCCAGCGTAGGCGTGCTGGCATAGCCGTGCAAGGCCATTTGCGCCCGCAACTGTGCCAGCACCAACGCGGCAGCCATCTGCCACTGCGGATGCGTGGCATGGGCATACGGGAAAAGCTTCATATCCGCCCCAGACGCGGACGACTCCCCAACCGCACTAGCGGCTGCGTGGGGCCGTTTTACGGGCCGCCGGCTTGGTGACGCGTTTGACCGCACCGCTGGCCGCCTTTTTACCTGCCGTGGTAGCTGACTTCATGGCCTCTTTGGCCATACCGGTCGCCATGTTTTTGGTGACATCCATGGCCGTTTTAGTCGTGGCCTCCTTGAATGCGCCGGCCGCAATTTGCTGGAATTGCTGCGTGAGGGAACCCCATAGTTGCAATGGATCCACCATGGCACCCATTCCAGCGGCCGCCTTGCTGACCTTGACACCCGCACCCGAGTTGCCGGTTGCCACATCCGAAATGGTCTTGGCAGTGGACGCCGCACGCTCGGTGACCCGCTGTACCCCGCTCTGCACCGATTCGGCTGCCCGCAGCTTCAAGGCATTGGCAACGTCGCCGATGTTGAAGTTCATACCCTTGAGGGTGGACAGGGTCATTTTTTGCACTTCGAGTGCCTGTATGGTGGCACCCAGCGCGCGGGAGTTCTGCTCCAGCCAGAAGTGCACCGCCTTGAGTTCTTCAATGCGCTTTTCCAGCTCGTCCACATTCAGCGTGGGGGCGACCCAAGTGCCCAGATTGGGCATTTGCGGAATGTTGTTGGTAGCACCTTTGGCCAGACCTTGCAAAAAGTCAAAACCTGGTACGAATTTGCCAAAACCGGTGGTGTCTGTGTCACTCATATGCACTCCATGGGAGGTTGTCAACTTTGAACAGTTAGCAGCTTACTCCAATGCGATGCGAAAGTGTTGATCTGTCGCGTCCGAATGCACGTCCAGTGTCGCCTGGAGCCAGTCCCGCACGACCCTGAAAATGGCGGACATACTGTCCATGCCCAAACGCCCATTGGCGGTCAACCCGCCGCGCAGGCTCTTGACTGACGAGTGGATTGACACCGCCAGCGCCTCGAATCCAACCGTCCCGATCACCACATCACGCAAGATCAAACGGGCGGCTTCGGGCTCACCACCCAAAAACAGGCCTGCCGCCTGGTCCAGCATGAGCTTGAAATAGTGGTGGTCGCGCTTGGCAGCGCCATAGCCTGTCCATTGTGGATGTGCTCCGCTAGGGCAAACCGTCTGAATCATTTCCATGACCATCTCCTTGTTTGTTTGACTGGGTTGCATGTGAACGCTCTGCTTCAGACGGACACAACGGCCAACGCAAGAGCGATTCGACGGATTTCTGCCCCACCGACCCAAGTCGCGACCCAGAGGCGGCGCAGACTGATGGCGCGATGGTTCACGGCGATGGCGGCGTACTTCAGCATGTAATCAGAACTTGAAGTTCAAACCCACGTACACCGAGCGCCCCATGCCCGGCACTGCAGTGCCCCACTGCGGGTAGTTGGGCAACGCAGGGTTGCTCATGGTGGTGCCCTGGCCGGTGTAAGCTCCGCCTGTGGGCAGGTAGTAGAACTTGTCAAACAGGTTCTCCACGCCCAAGTCCAGG
>CAIYDK010000074.1 GCA_903924955.1 uncultured beta proteobacterium | reverse complement strand
CCAAGCAGGCGGCTGAATGCATTGCGCTGATCAAGACCAATGTGGTGGAGGGAGATGTGGACAAGCTGGTTGACGACCAGACCCCCAAAGTTGTTGCCTTGTTTGAGATCAAAGGCCAGCTCAACAACATTGCCCGCGCTAGCGGCAACATGATCATCCAAGGCGCTATCCAAACCCGTGCCCGCAGCGCGTGAAGACGAATGGGAAACCTTTTGAAGGATAAAAGATCCTGTAGCCACCGTGGATATTGCGTAACACGCTACTAAAGTAATAGCAAAATGAAAAGCAGGTACCCAACCGTCTTTCTGGGCTGGAGCATTTTGCTTGGATGCTCGTTGCTGTGGAATCTTCACACGCTGGACAAAAACGTGCTGGACAACGCCGCTTCTGTTGCGCGGGCCAATCTTGCCAGGGATATCGGCTTTCGCAACTGGGCCGCGTCCCACGGCGGGGTTTATGTCCAGCCGTCTGCGCACACACCGCCCAACCCCTACTTGAGAGTGCCCGACCGTGATGTGATCACCACCTCGGGGATGAAGCTGACTTTGATGAATCCGGCTTTTGTGCTGCGCGAGGTGCAGGAGGACTCCAACAGCGACAAAAAAGACCTGAGCCACCTCACCAGCCTGAAGCTTATGAATCCGGGCAACCAGCCGGATGCGTGGGAAACCAAGGCATTGAAGAGCTTTGACCAGGGTGGCACCGAGATGCTGGAGGTCTCCAATATTGGCGATGAACCCTACTTGCGCCTCATGCAGCCGTTGCCGGTGATCGCCGCGTGCCTCAAATGCCACGCGGACCAGGGGTACGAGGTGGGGCAGGTGCGGGGCGGTATCGGTGCTTACGTATTACTACGCCCCTTTGCAGCGGCGCAGTCGAGCCAAAGTCAGCAGCTAATCCTGTCGCACGGCCTGATTTGGCTGACCGGCTTGTTTGTTTTTGGCATGGTGCGCCGCCGTGAGCGTGCCGCAGTCAACGCACAGGAAAAAATTGACACCCTGGTTTTTTATGACCCGCTGACCCAGTTGCCAAACCGTCGCCTGTTGCTCGACCGGCTGGACCAGGCCCTGCACGCCAGCACCCGCCACGCACGCAAGAGCGCCCTGCTGTTTGTCGATCTGGACAATTTCAAAAGCCTCAACGACACCATGGGGCACCACCTGGGCGATCAGCTGCTGACACTGGTGGCCCAGCGACTGAAAGCCTCCAGCCGCGAGGGCGACACCGTGGCCCATTTGGGCAGTGATGAATTTGTGGTGATGCTCGAAGACCTGAGCGAAGACCTGCGCGAGGCCGCCAACCAGGCCGAGTCTGTGGGTGAAAAAATGCTGCTCGCGCTGGCTCAGGTTTACCCGCTTACCAGTGGCGCGTACCACACCACCACCAGCATCGGCATCACGCTGTTTGGAAGTGCGCAACAGGAAAGCAACGAAGAACCGCTCAAACGCGCCGAGCTGGCCATGTTTCAGGCCAAGGCGGCCGGGCGAAACACGCTGCGTTTCTTTGAAGCACAAATGCAGGCCGAAGTGTCGGCCAACGCCACACTGGAAGCCGACCTGCGCAAGGCTCTGCAGAATCAGCAGTTTGTACTGCACTACCAGCCACAAGTGGTGGGTGCCGGCCGTGTAACCGGGGTGGAAGCACTGTTGCGCTGGCAACACCCGGTGCGCGGCATGGTGTCACCGGCAGAATTCATCCCGCTGGCCGAAAAAACCGGATTGATTTTGCCGATCGGTCAATGGGTGCTGGAGGCCGCATGCGCCCAGTTGGCACTGTGGGCCAAACAGCCTGAACTGGCGCACCTGACGATGGCCGTGAACGTGAGTGCGCGCCAGTTCAGCTTCCCTGACTTTGTGGACCAGATCACGGCAGTGCTTGAGCATACCCGCGCCACGCCCAAGCTGCTGAAATTGGAACTCACCGAAAGCATGCTGGTGGACGACGTGGAAACCATCATCGTCAGGATGAATATGCTCAAGGTTCACGGCGTGGGGTTCTCTTTGGATGACTTTGGAACGGGCTATTCCTCTCTGTCCTACCTGAAGCGACTGCCCCTGGATCAACTCAAGATTGACCAGGGCTTTGTGCGCAACATCGTCACCGATCCCAATGACGCGGCCATTGCCAAAATGGTCGTTGTGCTGGCCGAGAGCCTGGGCCTGGCGGTGATTGCCGAAGGGGTGGAGTTGCAGGCCCAGGTCGATCTTCTGGCGCACTTGGGCTGTCATGCGTATCAGGGTTATTGGTTCAGTCGGCCCCTGCCGCTCACGGCGCTTGAGGCCTTTCTGCGACATACGCGAGCATCAGCCTCATGAGCACGCACAAGGCGCTCATCCCCCTCCCACTCCCGGTTGACCGGGGCAGGCATCGTGCGCCATCCCTGCGCAACTGGTTCGCTCTGCTACTGGTTTGTGTGCTCGCGGCCTTGTGGGCGGCGGTGGACTGGGACAACCGCAAATCCGAGCAAAACGCCAAAGCACAGATGCGCCAGCAAACGGCTGCACTCGCCATGGCCTTTGCCGACCATACCGAGGCCACCCTTCAGCGCGGCGACCACATCTTGCTTCAGTTGCGCCAGGACTGGCTGGGAGACACGGCCTTCCAGATATCGGTCATAGCCGCTGATGGCACCCTGGCCTTCAGCAACCTGGCAATCTCCAGCGAACGTGTTGATTGGAGTGACCGCGAGCATTTCAAGGTGCATCGGGACGGCGGCCAGTTGGACCGCCTGTTTGTCAGTCGCCCGGTCAAGGGGCGCGTCTCCGGCAAGTGGGCGCTTTGCCGGCGTGGTCAGCATTGTGCGAGATACCGGTGAAGTCATGGCGCGTTCGGTAGGGCAAGAGCAATACCTCGGCACGGTCATCAACACGGCACCCGTGACGGATGCCGGTGCTCCGCTGCAAGGCAGCTACGACCGAAGGGCCTCGCATACCGACCGCATTGAGCGTCTCTTTAGCTACTACCGGTTGCCCGAGCGCGGGCTCTCCAACGATCGCCAAAGCCTGTCCAACATCCTGTGGGCCACCGACGTGGGCACCTGGGAGTGGCACGTCAGACCCTTGATCCGAATGTCCTGCACATATCACCACCCTACAAGACGCTGATCGGGGTTTGGGCAATCTCGTTGACCAAGGTCATGCTCAATGACAGGGGTGAGTTTGGCGGAGTAATAGAGCATGGCGACGTGTTCGCAGTGCATTTGGCCGATTCGCTGGGTGCGGCCCGGGCCTTGAGCGTATGGGTGGTGACGAGTTTGTGGCGGTGCTGATCCGACAGGCCGACCAGGCCATGTACCAGGCCAAAGTGGCAGGCAAAAACCGCTATTGCGTTTTTGGCGTGCCGCCTGAGCATTTGCCGAAGACCAGCGGCGGTGCATCGATGCCGGAATGGATGATTTTCTGGCTCGACAACCGCGCATAATTTGGACCATGGAAACCAAATGGCTTGAAGATTTTGTGTCGCTGGCGGAGACCCGCAGCTTTAGCAGGTCCGCACAGTTGCGCCACGTGACGCAGCCCGCCTTCTCGCGGCGCATTCAGTCACTGGAGGCGTGGGCCGGCACGGACCTGGTGGACCGTAGCAGCTACCCGACCCGGCTCACACCCGCTGGCGAGACCCTGTACGACCAGTCCCTGGAGGTGCTGCAGGCCTTGCAGAGTACGCGCGCCATGTTGCGGGGCCACACCTCTGCTGCGCAGGACGTGATCGAATTCGCCGTGCCCCACACGCTGGCCTTCACGTTTTTTCCGGCCTGGGTGTCGAGCCTGCGTGAAACTTTCGGCCCTATTAAAAGCCGCTTGATTGCGCTGAATGTGCACGACGCGGTCATGCGCATGGTGGAGGGCAGTTGCGACCTGCTAATTGCCTATTACCACCCGTCGCAGCCCTACCAGCTGGATGCGGACCGTTACGAGATGGTCAGCCTGGGTGAAGAGGTGGTTGCGCCCTACGTCAAGCCGGGTAGCAACGGCGCGCCACTGTATCAGTTGCCGGGGCGCTTGGGCCAACCGCTGCCCTACCTGGGGTACGCACCGGGTGCGTATCTGGGGCAGATGGTGGACCTGATTTTGAAGCAATCGTCTACGGCCATCCACTTTGACCGTGTGTATGAGACCGATATGGCCGAAGGCCTGAAGGCGATGGCGCTTGAAGGCCATGGCATCGCCTTCCTGCCGCACAGCGCGGTCAAGAAGGAATTGCGCGCCAAACGTCTGGTCAGCGCACTGCCTCCTGACACCCGTGGGCTGGACATCACCATGGATGTGCGGGTGTACCGTGAGAAACCGATGCTGAAGGAATTGCAACGCGGTGCGAACGCCAGCGCCCGTGGCGTGGCGCGCAGTCCCAAGAGCAATGCGCAGGCACTGTGGGACTATTTGCTAACCCAGTCACAAGCGGGCAAGTGAACACCTTTCCGGTTTTGGGACAATAGCGTCATGAACGAACTGACCCTGACCCGACCTGACGACTGGCACCTGCATGTGCGCGATGGCGACGCGCTGCACACCGTGGTGCCCCACACCGCCTCCCAATTTGCCCGCGCCATCATCATGCCCAACTTGCGCCCGCCGATCACCACCGCTGCGCAGGCGCTGGCCTACAAGGCGCGCATTCAGGCCGCCGTGCCAACTGGCGTAGCGTTCGAGCCATTGATGACGCTGTACCTGACCGACAACCTTCCAGCCGATGAAATCGCCCGGGCCAAAGATGCGGGCGTGGTTGCCGCCAAGCTGTACCCGGCTGGCGCCACCACCAACAGCGATGCCGGTGTGACCGATCTGCGCAAGACCTACAGGACGCTGGAAGCCATGCAGCGCGCAGGCCTTTTGTTGCTGGTGCATGGCGAAGTGACTGCGCCCGACATTGACCTGTTTGACCGTGAGGCGGTGTTCATCGACACGCAGCTGATACCGCTGCGCAAAGACTTTCCCGAGCTGAAGATTGTGTTTGAGCACATCACTACGAAGGAGGCTGCGCAGTACGTGCAGGAAGCGGACCGCTTTACTGGCGCCACCATCACGGCCCACCACCTGCTGTACAACCGCAACGCCATCTTCACCGGTGGCATTCGTCCGCACTACTACTGCTTGCCGGTGTTGAAACGTGAAACGCACCGCCTGGAGCTGGTGCAGGCCGCCACCAGCGGATCGGCCAAGTTCTTCCTGGGCACGGATAGTGCGCCGCATCCTGCCCATCTGAAAGAGCACGCCAGCGGTTGCGCGGGTTGCTACACCGCTTTCTCTGCGATGGAGTTGTACGCCCAGGCTTTTGATGCGGTTGGTGCGCTGGACAAATTGGAAGGGTTTGCCAGTTTTCACGGAGCCGATTTTTATGGCCTGCCCCGAAATACAGGCAGCATTACCCTGCGTCGCGAATCATGGACCGTGCCTGAAAGCTTTGCCTTTGGCGAGGCCGAACTCAAACCCCTGCGTGCGGGCGAGACCTTGCCGTGGCGCATGGTGTAGTGGCATCTTCCGAACTGGCGGCGATTAACTGGGCCGCCCCCTGGCTGCAACCCTGGTGCAAGTTAGGGCACCCCTTGGCCACCTACTCACTGGGGGGGTGGGCGGCAGAGGGGTCTGCGCAGGTTAAGGAGGAGCCCGCAAAGCGGGCGGGGGACACGGAGCAGAGCCCTCTGCCGCCCAGCCCCCGACGAGGACCTAGTTGTGCCGATGCACTTAATGCTGCACCCGCATTAGCCGGCTGCCCCGCTGCCACGGTGCGTTTTGTTTCGCAAAGCGATCTGCCTGCGGGCGTAGCCTACGAAAGCTATATTTTCGATAGCAACTGCTGCCCGACCCGCGAGGGCTTGCACGATTTTTTTAATGGATTGGCGTGGTTGCTGTTTCCTTTGACCAAGCGCCGCCTCAACCACCTGCACGTGGCCCAGATCGCGCAAACCGGCATACAACCGGTGCGCGGCCCGGCGCGTGACGGGCTCACCGTGTTTGACGAAAACGCCGCGTTTTTGCAATGCCCCGATGCGTTGTGGGATGCCCTGGTGGCTAAAGACTGGAACCGCTTGTTTGGTCCACTGCGCCCGCTGTGGGCGCAGTCGCACTTGGTGCTGTTTGGCCACGCCTTGCTGGAGAAGCTGGTTTACCCACGAAAACCGATCACAGCCCACGTCTACCGGGCGCAAGCAGCTACACATTCGATAGCGGATCTGGACGCATGGATGGCCGCTGACCTGAGTGCCGAGCGCTTGGCCAGCAAGCCCTTTGCCCATTTGCCGGTGCTGGGCGTCCCCGGTTGGTGGCCCGACAATCATGTCCCCACGTTCTACGGGGACGCCAGCGTGTTCCGTGCGCCGCGCGCTTGAATTTGATCAAATCGACCTTACCATTCACGCTGTAGGCTCCTGTGAATGGGCTGAAGGAACAAGGAAACCATGAAACGCATTATTTTGTTTGTCTTGACCAACGTATTGGTCGTTGCCGTGCTGGGCATAGTCGCCAGTTTGCTGGGGGTTAACCGTTACCTCACCGGCAGTGGGCTCAACCTGGGTGCTTTGCTGGGCTACGCACTCGTCATGGGCTTTGGCGGCGCCATTATTTCGCTGTTGATCAGCAAGCCCATGGCCAAGTGGACCTCGGGCGTGCGCATCATCGAGCAGCCGCAAAACGTGGATGAGGCCTGGATTGTGGAAACCGTGCGCAAGTTGGCCGACAAAGCTGGCATCGGCATGCCCGAAGTGGGCATTTTCGAGGGCGACCCGAATGCCTTTGCCACCGGAGCGTTCAAGAATTCGGCGCTGGTGGCGGTGTCCACGGGCCTGCTGCAGGGTATGACCAAGGAAGAGATTGAGGCCGTGATCGGCCACGAAATTGCCCACGTGGCCAATGGCGACATGGTCACCATGACCCTGATTCAGGGTGTGATGAACACCTTTGTGGTGTTCCTGAGCCGCGTCATCGGCTACGCGGTGGATAGTTTCCTGCGCAAGGGTGATGACCGCAGTTCCGGCCCTGGCATTGGCTACATGATCACGACCTTTGTGCTTGACATCGTGCTGGGCTTTGCCGCCGCCATGGTGGTGGCCTGGTTCTCGCGCCACCGCGAGTTTCGTGCTGACGCTGGGGCCGCACAGTTGCTGGGTCGCAAGCAGCCCATGATCAACGCACTGGCCCGTCTGGGGGGCATGGCGCCGGGCGAGTTGCCCAAGAGCGTGGCAGCATTTGGCATTGCAGGCGGCATCGGGCAGTTGTTCTCCACCCACCCGCCGATTGAAGAGCGTATTGCTGCCCTGCAGAACATGCAGGGCTGATTTGGCCCCCACGGTCGCTCACCGCGTTTAGTTTCCTGCCAATTGGTCCAACGGGGGCGCTTCGGTTTCGCCGCTGCGCAAGGCCAGGTCGGCCAGGCGCTCGCTGGAGATATCCAGCCGCGTGGACAGTACGCGGGCAATGTTGCGGTAGATGATGTGGGCGCTGTCGGGGTAGGCGTCGACCCGCTCGCGGTCAAAGCGCATGGTCACGCTGTCACGCGATGCGCGCACGGTGGCAGAGCGCAAATGGTTACCCACCAGGGCCATTTCCCCAAAGCACTCTCCCGAACCAATGGTGGCCAGAGTCACCGTGCGGTCACCCCGGGTTTTTTCAATAACCACTTCGCCGGCAATCAGCACGTGGAACGAGCTGCCAATGTCGCCCTCGTTGAACACCACATCTCCGGCCTTGTGCGGCATATGCTCGGCCATGGCCAGCGTGCTCATCAGGCAGTCGTGGGTCATGCCCTGGAAGACTTTTACCTTGTTGGCAATCTTCTGAACGATGGCCGCGTCCAGATTGAGGCCCGCTGGGCGCTGGATGATGTCCGCGCGCACGTTCTCGGCAAAAATTTTGACAACGGCTGGATCGACTCGCATGGCGTTGGATCGTACACCGGTCGTGCAAGTGCCGCCAGACTTTGCGGTTTATGCGCTCGGTCTGGCCGCAGGCAGGCGCAACACGAATTCGGCCCCGCCTTGTGGGTGGTTGTGTGCGGTCAGGGTGCCGCCGTGGCGTTCGATGATGCCGTAGCTGATCGACAGGCCCAAGCCCGTTCCCTTGCCTACAGGCTTGGTGGTGAAAAAAGGCTCAAAAATGCTGGACATGGCTTCTGGGGCAATGCCGGGTCCGTTGTCGTGCAGCGTGATCACCAGGAAGTTCGACTCGCGTTTGGCGTAGATCTTGAGCACGGGGGTCACGCCGGGCTGCGCGCTGGCGGCGTCGTAGGCATTTTGGATCAGGTTCATCAGCACTTGCAGCAACTGGCCTGCATTGCCGGGCACCACGCAACCCGGACAGGCTTGCAGTTCGACGTCAAAGTCCAGCTTCATGCCAGTGCGCACCCAGTGAATGGCGCGTTCAATGACTCCATTCACATCCACGACCTCGGTGGTCTCACCGTCCAGCACGGAGAACCGTTTGAGCCCGTCCACAATGCTGGCGGTGCGCTGTGCCCCTTCGATGGTGCCGTCCATCAGGGAGGGCAGGTCTTGCAAAATGTGTTCAATGCGCAGTTTGTGCGCCAGAGCGATCAGGGTGGGGTTGTTGCCCAGAGCGGCCTCGGCGTGCACCGCATCGAGGTACTGGCGCAGGCGCGTGGTGTAGCGGTTGAGCGCGTGCACATTGCCCAGCACGAAGCTGATGGGGTTGTTAAGCTCGTGCGCCACCCCAGCCACCAGGCGACCCAGGGATGACATTTTTTCAGCGTGCAGCAGTTGCTGCTGGGTCAGCTTGAGTGCTTCATGCGCCTCATGCAACTGGCGGTAGGCGCGCTTGATCTCGGCCATGGGTCGCCCCACAAACACATAGCCCACGCAGCGCCGGCGCCCGTCATAGCGCGGCGTGGCGGTGAAATCAACCGGCACTGCCTGGCCTGCCGCGTCGTGCAGCATCAGCTCCACCGTCTCGCCCTGGCGCAAGGCGGCAGTGTGGCGCATCATGTCCTGCAGCACATCGGCACCCGCACTGTTGTGCAGCAGCGTGCGCATGTGGGCGCCCAACAAGGCCTCTTCGCTGCAACCCACCAGCTCGCACAGGGCCTGGTTGGTCTGCTCGATCAGCCCCTGCGCGTCGGCGGCAACCAGAACATCCGACATGGAGGACAGCAGGCTGTAAATCAGTTGCTGCGATGCTTCAAGCTGGGCGTTCTTTTCCTCCAGAGCCACCTCGTCGCGCAGCAGTTGTGAATACACGTCGTCCATCTTGTGAATCACGTCCAGCCAGGTATCGTCGTCCACTCCTTTCAAGGGCAGGTGACTGGAGGAGGGGGCGTGTGGCCGTTTCATGCGGGCTTTGGCTTCATCAGTGCACTGTGCAGACCATGCAGGGATCAAAGGAGCGCACGATGTGTTGCACGGCCACCGGTGTCTTTTCACCCGGCTGCACCGGAGCGCCCACCAGCGCGGCTTCCAGCGCGCCGGGTGTGCCGTGGCGGTCACGGGGGGAAAAATTCCAGCTGGTGGGGGCGATGATCTGGTAGTTGGCAATGCGCCCGCCGCGGATGGACAGCCAATGGCCCAGGCTGCCACGCGCTGCTTCGCACAGGCCAAATGCATCGGCCTCGTCCGGCAGCTGCGCTTCGTTGCTGCAAGGGCCGTCGGGTTGAACAGCGCGCAGGCAGTGCTCGGCCAGTATGACCAACTGTGCCAGTTCCATGGCACGCGAGAGGACCCGCGTCATCACGTTGCCGCCGGTGCGTGCCCACAGGGCGCGAACGAGTGGCTGGTCGCCTGCCAGCTGCCGGGCCATGGCGCCTGTTTCCAGCACCCGGCCGTCCAGCCGGGGCGCCTTGTTCCAGGTATAGGCGTCGGGTTTGTCCACTTGCGGCAGGGTCAGCCCAGCGGATGGGTGCAGCGCAGCCCCCGCATCGGCCAGCCAGGCATGGCGCGCATCTTCAGCGATGTGCCTTGTGTTGACCGGCTGCAGGGTGCTGCCGTCCCACACGCCGGGTGCCATTGCATATTCGCCGCTGGGGTCGGCAAAGCCGCCGTAGCTCAGCGTCAGGCCGGGGCCACGGCCCAGCGTGTCGAGTTTCAGGTCGCGGGCAATGGACAGGAACAGGCGCAGGTCCCCATGCAGCGGGTCGCGCTGGAGCCACTGTTCCAGGGCGTGTTCACTGTCCAGAGCGACCACTTCTTCCAGCGGGGCGGCATACAGTACCCGCTCCAGAAAGTTACGCATCTCCGCCATCCGTGAGCCCAGACGGAAGCGCTCAGACCCACTCAGGTTGCGGGTCGATCCGCCGGGGACAATGGACTGTGTGTGCGGCCATTTGCCACCCAGTGTGCCCATGATGTGCATCCAGCGCTGGCGCGCGGCCACGGCCTCGCGGGCATGCTCACCGGATTGCGTGGAAAAATCGCGAAGGGCCTGTGCATGCCAGGACCGGTTGGCGTAGACCTCGCGGGTGAAGTCGGGCATGAAGAACAGATAAAAATGCGTCAGATGGTCGGCCGCGTTTTCGCAGGCCAGCATCAGGTTGGTCAGCCAGATTCCGTTGGGCGGCGCCTCCACGCCACAGGCGGCACCCAGCGCACGCGCCGCCGCGACCGATTGGGTGACCGAGCAAATGCCGCAGATGCGGGGTACGTAAACCATGGCATCAAACGGGTGCTTGCCTTGCAGGATTTGTTCAAACCCGCGGTACATGGGCGCGTTCACCCAGGCTTCTTTCACATGGCCGTCGGCAACCTCCAGACGGACTTCCAGATCCCCCTCCACGCGGTTGAACGGGCCTACCAGTAAACGTGTCATTTCAGTCGGGTTTTCTTGATCTGGGGCGCAACCACCAGATGATTGGCCAGGGAGTTGAGCTTTACACGCTGCGGCGTGGCTGATTTGGATAGCGATGCCAGCGCCACAAACCAGGCCTTGTGCATGTCAGTGGGCAACCCGATCGGAATACCGGCCACCTTGGGTGTCTGGTGGAACGGGTGGCCTGGCTCTTCAAAGCCCGGCTCGGTGCAACTCACGCAGGCGTAGCCGCCACGGATGCACGAGCCTTCGCCGTTCCACAGGCGAATGTTGCAATCGGCATGTGCCTGCGTGCCTTTGCAGCCCATGTTCTCCATCAGGCAGCCCAGGTCTGACGGCTTGTGCGCGCTGGCCTTGTACTCGTAATACTCGTTGCGGGCACAGGCGTGGTGTACCAGTTGGTCGCTGTAGAAGCGTGGCCGCGCCAGGCTATCGAGTGCATCGGCGCCCAGACTGTCCTGCGCCAGTGCAGCCAAAGTCTCCAGCACCCAGCCAGGGTGGGTCGGACAACCCGCCACATTGACCACGGGCAGCCCCGAACGGCTGCGCCAGGACGCACCCAGCAAGCCGCCTGCGTGATCGCCCTCGTACTGCAAGCCGCAGGCGTCGGTGGGGTTGAGGCCCCCGGCCGTGATGCCGCCAAACGCGGCGCAACTGCCCACGGCCACCACGGTATGCGCTACTGCACACAGCTGCTCCACCCAGTGCAGCATGGATTGCTGCGTGCCCGCCAGCATGTGAAAGCGTCCGCTGCCGTGCGGGCCACGCAAGAGCGCTCCTTCGATGCACAGCGCGTCCAGCACGGTCTTGCCATTCAGGCAATCTTCCAGCACCTGCACGCACTCCTGTCCCGACTCCAGCGAGAAAGCGGGATGCCACAATACATTCACCCCCATTTGGCGCAGCAGGCCTTGAAAGTCTGACGTGTCCGCGCACAACAGCGACATGCTGCATCCGCCGCATCCGCCGGATTGCAGCCAGAGGACGTTAAGCATCGCCTTGCCCTTCCAGCCCAAATCGCGCCAGCTTCTGGCGCAAGCCCACACGCGAGAGGCCCAGCTCCTTGGCAGCGTGGGTTTTGTTCCAGCGCAGGCGCAGCATGGTTTCGCGCAGGATGACCGCTTCCATGGCGTCCATGCGTTCTTGCAAGCTGCCGCTCTGCGGTAGCGCCTGCTTGCCGTGATGGGATGCAGTGGCAACGCCGGATTGCCCGTAGAGTACGCGCGCAGAGAAGGCGCTTGCCGCAACCACCTGCCCGTCTGACAGCGCCACGGCACGGTAGATTTCGTTCTTCAACTCGCGGATATTGCCCGGCCATGCGTAGGCCAGCAGATTGGCTTGCACGTCCTTGGCAAAGTGCACCTGGGGTCGACCCAACTCCTGCGCGGCGCGCGCCAGCAGCATGTCGGCAATCGGCAAAATATCGGCGCTGCGCTCGCGCAGAGGGGGCACGCACAAGGTGCTGCCGGCGATGCGGTAGTACAGGTCTTCGCGAAAGCGGCCCGAGCGCACATCCTGCTCCAGATCGCGGTGGGTGGCGGCGATCACCCGCACGTTCACCAGCACCGGACGGCTGGCACCGACCGGGCGCACTTCGCCCTCTTGCAGCACGCGCAACAACTTGACCTGAAAGGCAGCTGTGGTGTCGCCAATTTCATCCAGAAAGATGGTTCCGCCATCAGCGCGCTGGAACAGGCCCATGTGGTCCTCAAACGCACCGGTAAAGGAGCCGCGCTTGTGGCCGAAGAGTTCGGATTCGAGCAGCGTGTCAGTCATGGCCGCGCAGTTTTCCATGACAAACGCGCGTTCACAGCGCGGGCTGGCGTAGTGCATGGCGCGTGCCAGCAACTCCTTGCCGGTGCCGGATTCGCCGGTGATGAGCACCGAAAGGTCGTATCGCGCCAGCCGGGCAGCGATTTCGCACACCGCGTTGAGTGGGCTGCTGCTTGCGCGCACCAGACTGTCAAAGTCAAACGCGGCGCGGGCATTGGCCAGGCTCTCGCTTCCGCGCTTGCGCAGCACAGGCGTGCTGGTGCGCAGCTCCAGGTTGAGGCGCTGGGTCTGGATTTGCAGACTGCGGGCCTCGGACGCCTTGGCCACGGTCGACAGCAGGTGCTCGGGTACCCAGGGCTTGAGCACGTACTGGTAGATGCCCGCATCATTGATGCCGGCAATGATGTCCTGCGAATCGGTGTAGCCGGAGATGATGATGCGCACGGTGTCGGGCCACAACTCGCGCACTTCCTTCAGGAACTT
>CAIYDK010000073.1 GCA_903924955.1 uncultured beta proteobacterium | reverse complement strand
CACTGGAGGGTTTGTGGGTGACAGTCTGCGCATTCGCCAGATCGCGCTAAACCTCGCAGGCAATGCGGTCAAGTTCACTGCGCAAGGGGAAGTGCGTCTCAGGGTGACTCCCATTGCGTCAGGTTTGCGCTTTGAAGTCAGTGATACCGGTATCGGAGTCCCTCCGGAGTCACGCGAAAAGTTGTTTTCCAGCTTTACCCAAGTCGATGCGTCAACGTCGCGCAAGTATGGGGGAACCGGCTTGGGGCTGGTTATCTGCAAACGACTGGTTGAAGGCATGGGCGGATCCATTGGCATGGATGGTGCGACCGGCGGTGGCAGTCTGTTTTGGTTTGAACTTCCCTTGGTGGCCTGTAGTGAACCCCTGCTGGATGCACTCGCAGACCCGATTGCACCATCGCCGTCACCACCAATCACCTCGGCCACGCCGGCGAATTCGGATGAATCCGGCACCGCGCAGATATTGTTGGTCGAGGATCACAAGGTGAATCAGAAGCTCGCATTGGCCCTTATCAAACGTCTGGGGTACACCGCGGAGCTTGCTGAAAATGGGATTGAAGCCGTGGCTGCGGCGAGCCAAAAGCGCTACCGTTTGATCCTCATGGATATGCAGATGCCCGCAATGGATGGTCTTGAGGCCACCCGGCAAATTCGCGCCACACCCGGTCCGTGCCAAGGTGTTCCCATTGTTGCGCTCACCGCCAATGCCATGCTCTCCGATCAGAACGCCTGCCGCGCCGCCGGGATGAACGACTTTCTTTCAAAACCATTCAACCGTGAAATTCTTTCCGCCTGTTTGGAGCGCTGGATTGCCCCGGCGTCCCAAACGCCTTCGCCCGGCGGGAGCGCTTCACTGGCCACCTGATGACGCGCCCTTCCAACGAACCTCGCTTTCCAATCTGCACACTGCCGCAGTGAACCTGATCCTATGCTCAATCTATTGACGTCCCGTCGCACCGGTCTGGCACTCTGTTTTTTGTTGTGCTCAGCCGTGCACGCACAAGTGCCGCCTGCGTTGCGTATCGGTGTGGCGCCGCACACCAGTGCGCGCGTCATTCTTGAGATGTACCAGCCACTTCGTATGCACCTTGAGAAGACGTTGAGCATGCCCGTTGAGGTTGTAACCGCAACCGACTTCACGGAATTTGCGCGTCGTATGCTGCACCAGGAATACGACATTGCAATCACCACAGGCCACCAGGCGCGGCTCAGTCAAACGGACGCCGACTACCTCCCACTCGTCACATATAGCTCGGATTTTCGAGCGGTTGCGCTAACCGCAAGCAATAGCAACTACAAGACAGCCAAGGACCTCAAGGGCAAACAAGTCCTGGGTCTGTCGCCAACCTCACTGGTCACGCTTTGGGGACAACACTGGTTAAAACAGGGCGGCAATCTGGAGCCAATCCGCTATGTGAGCGCATCTGACAGTGTGGCGCGCCTGATTTTGTCAGGCGAGGCGGCAGCGGGGTTCACATCATTGTCAAATTACCAGAGTCTTGCCAGGGACACGCAGTCGCAGTTGCGGTTTCTGGTCATCGGGGAATCAATGGCCGGGCGTGTCTACATGCTCAACAAGCGGCACCTGTCGCTCAAGGACAAGGTGGACTCTGCCTTGTGGGCCTTCGCAGAAAGTGCTGAAGGAAAGGCCTATTTTGAGAAATACAAGCTTGAGGGCTACCGCAAGCTCAAGCACAAGGAGTTGGAGATGATGGACCCCTACGCAAAAGAAGTTCGGCAATCGTTGAACTGACAAAAGCGAATACACCGATGGTCTTGCGACTTCACTCCGTCCGGGCGCGACTGCTGATTGCAGCCGTGGTAGTGGAAGCGGTCATGCTTTCGCTGCTGGTGTTCAATAGTTTGCGGCTGGTCAATGGCTACATGGTTGAGCAGGTCGAAGAGCATTCACGCCAAATCGTTCCGATCTTGACGGCGGCTACTGTTGCGCCATTGGCTCAGCGCGATTACGCCACGGTGCAGGCTGTACTGGATGAGAGTCTCAGCAAAAAAGGAGTCCAGTATTTGGTGGTCGTTGACACCCAGGGCAATCGTGTGGCGAGTAGCGGCTGGCCACAGGAACAGGCACTGCCCACCGCAAACAAAGACTTCGACCCGGTTGCCCAGTTGAACAAGACGGTGTTTCATGTGCAAAAACCCATTTTGATGTTCGGTCAATCATTGGGGTACCTGCATTTTGGATTGGATCTTTCGCACATTCTGGAAGCGCGAAAGGCGTTGATCACACAGGGTGCACTGATCGCATTTGCCGAGCTTCTACTTTCCTCGGTGCTGCTGTCGGTGCTGGGTCTGTGGATGACGCGGCATTTGGCCGACTTGGCACGCGCCAGCCGGGATGTGGCCCACGGCAATTTGACGCCAGACCCCGTCAATGAAGGTGCCGACGAACTGGGCCAACTCGGGGTGGCATTCAATGCCATGTCGCGTGCGGTGCGCAAGCAGGTTTTTGAACTGACACAGGCCAAGGATTCCGCCGAGCATGCCAATCGCGCCAAGAGCGACTTTTTGGCGACGATGAGCCATGAGATTCGAACCCCGATGAACGGCATCATTGGCATGACAGAGCTGACGCTCGATACGGAGCTTGACGCCGAACAGCGCGAATACCTGAGCATGGTGAAGTCGTCTGCTGATTCCCTTCTCAGCATCATCAACGACATCCTGGATTTTTCCAAGCTGGAGTCCGGCAAGATGGAGTTGGAGAAGACCGAGTTTGATGTGCGTGCACTTCTGACCGAAGTGACCAAACTATTGACCCTGAAGGCCGAGCAAAAGGGGCTGGAGTTGGCCTACGAGGCAGAAGCTGGCGTCCCTGAAAGGGTGGTCGGTGATCCTGGGCGATTGCGCCAAGTCCTGACCAATTTGCTGGGCAATGCGATCAAGTTCACAGACCGCGGTGCGATCATTGTCCGCGTCAAACTTATTGAATCGGGCGGCAACACCGTTGTTTTGAACTTCCAGGTGGAGGACCACGGGATTGGCATCGCGCTGGACAAACAGGCGCATATTTTCAAAGCCTTTACCCAGGCTGATACGTCGACGACGCGCAAATACGGCGGCACCGGACTGGGGCTTGCAATTTCCAGTCAGATGGTTGCCGCTATGGGAGGGGAACTCAGTGTTTCCAGTGTCCTTGGGCAAGGCAGTGTGTTCAGCTTCGGTATCCCCTATGGAGTTGGCAGCGCACCGCCCCCCAACCAGTCCGCTGCGGTACTGCAGGGCGTGCCGGTTTTGATTGTTGATGACAACCCCACCAATCTGAGGCTGCTGTCTCAATTGCTCATGAAATGGGGCATGGTTCCAACGTCATCCGAAAGCGCCATGCAAGCGCTGGCAGCAGCAAAATCAGCGCGCCAAAATGGGCAGCCTTTTGGGTTGGTCATCCTGGACGCGATGATGCCGGAGATGGATGGTTTTGAACTCGCAGACCAGTTTCAGCAGTCGCCTGAACTTTCGGGTGCGATCATGATGATGTTGACATCGGGGGGAATGCGAGGTGACGCCCAACGGTGCCGTGAGCTGGGCATATTGGCCTACCTGACAAAGCCCATTGACTCGGTTGAGCTACGCAATGCTGTGACGATTGCTTTGGGCGCTCAGCCTGACAGCGTACTGATTACCAAGCACAACCTTCATGTGGCTTCGCTTGGCCGAGCACTCAACATCCTGCTGGTAGAGGACAACGTCGTCAATCAAAAACTTGCTGTAACCTTGTTAGCCAAGTGGGGGCATCGGGTGGAGACTGCACACAACGGGGTCGAAGCTCTGAGCCGCACGCAACGCACGCGGTTTGACGTGGTTTTGATGGACTTGCAGATGCCGGAGATGGGCGGATATGAGGCCACCCGCCTGATTCGTGAGCGGGAACAGCCGCTTGGCTTACACACGCCGATTGTTGCCATGACGGCCAATGCCATGCGGGAAGACCACCAGCGCTGCCTGGATGCTGGCATGGATGACTATATTTCCAAGCCGTTGGATATTGAGCGATTGCGTGCAATCCTGGATACCATTTCGCCATCTGGCCTCGTTGACGTGGGCCCGCTATCCAGTCATTCAACCCGTTTCGATTACGCGCATGCTTTGGGTGAGGCGGATTCCTGGGTCATCGAGACGATTGGCCAAGATTTCCTGGACGACTGCCCGCGCCAGATGAAACAGATCGAAGACGCCATCATGGCCGGAGATTGCTCTGCATTGAGGCGGTCTTCCCACACATTGCGCGGTTTGGTTGGCAATTTCAATGCCAGCCGGATTGAAGAGTTGGCCCGCCAGTTCGAACTGCAAGACCATGAATTTGACCCGTCGGTCTCGATTTCGACCTTTTCACTTCTTCAAGTGGAAATTCAATCTCTCCAGGATGCCATGGTGCGGTATCTTGCCGAAATTGGCGCCGCCAGAAGTTAAGGCCGCCCGGGAAAGAACCAGCCTCACATGGGCGACGGAAATAGCGACACCCTTTACCAGGAACGTGCCAGTTGCGAAAAACCCTCGGGGGCCTGGCTCTCGTCCTCAAAGGCAACCAGCTCCCAGGCATCCTGGTGCGCCAGCAACTCGCGCAGAAGCTTGTTGTTCAGCGCATGCCCTGAGCGAAAGGCACTGTAGCTGGCCAACAGAGGCTTACCCACGCAGTACAAATCACCAATGGCGTCCAGCAGCTTGTGTTTAACAAACTCATCGTCGTATCGCAAGCCCTCGGAGTTGAGTACCTTGTAGTCATCCATGACGATGGCATTGTCCAGGCCGCCGCCAAGCGCCAGTCCATTGGTGCGCATCATTTCCACATCTTTGGTAAAGCCAAAGGTACGGGCACGCGCAATGTCGCGTGAATAGGAGTCGACTCCCATGTTGAACTCCACCCGCTGCCCGGTAGAGTCAACCGCAGGATGGTCAAACACGATCTCAAAACTCAGCTTGTACCCGTTGTAGGGCTCCAGTCTGGCCCATTTGAGGTTGGGGCCCTCGCCCTCACGCACCTCAACCGCCCGCTTGACCCGCATGAACCGCTTGGGCGCATTCTGCAGTTCAATCCCGGCACTTTGCAACAGGAAAACAAACGACGCGGCGGAACCATCCAGTATCGGAATTTCTTCTGCCGTGATGTCGACATACAGATTGTCAATGCCCAGACCGGCACAAGCCGACATCAGGTGCTCAACCGTCTGCACCTTCGCCCCTCCATTGGAAATGGTGGACGCCATGCGCGTGTCGGTCACCGATGGCGCCGAAACCGGTATGTCCACCGGTACCGGCAGGTCGATCCGGCGAAACACAATGCCGGTGTCCGGTTGCGCAGGACGCAAGGTGATCTCCACCCGCTGCCCGCTGTGCAACCCGACGCCGACCGCGCGGGTCAGCGATTTAAGCGTTCGTTGTTTGAGCACCCGCTTATTTTACTAATCGGCTTGCTTGCGCAGGAACGCAGGGATTTCGTAGTCATCCATACCACCATTGGACAGTGCGTCCACCTTGGCGGCGGCAGACGTGCGGTTGGTACGCCACACGCTCGGTGTGGCCATGCCGGCGTAGTCTGGCTGGGCCGTCGTGACAGAACCCGCTGCCATGCCATTAGTGCCCGAATTGGCAAGTGTATTGAGCGTTGGTACGAACATCGGCGCGTCGTGGGTTCCTGTGCGTTTGATGACTTCCAGTTCAGGCTTGGCTGTGCGGCGAATACCCTGGCGGCTCAGGCCGGTTGCGACAACCGTCACGCGAATGTTCTCACCCAGCTCATCGTCATAGGCCGTACCGTAGATCACATGCGCATCGGGGGATGCATAGGCACGAATGGTGTTCATCGCCAGCTTGGATTCGCTCAACTTGAGCGAGCCCTTGGCTGCCGTGATCAGCACCAGTACGCCCTTGGCGCCGGACAGGTCGATGCCTTCGAGCAACGGACAGGCAACCGCCTGCTCGGCGGCGATGCGGGCACGGTCCGGGCCACTGGCCAGGGCGGTACCCATCATTGCTTTCCCGGGCTCGCCCATGACAGTGCGCACGTCTTCAAAGTCGACGTTCACATGGCCGGGCACATTGATGATTTCGGCAATGCCGCCCACCGCATTTTTCAACACATCGTTGGCGTGTGCGAAGGCTTCATCTTGCGACACATCATCGCCCAGCACGTCCAGTAGCTTCTCGTTCAACACCACGATCAGCGAGTCGACATTGGCCTCAAGCTCGGTCAGACCGGCATCGGCATTGCTCATGCGACGACCGCCCTCAAAGTCGAACGGCTTGGTGACCACGCCCACGGTCAGAATGCCCATCTCCTTGGCGACGCGGGCAATCACAGGAGCCGCGCCGGTGCCGGTGCCCCCGCCCATGCCGGCCGTAATGAACAGCATATGCGCGCCTTCAATGGCTGCGCGGATATCCGCCTCGGCCAGCACAGCCGCTTCACGGCCCTTGTCGGGCTTGCTTCCCGCGCCCAGGCCACCCGCACCCAGCTGAATGGTCTTGTGTGCGGTGCTGCGGCTCAGCGCCTGCGAATCGGTATTGGCACAAATGAATTCCACGCCACCCACGGACGAGCAAATCATGTGCTCCACGGCATTTCCGCCGCCGCCGCCCACGCCAATTACCTTGATCTGTGTGCCCTGGTTAAACGCTTCTTCTTCAATCATTTCAATGGCCATGCTGTTCTCCTTGAGTTTCAATACGATGATTCAATGCTTTTGCGGAATTTTGGATGGGACCCGCCCGATTCGGCGGATCAATGCACCGCCATCGCCAATGCGGACTGGCGATAGGGCCTGCGCTGTTCGGCGATCCGGCGGCGTTCGTTGCTTGGTTATTCATGATCAGAAGTTCCCGATGAACCAGTCTTTGACTGAACCAAAAGCGGTTTTCATGGAGCCGTTTTTCTGCGACACCTTGTAGCCTCGCAACCGTGCCATGCGGGCCTCTTCCAATAGCCCCATCACCGTGGCAGCGCGCGGCTGCGCCACCATGTCTGCCAGGGCACTGGAGTACTTGGGGATGCCGCGGCGAACGGGCTTGAGGAAAATGTCCTCACCCAACTCGACCATGCCGGGCATGATGCAACTGCCGCCAGTGAGCACGATGCCCGATGACAAGACCTCTTCATAGCCTGACTCTCGCATCACCTGGTTCACCAGCGAAAAAATCTCTTCAATGCGCGGCTCGATGACTCCGGCCAGCGCCTGGCGGCTCAACATGCGTGGCCCGCGGTCGCCCAAACCTGGTACTTCAACTTGCGTTTCAGGGTCCACCAGCAGTTGCTTGGCGTGGCCGCTTTCAACCTTGATTTCTTCAGCGTCCTTGGTGGGCGTGCGCAAAGCCATCGCGATGTCACTGGTGATCAAGTCGCCAGCAATCGGGATCACGGCAGTGTGGCGAATGGCTCCATTGGTGAAGATGGCGATGTCGGTAGTGCCCGCGCCAATATCCACCAGGGCCACCCCCAGTTCGCGTTCGTCTTCTGTCAGGACCGACAAACTGCTGGCCAATGGATTGAGCATGAGCTGTTCCACTTCCAGGCCGCAGCGGCGCACGCACTTGATGATATTTTCGGCCGCGCTCTGTGCTCCGGTCACGATGTGCACTTTCGCCTCCAGGCGAATACCACTCATGCCGATCGGCTCTTTGACGTCCTGACCGTCGATGATGAATTCCTGCGGCTCCACCAGCAGCAGTTTCTGGTCGCTGGAGATGTTGATTGCCTTGGCCGTCTCGACCACGCGGGACACATCGGCCGCCGTCACCTCACGGTCTTTCACCGCCACCATGCCGCTGGAGTTCATGCCGCGAATGTGGCTGCCCGTAATGCCCGTGTAGACCCGAGTGATCTTGCAGTCGGCCATCAGCTCGGCTTCGCGCAGGGCCTGCTGGATGCTTTGCACGGTAGCGTCGATGTTCACCACCACACCACGCTTGATGCCATTGCTGGGCGCCACACCCAGACCGGCCAGCTTGAGCTCGCCACCGGGCAAAACTTCGGCCACCACCACCATGACCTTGGCGGTTCCGATGTCCAGTCCTACGACCAGGTCTTTGTATTCTTTTGCCATATGGAGTCCTGCTGATTTCGTCTTTTGCTATTTCTTCGGCGCTGGCGCCACATTCGTGCTCACCCCGCGCAGGCGCACGGCGTAACCGTTTTCGTGCCGCAAGTCCGCCGACTCCAGGGCACTGGCTCGACGCGAATACCGTGTCGTCACCTGCGTGAGGGTTTTCAAAAACCGCCGCACGCGCGCTGTCACTTCCACCGCGCCGCCACGGCCCAACTCAATCGCTGCGCCCGTGTCCAGGCTCGCACGCCAGCTGCCACCGCGGGACAGCTCGAGTTCTTCCACGGGTAATTCCATTTGTGCAAACAACGGTGTCAACACGCGGTACATGGCCAGAACTTCAGCGCCCTGCCCGTCCGGGCCATTCAGGCGTGGCAATGCGTCCTGCTCCACTTCACCCACATTGGCCTCAAACACTTCGCCGTAGCTGTTGATCAATCGCAGTTCGGGGTCGTTGCCCCAATAGGCCACAGCCTGGTGCTCTTGCAAGACCACATTTAGACGGTTTGGAAATTCACGGCGCACCACCGCATGGCGCACCCAGGGTACTGACTCGAAAGCCGCCCGCACCTGCGTCAGGTCGACGCTAAAGAACGTACCCGACAAGCGCGGAGCCACATTGGCACGCAGGTTCAATTCATTGTTGTGGCTGACATCGCCCGACACTGCAATGCCCTTAATGTCAAACGCTGGCAAACGTACCACCCAGCGGGCCGTGGCAACGGCACCCGCGACGAAAAACGCCACGAACAGGAGCACAGCGGTCATGTTCATCAGCTTGACATCAACAGGCGTTGCCACGGAGGAGTTCATGCAAATGCTCCCGCGGCCAGACTGGCACCTTGCAACAGCTGTACGCACAGATCCTCGTAGCTGATACCCGCAGCCTTGGCCGACATGGGCACGAGAGAGTGACTTGTCATGCCTGGCGAAGTGTTGATCTCCAGCAAGTACGGCTTACGCGACTTCGCGTCGATCATGACGTCAACACGCCCCCATCCTCTGCAACCCAACACCTGGTAGGCCTTGAGCACCAGCGCCTGAATAGCCTCTTCCTCACCGGCTGGCAAGCCGGCAGGAACCAGATATTGCGTGGTGTCGGTAAAGTACTTATTTTGGTAGTCGTATTTGCCCTCAGGGGCCACGATGCGAATAACCGGCAGGGCTCGCGCCTCGTCCCCGCTTCCAAGCACCGGGCAGGTCACTTCGTCGCCTTCGATGCACTCTTCGCACAGGATGTCATCGTTCATCTGCTTGGCAGCGTCGACGGCAGCGGTCATACCCGAATAGCCCGTCACCTTGGTCACACCCAGAGATGAACCTTCGCAGACGGGCTTGACAATGAGTGGCAGACCCAGTGTGTCGGGCACCTCAATAACCTGTCGTCGATCAAATGCACCACGGCGCAACAACTTGTAGCGCGGCGTGGGTATGCCCTCGGACAGCCAGATGCGTTTGGTCATAACCTTGTCCATGGAAATGCTCGACGCCATCACACCTGAGCCGGTGTATGGAATGCCCAATAGCTCGAGGGCGCCTTGCACTGTGCCGTCTTCTCCCAAACGCCCATGCAATGCTATGAAACAGCGGTCAAAGCCCTCGCGCTTGAGGTCACCCAGGTCACGCTGTGCGGGATCGAATGCATGCGCGTCCACTCCTTTGGAGCGCAACGCATTCAATACACCAGTGCCCGACATCAGCGACACCTCGCGCTCGGCAGAGGCCCCTCCCATCAAGACTGCTACTTTGCCAAATTGACTCATAGCCCCCGTCCCTTCTGCGTAGTGCGCTCACTATTTTGTAGCACATCAACCAGCTTGGCCGGAACCATGCCAATCGACCCGGCGCCCATGCACATCACCACGTCCCCTGGTTGCGCGTTACTCAGAATGGCTTGGGGCAGGGCACCGATGTCGTCAACGAAGACCGGCTCCACCGAACCCGCAATGCGCAGGGCACGGGCTAGGGCCCGCCCGTCAGCGGCCACTATCGGCGGCTCACCTGCTGCATAAACCTCGGCGAGCAATACAGAGTCGGCCAGGCCCATGACCTTGACGAAATCCTCGAAGCAGTCACGGGTTCGCGTATACCGATGCGGCTGAAACGCCAGCACCAACCGACGCCCCGGATACGCACCACGCGCTGCCGCCAACGTGGCCTGCATCTCGACGGGGTGATGGCCATAGTCGTCCACGACGGTCATGACGCCGCCCCCGGGCAACTGCAGATCACCGTAGTGTTGAAAGCGCCTTCCTACACCCTTGAACTCGCCCAGCGCCCGCACCACAGCGGCATCTTGCACACCCAGCTCGAGTGCCACCGCAATGGCCGACAGCGCATTGAGCACGTTGTGCAAACCTGGAAGGTTGAGCACCACATCCATGTCAGCCAGCCCCACACCCTTGCTCCGTTGCACTGTGAAGTGCATCTGGCCACCCACAGCGCGCACCTGGGTGGCGCGGACCTGCGCCTGTTCGTTGAAGCCGTAGCGCACGACTCTGCACGCGACCTGATCCACGATATCGCACACCGCCGCGTCATCGGTGCACAAAATGGCCACCCCATAGAACGGCATGCGGTGCAGGAAGTCGACAAACGCCTTCTTCAGTCGCCCGAAGTCCTGACCATAGGTCTCCATGTGGTCAGCATCGATATTGGTCACAACCGCCATCACCGGCAAAAGATTCAGGAACGATGCATCGGACTCGTCCGCCTCGACCACGATGTAATCGCCTTGACCCAATCGGGCGTTTGCCCCTGCACTGTTGAGCCGCCCACCAATCACAAAGGTCGGGTCCAGTCCGGCCTCAGCCAGTACGCTGGCCACCAGACTGGTCGTGGTCGTCTTACCGTGCGTGCCAGCAATGGCAATGCCCTGTTTGAGGCGCATCAGTTCAGCCAGCATCAGGGCGCGCGGCACGATGGGAATGCCCAACTCTCGCGCCTTAACCACTTCCGGGTTATCACCCTGCACGGCAGTCGAGGTGACCACCGCATCGGCTCCCGTAACATTTTCGGGCAAGTGGCCCACACAGGTGCGTATGCCCAGAGTGGCCAGGCGCCTTAGCGTGGCGCTGTCAGACAAATCGGAGCCGGAGACCGTGTAGCCCAGGTTGCACAGCACCTCGGCAATGCCCGACATGCCCGAGCCGCCGACGCCGACGAAATGAATGTGGCTGATCGCGTGCCTCATGCGCAAAGCTCCTCACACGCAGCCACCACGGCATCCGTAGCCTGTAGCCGTTGCAGTTTTTTGGCCTCCAGCCCCCGTACTACAAGCGTAGTGCGCTCTGTTTTTTGTAGCAAATTTGCCAGCAATACGGGTGTCAGTTCGCTTTGCGGAATGAGCCAGCCGGCGCCCTGATCGACCAGAAAGCGGGCGTTGTGGGTTTGGTGGTCATCCACGGCCGACGGGAAGGGGACGAACAAGGCAGCGGCCCCCACGGCCGCAATTTCCGTCACTGTGCTGGCACCCGCACGGCAGATGATCCAGTCTGCATCGGCAAATGCGTGCGCAGTGTTATCGATGAAAGGCGTCAGCTCGGCCTGCACCCCGGCTGCCGCGTAATTGCTGCGGAGTTCTTCGATTTGCTTCTCGCCACTCTGGTGCGTGACAACCGGGCGCTGGACCTCCGGGATCAATGCGAGTGCCTTGGGAACCACGTCATTGAGCGCCTTGGCACCCAGGCTCCCGCCCACCACCAGCACGCGCAAGGGGCCGGATCGGTTGGCAAAGCGTTCCTGGGGTCCGGGCTGCACTAAAAACTCGGCGCGCAAAGGGTTACCCACCCAATGGCCTTTGGCCAGTACGTTGGGAAATGCGGTAAAAACCCTGCGAGCTACGACCGCCAGCACCCGATTGGCCATGCCTGCAACGGAATTCTGCTCGTGCAATACCAGTGGCCTGCCAGTCAACACCCCCATTAACCCACCGGGCAACGTGATGTAACCACCCAAGCCCAGCAGCACGTCCGGCTTGACCCGACGTACCACCTGCAGACTTTGGGCGAATGCACGCAACAGGCGCAAAGGCATCGCAATCAGTGTGCGCAAACCCTTGCCACGAACACCAGAAAAATCGATTGTTTCAAAAGTGAATCCTTTGGGCGGCACCAGGCGACTCTCCATGCTGTTGGGTGCGCCCAACCAGTGGACACGCCAGCCGCGCTCGCGCAGCGCCATCGCCACAGCGAGACCCGGGAATATATGCCCGCCCGTGCCGCCCGCCATAACGAGTGCACATTTTTGCGTCTGACTCATACACGGCCTCCGTGCATGAGTTGTCGATTCTCGTAGTCAATCCGAAGAACGACTGCGATGGCGACCATGTTGATCAGGATGGCCGAGCCGCCATAACTCATGAGTGGAAGCGTCAAACCCTTGGTCGGCAAGGCGCCCAAATTCACACCCATGTTGATAAAGGACTGAAAACCCATCCAGATGCCAACACCCTGCGCCGTGAGCCCGGCAAACACCCGATCCAGCGCAATGGCCTGGCGACCAATGTGCATGATGCGCCGTGTCAGCCACAGGAACATGCCAATCACCACCAATACACCCACCAAACCAAATTCTTCGCCGATGACCGCCAGCAGAAAGTCGGTGTGCGCTTCGGGCAACCAATGCAACTTCTCGACACTGCCACCCAAGCCGACACCAAATATTTCGCCCCGTCCAATGGCGATCAAGGAATGGGACAGCTGGTAGCCCTTGCCCAGCGCATACTTTTCGGTCCAGGGGTCCAGGTAGGCAAAAATACGCTCACGCCGCCATTCACTCAGTGCAATCATCAGCCCAAATGCTACGACCAGAATGGTTGCGATCAGGAAAAACATGCGGGCGTTGACACCACCCAAAAACAAAATACCCATCGCAATCACGGCGATCACCATGAAGCCACCCATATCCGGTTCTGCCAGCAGCAGCAACCCGATCACTGCCACGGCAACCGCCATGGGCATCACTGCACGGAAAAACCGCTCTTTCACGTCCATTTTGCGAACCATGTAGTCTGCCGCATAGAGCAGCACAGCGAACTTGGCCAGTTCGGATGGTTGAAAGCTGAACGGGCCCAACGAGATCCAACGGCGCGCGCCATAGACGACCTTGCCCACGCCAGGAATGAGCACTGCAATCAGTAACACAAGGGACGCCACGAACAGCCAGGGCGCCGACTTCTCCCATGTGGCTACCGGAACCTGAAATGCGATCAATGCGCCAACAAAAGCGGTTAGCACCCACATCGCATGGCGCACCAGAAAATAGGTGTGTGTGTACTTGGCAAATTTCGGGTTATCCGGCATGGCAATGGAAGCTGAATACACCATGACCATCCCCCACAGCAGCAGTGCGACAACCACCCAAACCAGGGGCTGATCAAACCCCCGTGTTTGCGGCACGTTTGTCGTCGTCGCAAAGGAGCCGCGACCACCCAGGCGAACCGGCAGCACCGCACTATCCGCAGCATCGCCAGTGCTGCGCTGTGAGAACCATCCTGAAAGGGTTTGGCTCAATGCACTCATGCACCGGTCTCCATATCCACCCCGTTAGCCAAAGCCAGATCTTTCACTGCAGCGCAAAACGCCCGCGCCCGGTGCTCATAGTTATCAAACATGTCAAAGCTGGCGCAGGCCGGAGACATCAGCACCGCATCGCCCGCATGGGCACGCTGGTTTGCCTGTGCAACCGCGGCCTCCATGGAGGCGGCATCCACGAGAGGAACGCCGGACTCAGTCATGGCTTCACGGATCAGCGGCGCATCACGTCCGATGAGGATGACCGCGCGCGCATAGCGTGCAATGGGTGCCGCCAGTGGCGAAAAATCCTGGCCCTTGCCCTCGCCACCCAGGATGACGATCACGCGACGGTCCACACCCAGCCCCTGCAAGGCGGCCACAGTTGCACCCACATTGGTGCCCTTGCTGTCATCAAAAAATTCCACTCCATTGAGAATGCCAATGGGCTCGACTCTGTGAGGCTCACCCCTGTATTCGCGCAAGCCAAACAGGATGGGCGCCAGGGAACAGCCCGCCGCTGCGCACAAAGCCAGAGCGGCCAACGCATTGCTAGCGTTGTGCCGACCCCGAATGCGCAGAGCATCGGCAGGCATGAGACGCTGGATGTGCAACTCGTCCTGGGCATCCTTGCGTTTTCTGCGTGTCTCATCTGCTTCCAGCGCCCGCACCAGCCACACCATGCCGTTGACCTCTTCAATACCAAAATCGCCGGGACGCTGCGGCATATCAGTGCCAAACGTGACGTGGGCTCGCACCACGGGGCGCTGTAGTTTGATGCGCAACGGGGGTGGGAGCATGGCCATAACCTGTGCGTCGTCGCGGTTGACCACCATCAGGCCCTGTTGCCCAAAGATGCGAGTCTTGGCAGCCGCGTACGCCTGCATACTGCCATGCCAATCCAGATGGTCTTGCGTGACATTGAGCACCACGGCGGCTGTGGGCTCGAATCCGGCGACGCCATCGAGCTGAAAACTGGATAACTCCAGCACCCACACTTCAGGTAACGTGTCAGCTTGCAAATGCAGGGAAAGAGTGCCCAGTAAAGTGGGACCTATATTGCCCGCCACTGCCACGGTCTTGCCTGCGTGTGCCAACAGTTCACCTGTCATGGACGTCACTGTCGTCTTGCCGTTGGTACCGGTGATGGCAAGAACCACCGGAGCATAACCCCGTGCGCTGCGCAGCGCCTGCAGACCCATGGAAAACAGACTCAGTTCGCCTCCGACAAATACGCCAACGGCACGCGCCGCGTCCACCACAAGCGCAGTGGAGTCCGGACTGAGTCCGGGCGACCGGTATACCGCGTGCACGCTTTGCCCCTCCACCAGATCGGCCTGAAATGCACCAGAAACAAAATGGACCTGTGGCAACTCATGCTGCAATGTGGCCAGTTGCGGGGGGGCTGCGCGGGTGTCTGCCACCGTAACGCGAGCGGCGCCCGTTTGCACGCACCAGCGTGCCATCGCAAGGCCTGATGCCCCCAGGCCCAGAATCAGGATGTTCTGTCCTAGCAGGGGCTGGAGTGGCCCATCGTTCTTAAACTCCGCTGTTGCGGTTGGCAGCTCATCCACCAACTCTGGTGGTATTGACTCCAGTACCACGGCAGACTCGGAGTTGTCGACCTGTGTGTCAGCAAAGATGCGCGCTACAAAGTCTGCTGCATCGCGCGCAGCGGTCAGTGTCGCGGGCACGCGCACCTCCATCGCATCACCCGCTGGGAGCGCTGCAGGGCTATCGCCCGGGAGGTGCGGCTGTGTTGGGTTCATCGAAGTTTCAGCGTGGACAGGCCCACAAGGCACAGCAGCATGGTGATGATCCAGAAACGCACCACCACTTGCGTTTCCTTCCAGCCTTCTTTTTCGAAATGATGATGCAACGGCGCCATCTTGAACAGGCGGCGACCCTGCCCGTACTTCTTCTTCGAGTATTTGAAATAAGTCACCTGCAGCATGACCGACAGGGCTTCGACCACAAAGATGCCCCCCATGATGGCCAGCACAATCTCCTGGCGGACGATGACAGCGACGGTTCCCAGTGCGGCCCCCAGCGCCAACGCGCCGACATCGCCCATGAAGACTTGTGCTGGATGGGTGTTAAACCACAGAAAGGCAAGGCCGGCCCCTGCCATGGCGGCACAAAAAACCATCAACTCGCCCGAACCGGGAATGTGTGGAAAGAACAGGTACTTTGAGTAGACTGCGCTGCCTGTGACGTAGGCAAAGACACCCAACGAAGCGCCAACCAGTACCACCGGCATGATCGCCAGGCCATCGAGTCCGTCGGTCAGGTTGACCGCGTTGCTGGAGCCCACAATGACCAGGTAGGTCAGCACCACGAAGCCAAACACGCCCAAGGGGTAACTCACCTCCTTGATGAATGGCAACAGCAAACCTGCCTTGGGTGGCAAGTTGACGTCAAACCCGGATTGAACCCAGTTGAAGAAAAGTTCCAGCACCCGAAGGTTGGAATTTTCAGAAATGCTGAACACGAGGTAGAGCGCAGCGATCAGGCCGATCAGGGATTGCCAGAAATATTTCTCGCGCGAACGCATCCCTTCAGGGTCCTTGTGCACAACCTTGCGCCAGTCATCTACCCAGCCGATTGCGCCAAAGCCCAGCGTAACCAGCAACACAATCCATACGAAACGGTTGCTCAGGTCGACCCACATGAGAGTTGAAATCGCTATCGACAAAAGAATGAGCACACCGCCCATGGTGGGTGTACCGCTCTTGTGGAGATGGGTCTCCATGCCATAGCCGCGCACGGGTTGCCCAATTTTCAGCTCCCGCAAACGGCCAATGACGTAGGGGCCCGCGGCCAGTCCGATGAGCAGCGCGGTAAGCGCTGCCATCACAGCGCGAAAAGTCAGGTACTGGAACACCCGGAAATAGCCAAACTCTGGCGACAGCGTTTGAAGCCATTGGGCCAAACTCAATAGCATGGGTGCACTCCAAACAAAAACTCAGCTCGCATGGCATCGACCACACGCTCCATCCGCATAAACCGCGACCCCTTGACCAGCACACTGCGCAGATGGGGCAGGTCGTTTAGCAGCACGTCGATCAATTGCTCTGCAGACTCAAAATGCTGCGCGCCCTCAAAGGCGTTGGCGGCTACCTGTGCCAGCTCGCCTAAAGTCAAAACCTGCTCAATGCCTTTGGCCTTTGCGTACCGACCCGCCTCAGCGTGAAACATGGGGCCTTGGTGACCCACCTCGCCCATGTCACCCAATACCAGCACACGTGGGCCTGGCAAATCGGCCAGCACATCAATAGCGGCGCGCACGGAATCCGGATTGGCGTTGTAAGAGTCATCGACCAGCGTCACCTCGTGCCCTTGCACGGCCAGAAGTACGGCCTTCGAGCGACCCTTGACCGGCGCAAACGACTGCAATCCATCCACCACCGCAGAGGCCGGCACACCGGCAGCCAGCGCCGCGGCCGCCGCGGCCAATGAGTTCTTGACGTTGTGGCGTCCGGCAATTTCCAATCGGTAATGCAGGTCTTGATCCATTCCCCGCGCGTGGACCTGCCAGCCGCCGGCAACCCAATGCGCCTGTACACAAACCACGGCGTCGTGGCCAGCCACGCCTTCCAGTGCAAACCGCACGGTGCGCCGTGACCCGGCCAGAACTTCCCACACGGGGGCATGCTCGTCATCCTGCGGAATCACCACAACGCCCTCAGGGCCAAGGGGTGTAATGACGGAACCATTTTCCAACGCGACGGCACGCACCGTGTGCATGAATTCCAGATGTTCACGCTGCGCGTTGTTGATGACGGCTACTGTGGGCTGGGCCATCGCCGCCAATACCGCTATTTCACCCGGATGGTTCATGCCCAATTCGACCACCGCAATCTGGTGCTGCGCACCCAGGCGCAGCAAGGTCATGGGAACGCCAATGTCGTTATTGAGGTTGCCACGCGTGGCCAACGAAGCGCCATCGGGTTTAAAGCTTGCCAGGATGGCCGCCAACATCTGCGTCACCGTGGTTTTTCCGTTGCTTCCGGTGACGGCGATCAGTGGCAAACGGAATTGCGCGCGCCATGCTCGGGCCAGTGCTCCCAGCGCGAGGCGGGTGTCGGCCACAACGATGCATGCCATGCCTTTGACCCCACTGCGATCCGCGCTGGCATGGCAAATAGCGGCGACCGCCCCTCGCTGCTGAGCCTCCAGCAGGAAATCGTTGGCGTCATAGCGCTCGCCCTTGAGTGCAACAAACAGGTCACCCGCCTCGATCGTGCGGGTGTCTGTGTGCACGCGACTGACAACTATTGAACTGTCGCCCTCAAGCTGTGCGCCGGACAACCACTGAACCGCCTGGGCGATCGACATCATGGAGCTCATGCGTCACCCCCCACCACCCGCTCACCACGGCGCTGAAGGGCACGCTGTGCATGGTCCCGATCCAGAAATGCATGCTTGACGCCAGTAACCTCCTGCGTGGCCTCGTGACCCTTGCCTGCGAGCAACACCACGTCATGGGGCTCAGCGCGGCCAATGGCATCCGCAATTGCCAGTGCGCGGTCGGTCTGCACCGTCACCGCTTTGCTTTGCACCAGACCCAACAGAATTTGCGCAATGATGGCCTCCGGCTTTTCGCTGCGCGGGTTATCGCTGGTGATCACCACCTGATCAGATTTTTGCAAGGCAATGGCACCCATCAGTGGGCGCTTGGATGGGTCGCGGTCACCACCACAGCCAAACACACACCACAGGCGGCCACCGCGCTGCGTTGCCAAGGGGCGCAATGCAGCCAGGGCCTGACCCAGGGCATCTGGCGTATGGGCGTAATCAACAACGACCAGGGGTTCGCCGGGCTCACCCAAGCACTCCATTCGCCCGGGAACCGGGTGCAATGCGCTGCACGCCTGCACGGCCGCCTGCAGCGACACACCCAGAGCACGCATGGCAGCAAGCACACCAAGCAGATTGGATACGTTGTACGTACCAATCATGCAAGTCTGCAAGCTGTGCGCCTCGTCGCCTTCGACAACCTCAAAACGCAGTCCAGTGGGTCCGTAGCCAATGGCGCGGGCCTGGAGGCGTGCCGACTGCTTGCAGGAAACGGTCCAGACGTCGAGCGGGGCCGCAGAAAGTGCTTGCGCCAACTGCGCGCCCTGCACATCATCCACATTGATAACCGCACACTCCAGTGCGGGCCATGAAAACAATTTACGTTTCGAATCCCAATACGCCGCCATGCTGCCGTGGTAGTCCAGATGATCCTGGGTGAAATTGGTGAAAACGGCCACCCGAATCCGGGTACCCACGAGCCTGTGCTCTTCAATTCCGATGGACGAGGCCTCAATTGCACAAGCCGTAAGACCTTCGGTCACGAATTGGCGCAAGGTCCGCTGCAATAGGACCGGGTCGGGGGTGGTCATGCCGGTGGAGATAACATTGGCCACCGCTTGTGCGCCCGACGTAGCAGCACCGGTTGGCGGACGACCAACGCCCAAGGTCCCAACCATGCCGCATGGCAAAGCCTGCGCACCCGGCAAGACTGACAGTGCCTGGGCCAGCCACCAGACGGTTGAGGTCTTGCCATTGGTCCCTGTGACAGCGACCACCGATAGTTCAGCTGAAGGAACGCCAAAGTACTCTGATGCAATCAATCCGGTGTTGCCCTTGAGGCCATAAAAAGTCGTCGTCGTATCGGCATCCAGTGCAAAGGCAGACACGCCATCCCGCTCAACAAGACACGCAGCAGCACCACGTTGCATTGCATCGGGAACGTACTGGCGGGCATCCACCACCGTGCCAGGCCAGGCGATGAAGCCATCCCCTGGGCGTGACGCACGGCTATCCGAGCACAGCGTACCCGTGACGTGCTGGCGCAGCCAATGCACGGCTTGCGTGGGCGTCTGAAAGCTCTGCATCAGAAGCTCTCCTCCACGGCCTGTGCAACAATTTGCGGCCGCACAGCCATATCGGGTTGCACGCCCAGCATACGCAAGGTTTGCTGCACGGTTTCACTGAAAACCGGTGCAGCCACGTCGCCACCAAAGTATTTCCCATTGCTGGGCTCGTCAATCATCACGGCCACCACAATGCGCGGATTGTCGATGGGGGCAATACCAACAAAAAAGCCGCGATATTTTTTGTCCGCGTAGCCCTTGCCCTCCTGCTTATGGGCAGTTCCTGTTTTCCCGCCTACGGAATAACCCATGGTCTGCGCCTTGGGCGCTGTGCCGCCGGGGCCGGTCACCATGTGCAGCATGTTGAGCACTTGGTGGGCATGGGTTGCATCCATCACCCGAACCCCGGGAGCAGGCTGAATGGACTTCAACAGGGTAACCGGAGCCAACTCGCCCTCGCGGGCAAACACACTGTAAGCGCGAGCCAACTGAAACAGACTGCTGGACAACCCGTATCCATAACTCATGGTCGCTTGCTCAATCGGACGCCAGGTTTTAAAAGCCCGCAACCGGCCACTGACCACACCCGGAAACGGCACCTGGGGTTTCTGGCCAAAGCCAACCTGGCTAAACATCTCCCACATTTCATGGGGCTGCATCTGCATGGCCATCTTGACCGTGCCCACGTTGCTGGATTTCTGGATGACCTCGTTGACGGTCAATGCACCATGGGGATGGGCATCACTGATGGTTGCCCCTCCCACGGTTATCCTGCCTGGCGCCGTCTGAATCACCGTTTCGGGCTTGACCAGCCCCTTTTCCAGTGCCAGGGCGATCACAAACGGTTTCATCGTCGAGCCGGGCTCAAACGTGTCTGTCAGGGCGCGGTTTCTGAGTTGTGCACCCGTCAGATTGGCGCGTTTGGCAGGTGAATAGCTGGGGTAATTGGCCAGCGCCAGAACCTCACCCGTCACGACATCCAGGACCACCACGCTGCCGGCCTTGGCCTTGTTCTCCAGCACCGCATCGCGCAACTTCTGGAAGGCAAAAAACTGCACCTTGCTGTCAATGCTGAGTTGCAGGTCACGGCCATCGAGCGGGGGAATCTGGTCACCCACATCCTCCACAGCGCGACCCATGCGATCCTTGATCACCCGGCGCGAACCATTGCGACCCGAGAGCTCTTTGTTGAAGGTCAGTTCAACGCCCTCCTGCCCCTTGTCCTCCACATTGGTGAACCCGACTACGTGGACAGCAGACTCCCCTTCGGGGTATTCGCGCTTGTATTCCTTGCGCTGGTAAATACCCTTGATGTTGAGAGCGCTGATCTGGCGTGCCACGGCTTCATCCACCTGACGCTTGACCCATACAAATGTCTTGTCCTCGTCTGCGAATTTTTTTGCCAGATCGGCGACCGACATTTCCAGCAACTTGGCCAGACGCTGTAGCTGCTCTTTGTCAATCTCGACGTCTTCGGGAATAGCCCAAATGCTGGGTGCCGGCACGCTGGAGGCCAAAATCAACCCATTGCGGTCCAGAATACGCCCACGATTGGCGGGCAAGTCCAAGGTGCGCGCGAATCGCACTTCACCCTGGTGCAGAAAAAAATCATTGGCCACCACCTGGATATAGGCCGCACGCGCAGCCAACCCAAAAAAAGCCAGTGCAACGGCACCAACCACCAGCTTGCTGCGCCACACCGGCGTACGACTGGCCAGCAGTGGGCTGGAGGTGTACTGAATGCTGCGGCTCATCGGCTCACCTTCTTTGCGGCGCTAGCGGTGCGCGGGGCAATTGGTTCGTCCTCGCCGGGGACAGGTGCCGAATAGCTGACGTAGGTCGTAACGCCGGGCGAGGCCAAGCGCATCTGCAGCTTTTCACGCGCCAGACGCTCAACCCGTGCGGGAGTGGCTTGCGCGCGCTTTTCGACCTGCAACCGTTCTCGTTCAATTTCCAACCGCGTCGCTTCACTATGGGACTTGTCCAATTCCGAAAACAGGCGCCGGGAGTCATATTGCACGCCGACCAGGTACATGGCGCTCACCAGCACCGCCAGCAACAGGACCAGATTGAGCCTGATCATGAGGATATGACCCCCACGCTTGTCGCTGCGCGTACTACGCTGCCCCCCGAGGGGTCCCTCACGCCTTGGGACGGCCCTACGGCGTTCATACTTCAGTCCTCTGCGCCACACGCATGATGGCGCTGCGCGAGCGCGCATTGCCGCTGACCTCGGTCGCACTCGGCTTGATGCGGTCCAGTGCCTTGAGTTTCATGACCTTGGGTGCCGCAAAGGGTGCCCGACGGTCATATTCATCGCGGGAATGTTTTGCGATGAACTGCTTAACGATACGGTCTTCCAGTGAATGAAAACTGATCACCGCCAAGCGACCTCCCGGCTCCAGCACATGCAGACAGGCTTCTAGCGCCTGTTGCAGCTCTTCAAGCTCGGCATTGATGAAAATCCGAAAAGCCTGAAATGTGCGCGTTGCAGGGTTCTGGCCCGGCTCGCGGGTTTTGACCTGCTCAGCCACGAGTTGGGCCAACTCGGTGGTGGTTGAAATTGGGCCCCGTTCCTGTCGGCGAGCAACAATCGCCTTTGCAATTGGGCCAGCAAACCGTTCTTCACCATATTCACGTATCACCTCCGCGATTTGATTGGTTTCGGCCGTCGCCAGCCACTGAGCCACACTCTCACCACGCGTGGTATCCATACGCATATCCAGCGGTCCGTCGAAACGAAAACTGAATCCACGAACCGGGTTGTCAATCTGGGGTGAACTGATGCCCAGATCCAGCAAAATGCCTGCAGCGCTGCCGCCGGGCAAATCTGCAAGTTGTGAAAAAGCTGCATGCCGGATCGAAAACCGCTCGTCCAAAATGGCATTGGCCTGAGCCACCGCCTCCGGGTCGCGGTCAAAGGCAATTAACCTTCCAAGGGGTGACAGTCGCGACAAAATCAGGCGCGAATGCCCCCCGCGGCCAAACGTCGCGTCGACATAAGTACCGTCAAACTCCTGCGATGCGGGGTCCGTCGCGTTGTTGAAGAGCGCATCCACAGCCTCGTTCAACAGTACGGTAGTGTGGGTCCATGAAGTTTCCACCGCCCGGCCTTAAAAGGAAAAGTCCTTGAACACATCGGGCATCTCGCCTTGCATGGCCCTAGCCTCTTGGGTGTCGTAAGTCGCTTTGTCCCACAGCTCAAAATGATTGCCCATACCCAGCAACATGGTGTCTTTGGCAATACCGGCTGCTTCGCGCAATTCGGGCGACACAAGGACGCGACCCGTAGCATCCATCTCCACATCCATGGCGTTACCCAGAAAGATTCGCTTCCACCACTGGGCGGACATGGGCAGCGCGGCAATACGCTCGCGAAACTTTTCCCATTCCGGACGGGGAAACACCATGAGGCAACCGTGCGGATGCTGGGTAATGGTCAACTGGCCGCCCGCCGTCGCACTCAGGACGTCACGATGCCGGGTCGGCACCGACAACCGACCCTTTGCATCCAGACTGAGAGACGAAGCCCCTTGAAACACCGCAAACCACCTTTTTTGCACGAAAACAGAAAATGCCTTGCTGAGGGCACTTTTCACCACTAAATTGCACTTTTTTGCACTGTATCAGCAAAAGT
>CAIYDK010000072.1 GCA_903924955.1 uncultured beta proteobacterium | reverse complement strand
AGTTCCTTGACCACACCTGCGTGGCTGGAGGGAATTTCCATGGAGGCTTTGTCAGACTCCACGGTGATCAGGCTCTGTTCGGCCCGGACTGCGTCGCCTACTTTGACCATCAGTTCGATGACGGTTACTTCGTCAAAGTCGCCGATGTCTGGGACCTGAATTTCTATGGTTGCCATGGTGTTCTTCCTCACGCGTACAGCGGGTTAACGGTATCGGTCTTGATGCCGTATTTGAGAATCGCTTCGGCCACCTTGGCCACTGGCACGGTACCTTCTTCGCTGAGTGCTTTGAGCGCCGCCACAACAATAAAGTGGCGGTTCACCTCGAAATGCTCACGCAGTTTGGAGCGGAAGTCGCTGCGGCCAAAGCCGTCGGTGCCCAGCACCTTGTAGGTGCGCCCCTTGGGTATGAAAGGACGAATCTGCTCGGCGTAGGCCTTGATGTAGTCGGTTGACGCCACCACCGGACCGGCATGCTTTTCCAGCTGTTGCGCCACAAACGATGTGCGTGGCTTGTCCGTCGGATGCAGCAGGTTGTAGCGCTCGGCGTCCTGACCGTCGCGGGTGAGCTCGTTGAAGCTGGGGCAGCTCCAGACGTTGGCGGCTACGCCCCAGTCTTTTTCCAGCAACTCTTGCGCGGCAATGCTTTCCCGCAGGATGGTGCCCGAGCCCAGCAGTTGCACGCGCGGGGTCAGCTTGGCACCCTCTTTGCACAGGTACATGCCCTTGATGATCTGCTCTTCGGTACCCACCGTCAGGCCGGGCATGGCGTAGTTTTCGTTCAGCAGGGTGATGTAGTAGAAAACGTTGTCCTGTTTCTCCACCATGCGCTTCAAGCCGTGGTGCAGGATGACGCCCACTTCGTGCGCAAACGTCGGGTCGTAGCTGATGCAATTCGGAATGGTGCCCGCCATGATGTGGCTGTGGCCGTCTTCGTGTTGCAGGCCTTCGCCATTGAGCGTGGTGCGCCCCGAGGTGCCGCCCAGCAAGAAGCCGCGCGCCTGCATGTCGCCAGCGGCCCAGGCCAGGTCGCCAATGCGCTGGAAGCCAAACATCGAGTAGTACACGTAGAACGGCAGCATGATGCGGTTGCTGGTGCTGTAGCTCGTCGCCGCCGCAATCCAGCTGCTCATGCCGCCGGCTTCGTTGATGCCCTCTTGCAGAATCTGGCCGGCCTTGTCTTCGCGGTAGTACATGACCTGGTCTTTGTCGACCGGGGTGTAGTTCTGGCCAGCCGGGTTGTAGATACCGATCTGGCGGAACAGCCCTTCCATACCAAAGGTACGCGCCTCGTCCACCAAAATAGGCACGACACGCGGACCCAGCGCCTGGTCACGCAACAGCGTGGTCAGGAAGCGCACATAGGCCTGCGTGGTGGAGATTTCGCGGCCCTCGGCGGTTGGCTCGATCACCGACTTGAACGTATCGAGGGATGGCACCGTAAATTGCTCGTCCGCCTTGACGCGGCGGTGCGGCAGGTAGCCACCCAGTGCCTTGCGCCGCTCGTGCAGGTAGCGCATTTCGGGCGTGTCGTCGGCCGGCTTGTAAAACGGCAGATTCGGCAAATCGCTGTCTGGAATCGGGATATTGAAGCGGTCGCGGAAGGCTTTGATATCTTCGTCGGTCAGCTTCTTGGTCTGGTGCACATTATTCTT
>CAIYDK010000071.1 GCA_903924955.1 uncultured beta proteobacterium | reverse complement strand
TCAGAAAGAAAGCCTCCCGGTGGTTGCGACGGGCCAAATAGTCCAGTGCCCAGGGTACAGCGTAGCGTCCTATAACAACAACCATCGACACCATGGCCACCGCAACGCCCGCCCTTTCCCACAAGGGCAAACCATGCGGGAGGAGGCCCGTATCCGCAATAACGGGAATTGCTGCCAGCAGCGGCACGACAGCCAGGTCCTGCATCAACAGCACTGCAAAAGCGGTCTGGCCATGCGCACTGGCGACCTCACCCTTGTCACGCAGCATCTGGATGACGATGGCGGTTGAAGAGAGGGCAAAGCTGGCGCCGAGTAGCAGCGCCGTCGTCCAGCTTTCATGAAAGAGTCGAAAATAGACTGCGATGCCCAGTGTCGACAAAATGATCTGGAGCGACCCCAGCCCAAACAGCATGCGCCGCAAACCCCACAGGCGGCTAGGTTTCATCTCCAGACCGATCAGAAACAGCAACATGACGACGCCAATTTCGGTGAATTGGCGAACACTGTCGACTTCGTTGGTGACAAATGGTCCGGGCGTGTGCGGTCCAACAATAATGCCCGTGACCAGCAAGCCCAGAATGGTTCCCAGACCGAGATGGCGAAACAGCGCCACCGCTATGGACGCGACGACCAGCAATAAAACCGCAGAATAAATGAAGGAATGGGGATCCATGGACGGTGCAAGCCAGTTAACTCCAAATGGAGTTCATAGGGCTTCCCGAACATTGTCGCTGCAAAATTTTCGTCAACTGATCGCTGCGGGTTCAATGTCTTGTTCCGGCACGCAGCGTCGCCGCCGATGGCTCAGGTGCAACTCTTGTGATCCTTCTGCGTGAGCAATCTTACTTCGACTCGCGCTTAAACAAATATTCAATCGTAGCGTTGGAATCCTGGATATTTTTGGAAACACGAAGCTAGGCATTGCATCGTTTGGGCCACCAGCGAAATAAAGTCCAAGCGAAAAAAAGCCGGGTTACCCCGGCTTTTTTGTTCAATCGACTGGCAGTGCTTAGTGGCCAGAAGATGCCGATGCACCCAGACCGGTTTCCGAGCGCACTTGCTGTGCTTTGTACGCAGCGCGTTCTTCGGCAGCTTGTGGGCTGCGGTCCAGAATGGAGAACAGCCACACGCCGACGAAACCAATGGTCATCGAGAACAGGGCTGGCGAAGAGTACGGGAACCAGGCCGAGCCTTTGGGGTTGCCCAGCGTGGCTTCCCATACGGAAGGTGACACCACGGTCAACGCGACTGATGAGATCAGTCCAAGGAAGCCACCAATAACGGCGCCCTTGGTGGTGCAGTCCTTCCACAGCACTGACATGAACAGCACCGGGAAGTTGGCTGACGCGGCAATCGCAAAGGCCAGAGACACCATGAACGCAATGTTTTGCTTCTCAAATGCAATGCCCAGGCCCACAGCCACAACGCCCAGAGCGAGCGTGGTCATGCGGGACACTTTCAGCTCGGAATCACTGTCAGCATTGCCCTTTTTGATCACGGTGGCGTAGATGTCATGGGACACGGCAGAGGCGCCAGACAGGGTCAGGCCAGCCACCACCGCCAGAATGGTTGCGAATGCTACTGCGGAGATGAAGCCGAAGAACACATTGCCGCCAACTGCTTTGGCCACCAGAACCGCAGCCATATTGGCCGAGCCGCCGCCGCCCTTGATAACGCCGGTAACGACGTTAGCAAATTCGGGGTTGGTCAGGACCAGCGTGATGGCACCAAAACCGATGATGAAAATCAGCACATAGAAGTAGCCAATCCAGGTGGTGGCCCAGAACACCGACTTGCGTGCTTGTTTTGCATCAGGCACGGTGAAGAAACGCATCAGGATGTGGGGCAGACCCGCGGTACCAAACATCAGCGCCATGCCGAAAGAAATGGCGGAGATGGGATCCTTGATGAAACCGCCTGGTCCCATGATGGCCAAGCCGATTTTGGCAGCTTCTTCGGAAGTTTTTCCACTGCCGCTGGCAATGGCAGTCTTGACTTCCACGCCCCGTGCGAACAGCGCTTCAAAGCTGAAACCAAATTGCGCCATCACCATGAAGGCCATAAAGCTCACGCCGGCCAGCAAAAGGCAGGCCTTGATGATCTGAACCCAGGTGGTGGCAGTCATGCCGCCAAACAGCACATAAATCATCATCAGCGCGCCGACGATCACCACAGCCATCCAGTATTCCAGACCAAACAACAGCTTGATCAGCGAACCTGCGCCCACCATCTGGGCAATCAGGTAGAAAGCCACCACCACCAGCGTGCCGGATGCCGCAAAAATGCGGATAGGCGTTTGCTGGAAGCGGTAACCGGCCACGTCGGCAAAGGTGAACTTGCCCAGATTGCGCAGACGCTCCGCCATCAGGAAGGTGATGACGGGCCAGCCGACCAGGAAGCCGATGGAATAAATCAGGCCGTCATAGCCCGATGCCATTACCGCTGCAGAAATGCCCAAAAAGGACGCGGCCGACATGTAGTCGCCAGCGATAGCCAAGCCATTCTGGAAACCGGTAATGCCACCACCACCGGTGTAAAAGTCAGCAGCCGACTTGGTGCGGCCTGCGGCCCATTTGGTAATGAAAAGCGTAGCCACCACAAAGGTGCCAAACATGCCAATGGCAACCCAGTTGGTGGGCTGCTTTTCGACCTGGCCCAGATCGGCGCCAGCGGCTTGCGCCACTGCCGACGCGAGGAGGGCGGTTAGGGCGATGAGAAATTGGGTTCCGGCCTTCATTTGGAAGCTTCCTTCAGGATTTCAGCGGTCAGTCGGTCGTATTCGCCATTGGCGCGACGCACGTAGATGCCAGTGATGACGATAGTGAAAACGATGACGAACATGCCAATTGGAATGCCCAGTGAGGTGACGCCAGCGCCAATGGGCTGTGCCAGGAAAGGCTTGTTGAAAGCGATGAGCGCGATGTAGCCGTAGTACACCACCATCATCACGATGGTGAGCAACCAGCCAAACGAATTGCGCTTTCTGCGTAGCTCGTGGTACTTGGGGTTGGCCTCAATCTTGGCCACTATAGGGTCTATCATGTCTTTCCTTTGAAGGTTGAAGTCCGCATGCATACCAGCCCGGCAAGGCTGTCGCAGGGGGTGGATCATGTGTGCATGGTCTGACTATGCCCTTACGCATTCTTATTGGGACTTTCCCTAGGGCTTACTTGTCGGTGATTGCGCGTTTACCCTTATATTGCACTCTATATTTCATATTGAAAAATTGGGAGTCCGGGTTATTGCTTAGTACGTAAGTCTGTGTTCAGTTCAAAGTCAGTTGGTGTTGGGGGGAAGTCAGAACTGGGTCAGAACCGGGCGACATAGTCCACTCACCGAGTCGAATCGGTCGTTGAAATAAATTAAATACTGGAGACAAAACTATGGCAACAGCAGCCGCACGCCCGATGTCGGCGGAAGAGAAGAAAGTTATCTTCGCTTCCTCCCTGGGTACCGTTTTTGAATGGTACGACTTCTACCTGTATGGTTCTTTGGCAGCCATTATTGCCAAGCAGTTCTTCAGCGGGCTGGACGAAGGCTCTGCCTTCATTTTCGCGCTGCTGGCGTTTGCTGCTGGTTTCATTGTGCGGCCCTTCGGAGCGCTGGTGTTTGGTCGTCTGGGCGACATGATCGGTCGCAAGTACACCTTTTTGGTGACTATTTTGATCATGGGCTTGTCCACCTTCATCGTCGGTATCTTGCCGAACTACGCAACTATTGGTGTCGCAGCGCCCGTGATCCTGATCGCGCTGCGTATGCTGCAAGGCCTGGCACTTGGCGGCGAGTACGGGGGTGCTGCTACCTATGTGGCCGAGCATTCCCCACAGGGACGTCGCGGTGCCTACACCTCCTGGATTCAGACAACGGCCACATTGGGCCTGTTCCTGTCCCTGATGGTGATTCTGGGAACCCGTACCATGATTGGTGAGGCGGCCTTTGCTGACTGGGGCTGGCGCGTGCCGTTCATCGTGTCCATCCTGTTGCTGGCCGTGTCGGTCTATATCCGTTTGAGCATGAATGAGTCTCCCGCTTTCACCAAGATGAAGGCAGAAGGCAAGACTTCCAAGGCGCCATTGTCCGAGTCCTTCGGTCAGTGGAAAAACCTGAAGATCGTGATTTTGGCCCTGATCGGATTGACGGCAGGTCAGGCTGTGGTCTGGTATTCAGGTCAGTTCTACGCCTTGTTCTTCCTGACCCAGGCCTTGAAGGTTGACGGTGCAACAGCCAACATCATGGTGGCTATTTCCCTGATCATCGGCACACCGTTCTTTATTGTGTTCGGCGCGTGGTCTGACAAGATTGGCCGCAAGCCCATCATCATGGCCGGTTGTCTATTGGCCGTGGTGACGTACTTCCCGGTTTTTGAAGCTTTGACCAAGGCGGCCAACCCTGATCTGGCCAAGGCACAGGCTGCGAATAAGGTGGTGGTAACTGCTAACCCTGCCGAGTGTTCTTTCCAGTTCAACCCCACCGGTACGGTCAAGTTCACTTCATCTTGCGACATTGCCAAGCAAGCGCTGGCTGGCGCGTCGGTGAGCTATGAAAACGCGGTTGCTCCAGCGGGTACTGTGGCCAGCATTGCGGTGGGTTCTACCGTGATTCCGGGCTACACCGTTAAAGGACTGTCCAAGGAAGATGCCAAGACTCAGGGTGATGCGTTCAAGAAAGGTTTGGCAGACGCGTTGAAGACCGCCGGTTACCCCGCCAAGGCTGACATGGCCAAATTTGACAAGGTCACCGTTGTTGCCATCCTGACCTACCTGGTGATTCTGGTGACCATGGTGTACGGCCCCGTTGCCGCCATGCTGGTCGAAATGTTCCCCACCCGCATCCGCTACACGTCCATGAGTTTGCCTTACCACATTGGTAACGGCTGGTTCGGTGGTTTGTTGCCAACTACGGCATTTGCCATCGTGGCCCAGACGGGTAACATGTACAACGGTTTGTGGTACCCGATCATCGTGGCCGGCATGACCTTTGTGGTCGGTATGCTGTTCGTAAAAGAAACCAAAGACGTGGATATTTACGCCAACGATTGATGGCCCGAGTGAGTTAACGACCCCGGTCCCTAAAGGCCCGGGGTCATTTTTTTATACTGAAACTTTGCGGGATAGACCTTTAGCTCTATCCTTAACTGATTAGGGATGTTTATGTGGAAAATTGTTGTGGGTTTTGCCGTATTCGCCGGCTTGGCGTTGTTTATTTTGAGCAAGGGCGGTGACATTGACATGAGTGGTGAAAAACATGGTGCAGAAGCCACCCATGCCCCCGAGCCCGCTGCCGCTGCGTCAACGTCTGTCGCATCTGCGCCCGCCGCACCCGCTTCGATGGTGGCCTCGTCGCCGGCGGCCAGCGCTAGCAAATAGTGAAGTAAGTGGAGTCGCATAACGAGCCTACAGCGGTTTACTATTCGACCATGACGATGCACCCTGAATGAAATACGTTAAAACAGAGATCGGCCAACAGGCTTTCAAGTCTCGCTCGCCCTTGTTTTTGTCGAGACAGCGAACCGCCTTCATCATGTTTGACGGAAACAAGTCGGTTGAACAGGTGGTGGCTGCTGCGGCGGGTTTGGGTTTATCTCAGGACGATGTGGACCACATGGTGAGTCACGGTTTTCTGGCCCCTGCACCGGGCGAGGTTGTGCTGGCCCAAGCGCAGGCAGAGCAAGTCGCCGCGCGGGACGTGGTTGCCAAATCCTTTCAGGCACACTCGGCCCAGGACCGTTACAAAGAGGCAAAACCCTTGGCCACCAAGCTCACCGCGGGCCTGGGCCTGCGCGGCTTTCGTTTGAACCTGGCCGTAGAGTCGGCCGGTGGGTTTGACGAACTGCTGGCCTTGCTGCCCAAAATCAAGGATGCAGTGGGCGCCAAAGCCTGTGCTGAACTTGAGCGAGCTTTGACGCAATGATGCGCTCATGCGCGTAAGCTGACGATCGGCAGCGGTCGCCCCTCACAAGACCCCGCAAGGCGCGTTGCATGGGTAAGTCCCTAGAATGATTGGCCGCATTCAAAAAGACGCCACACCATGACCCAGGGAACCATCCGCATTCGCGGTGCACGCCAGCACAACCTCAAAAACCTGGACCTGGACATCCGCACCGGGGAACTGACCGTGGTCACCGGCCCCAGTGGCTCGGGCAAGTCCAGCCTGGTGTTTGACACGCTGTACGCCGAAGGCCAGCGCCGCTATGTGGAAACCTTCTCGGCCTACGCCCGCCAGTTTCTGGACCGCATGGACAAGCCGGCCGTGGACAAGGTTGAAGGTGTGCCTCCGGCGATTGCCATCGACCAGACCAACCCCGTGCGCTCTAGTCGCTCCACCGTGGGCACCATGACCGAGCTGAATGACCACGTCAAACTGCTGTATTCGCGCGCCGCCCAGCTGTTTGACAAGGCTACTGCGCAGCCGGTGCAGCATGACACGCCCGACACCATTTACGCCGAGTTGCAGCGTCGCGCCGCAACGCATTCGCCCACACCCGATCCGCGCCTGGTGTTGACCTTTCCGGTGGAGTTGCCAGCCAGCACCACGGCCGAAGAGCTGACCCAGTGGCTCTCCGCCAGCGGCTTCACCCGCATCCATGCCGAGCGTGAGGTGGATAAGCGAAAGGTGCTCGATGTTGTCGCCGACCGTTTCCGCATAGTGGGTGTGGAAAAAGCCCGCGCACTGGAAGCGATCGAAGTGGCGCTCAAGCGGGGCAGTGGCCGGCTCAATGTTTATGTCGTCAATGAACCTGTAGCCCCCGTAGAACCTGCGCAAGCAGCTACTGAAACAATAGCAAATGCAGAGCCCCTGGTGTGGCGCTTTTCGACTGGACTGCACTGCCCGCAAAGCGATATTCGCTACGCCGACCCGATTGCATCCATGTTCTCGTTTAATTCTGCCGTGGGCGCCTGCGAAGCCTGTCGGGGCTTTGGCCGCGTGGTGGGTGTGGATATGGGGCTGGTTATCCCGAATGACAAGCTCACCCTGCGTGCGGGTGCTGTCAAGCCCATGCAGACCCCCGCCTGGCAAGAGTGCCAGGACGACTTGATGCGACACGCCGAGGCCGCTGGCATCCCGCGCGACACGCCTTGGTACAAGTTGACGCCCGAGCAGCAGGGTTGGGTGATCAACGGCTCACCCAACTGGAACGGCAAGTGGAACCAGCACTGGTTTGGCATCAACCGCTTCTTTGCGTACCTGGAGACCAAGGCCTACAAGATGCACATCCGGGTGCTGCTGTCCAAGTACCGCAGTTACACGTCCTGCGGCACCTGTGGCGGGGCGCGGTTGAAGACCGAGAGTCTGCTGTGGCGCATTGGCACCAAGGATCAGGCGGATACCGTTTTGGCGCCGTCCAAGCGGTTTATGCCGCAGGGGGTGACGTGGTCGCGTGCACAGCTTGAAGCCTTGCCGGGGCTGTGTTTGCATGACTTGATGTTGATGCCTATCGACAAACTCAGGCGGTTTTTTGACTCGCAGCAAGCGGGGCAGGGCAAGGCGGGGGCGCCGGATGCCTCATACGGCCCAAATGCGGCCGCCAAATCGGCAACCGACACCCCCCCCTCGCCCAGCCCCTCCGTCGCTCCGGTTACGTCGGAGGCCGAAGCCAAAACCCTGAAACTGTTGCTGGAAGAAGTCTGCACAAGGCTCAAATACTTGTGCGACGTAGGTATTGGGTACCTCACGCTGGACCGCCAGAGCCGCACGCTCAGCGGCGGCGAAGTGCAACGCATCAACCTGACGACAGCATTGGGCACTTCGCTGGTGAATACGCTGTTCGTGCTGGACGAGCCCAGTATCGGCCTGCACCCGCGCGACATGCATCGCATCATTGTGGCCATGCAGCGTCTG
>CAIYDK010000070.1 GCA_903924955.1 uncultured beta proteobacterium | reverse complement strand
TGGGCATTCAGGCTTTCGAGCCCTTGCTCATTGAAGGCAAAGCCATTCAATTGCACCCTCTCGTTTGCGCGGCCTTCAATGCCGACTTCGACGGTGACCAGATGGCGGTTCACGTGCCCTTGTCGGTGGAAGCGCAAATGGAAGCTCGCACATTGATGCTCGCCTCCAACAACGTTTTGTTCCCTGCCAATGGCGAGCCATCCATCGTTCCCTCGCAGGACGTGGTGCTGGGCCTTTATTACACGACCCGTGACCGTATCAACGGCAAGGGCGAGGGACTGATTTTTGCCGATACCGGTGAGGTGCAGCGCGCTTTTGATGCGGGCGAAGTTGAACTCAACTCCAGAATCAATGTTCGTTTAACCGAGTACACCAAGGATAAGGAAACTGGCGAATTTATCCCATCGACCAAGCTGTGGGAAACTACCGCTGGGCGTGCTCTGTTGTCCGAAATCTTGCCAAAAGGCTTGCCTTTCTCCAATATCAACAAGGCATTGAAGAAGAAAGAGATTTCGAAGCTGATCAATGTGTCCTTCCGCAAGTGCGGTTTGAAGGAGACCGTGGTTTTTGCTGATAAATTGCTTCAGGCCGGTTTCCGCTTGGCAACCAGGGCTGGCATTTCCATCTGTATCGACGACATGTTGGTTCCTCAGGAAAAGCACGCCATCATTGCCCGTGCACAGAAAGAGGTTAAAGAGATCGAGCAGCAGTATGTCTCCGGTCTGGTGACTTCTGGTGAGCGCTACAACAAGGTGGTGGACATCTGGGGTAAGTCGGGCGACGAAGTGTCCAAGGTCATGATGGCCAAGTTGTCCAAGGAAATGGTTACCGACCGCCATGGCAATCAGGTGCAGCAAGAGTCCTTCAACTCCATCTACATGATGGCTGACTCCGGCGCTCGCGGTTCCGCAGCCCAGATTCGCCAGGTTGCCGGTATGCGGGGTTTGATGGCCAAGCCTGATGGCTCCATCATCGAGACACCCATTACCGCGAACTTCCGTGAAGGTCTGAACGTGTTGGAGTACTTTATCTCCACCCACGGTGCCCGTAAGGGTCTGGCCGATACCGCGTTGAAGACAGCGAACTCTGGTTACCTGACACGTCGTCTGGTGGACGTGACGCAGGATCTGGTGGTGACCGAGCAGGATTGCGGTACCCACGGTGGCTATCTGATGCGCGCCATTGTCGAAGGTGGTGAAGTGATCGAGTCTCTGCGTGACCGCGTACTCGGTCGTACTGCGGCTGAAGACGTGCTGCATCCGGAAAATCGTTCCGTATTGGCGCCAGCTGGCGCCATGCTGGACGAGGATTTGATCGATGAACTTGAAGTTGCTGGTGTAGACGAAGTCAAGGTGCGCACCGCACTGACTTGCGAAACCCGCTTCGGCATCTGCGCCAAGTGCTATGGTCGCGATCTGGGCCGCGGCGGTCTGATCAATGGCGGCGAAGCCGTCGGTGTGATCGCGGCCCAATCGATCGGTGAACCTGGCACCCAGCTAACCATGCGGACCTTCCACATCGGTGGCGCGGCATCGCGTGCTGCCATTGCGTCCAGCGTGGAAGCCAAGTCGAACGGAAGTATCGGCTTCAATGCCACCATGCGTTATGTGACCAACAGCAAGAGTGAATTGGTTGTCATTGCCCGTTCAGGCGAGATCATCATTCATGATGAGCACGGCCGTGAGCGCGAGCGTCATAAGGTGCCCTATGGCGCCATATTGACCGTGAAGGCGGATCAAGCTATCAAGGCTGGCGCCATACTGGCCAACTGGGATCCCCTGACCCGCCCCATCATTACCGAGTTTGCCGGCAAAGCCCATTTCGAGAATGTGGAAGAAGGCTTGACGGTTGCCAAGCAGGTCGATGAAGTGACTGGCCTGTCGACCATGGTGGTTATCGACCCCAAGCGCCGTGGCGCAGCCAAGGTCGTGCGTCCACAGGTTAAGCTGATCGATGCATCTGGCAATGAGGTCAAGATTCCCGGTACCGATCACTCGGTAACCATCGGGTTTCCCGTTGGTTCGTTGGTCCAGGTGCGCGACGGTCAGGACGTGGGTCCAGGCGAGGTGTTGGCGCGTATCCCAATCGAAGGCCAAAAGACCCGCGACATTACCGGTGGTTTGCCACGGGTTGCTGAGTTGTTCGAAGCGCGAACACCAAAGGATAAGGGTACGTTGGCTGAGATCACCGGAACCGTCTCGTTCGGTAAAGAGACCAAGGGCAAGATTCGTCTGCAGATTACTGATCCTGACGGCAAGGTCTGGGAAGACCTGGTCCCCAAGGAAAAGAACATGCTAGTCCACGAAGGCCAAGTGGTTAACAAGGGCGAGAGCGTTGTGGACGGCCCAGCCGATCCGCAAGACATCTTGCGTTTGCTGGGTTCAGAAGAATTGGCCCGCTACATTGTGGATGAAGTGCAGGACGTTTATCGCTTGCAGGGCGTGAAGATCAACGACAAGCACATTGAAGTGATTGTTCGTCAGATGTTGCGCCGTGTCGTGGTTGAGAACGCCGGTGACTCCAGCTATATCAATGGTGAACAAGTCGAGCGCTCTGAAATGCTCAACACCAATGACGCGTTGCGGGCTGCGGGCAAGATCCCCGTCACCTTCACCAACTTGCTGCTGGGTATCACCAAGGCGTCCTTGTCCACTGACAGCTTTATCAGCGCGGCTTCCTTCCAGGAAACCACTCGCGTATTGACCGAAGCGGCCATTATGGGTAAGCGCGACGAACTGCGTGGCTTGAAAGAAAACGTCATTGTGGGTCGCTTGATTCCCGCCGGTACCGGCTTGGCTTATCACGAAGCGCGCAAAGTCCGCGAAAGCATGGACGATGCCGAGCGTCGCGCGATTGCCGATGCTGAGGCGGCTGAACTCGCGGGCG
>CAIYDK010000069.1 GCA_903924955.1 uncultured beta proteobacterium | reverse complement strand
ATGATGGACTGGGGCTGCGTGGCATCCAGACTGGCCTGCGTGGGCGCGATGGATGAAGCACTGCCTTTGGCAGCAGAGCCGTAGGCGCCGGACTGCACGGTGACGCTGACCGGCGTCAGCTGAACCGGTGTGCCCTGAGCGTAGGCCGCCTGGATTCCGAGTGTCAAAGTACTCAAGGCCAGAACGATCTGGGGAGCGCGGTGGCGCGCGAAGCGAAGTGTGTGTGTCATGTGATCAGAGCCTTGGTTGCAAAGCGCAGACTATCGTCAATGGATATGACAGGAATAAGACAGTTGGGCGTTAGGTAGGGACACGAAACTGTCACCAATTGGTAGTAAACCTGTGCCATCATCATTTGATGATTAAAAGCAAATTGCCCACATCCAAGCGCACAATTTCGACCCAACCGGCAGCTGTGGTCTCGCGTGAGCAAGTGTGTCTTTCACTCATTGAGCAGATGCAGGCACTGAGGCAATCCATGCACGACCGCGAGGCCGCAATGGATGTCGAACTGTCCCGCGTGTCTGAAAAGTACCAGGACAGCGCACGCAACCTTATCCACTATCTGGCACTGCGTGTGCATGACCTTAGGCCGCTGCAAGAGCAATTGGCGTGGCTTGGCCTTTCATCTTTGGGGCGCTCAGAGTCCCACGTGTTGGCTAATCTGAACAAGGTACTAGGCATATTGCATTGCCTGACCGGGCAAGATTGGGCTGACAAATCGGCGGAAGAGCCGGCTGGCAGTGTGAGCAGTCGCCGCCTGCTAGAGGGCCATTCCATTGACTTGTTGGGCATCTATCCACCGGGGCGACCCGTGCGAATCATGGTGACACTGCCGTCATCCTCGGCGACGGACTCCAGCGTGGTCCGGGAACTGGTGGAGGCCGGGATGGACATTGCGCGCATCAACTGCGCCCACGATGATGCAGCTGCGTGGAGGGCAATGGCCTCAAATGTTCGCCATGCGGCAAAGGCGTCGCAGCGCCAGGTGCGGGTGTTGATGGATCTGGGTGGGCCAAAGATTAGAACCGGCGAAGTGGCGCCCCGATCACCCGTACTGCGGATGCGCCCCCAGCGGGACGAATATGGTCGGCCGTACAAGCCTTATCGGTTGGGACTCCAGTCAAACAGTGCGTCCAACGCCATGCCCGGTGTTGATGGTTGCATAGCGGTCGAAAGCAAGTGGTTGGCCCACCTTGTAGTGGGCTCACAAATCGATTTTTCAGATGCCCGTGGCGCTAAGCGTCATCTGCTGGTGGTTCAATGCAGTGCATTGGGCGCCATCGCCGAAAGTGTGCAGACTGCGTACCTGACGCCTGACACGCTATTGACTATCCATGGCGCTGATGGAAAGAAGTGGCGCTCCACCCTGGCAGGGCAAATCGAAAGCTTGCCAGGTACGCTGCACCTGCATTTGGGTGATGTCATTCGTGTGACGCGCGATGGCTTAGGACAAGCTGCTGTGGTGGATGAGGATGACTTGATTGCGATCAAAGAGCCTGCTCACATTGCCTGCACATTGCCGCAGGTACTCGATCAGGTTCGCATGGGCGAACGCATGTGGTTTGACGACGGAAAAATTGGTGGCGTCATTCGCAAGGTTACAGACGACTGGTTGGAAGTCGAGATTACCCAGGCGCGTGATGGCGGCGAGAAGTTGATTGGAGACAAGGGCATCAACTTTCCGGACAGCGAACTGGATTTGCCCGCTTTGACGGATAAGGACTTTGCGGACCTTGATGCGGTTGCGCGAGAGGCCGACATGGTTGGCCTCTCCTTTGTCCAGCAGGCCAGTGATGTGTACTTGCTGCGTGAACACCTGGACCGACTCGGGCGCAGCGACATTGGCATTGTGCTGAAGATTGAAACGCTAAAAGGTTTCGAAAATTTGCCGGAACTCATGCTGGCTGCTATGTCTGGCGGCTGTGCTGGCGTGATGATTGCGCGGGGCGATCTGGCGGTGGAGTGCGGATACGAGCGGCTGGCAGAGGTTCAGGAAGAAATACTCTGGTGCGCCGAAGCGGCGCATATGCCGGTGATATGGGCAACCCAGGTGCTCGAAACCCTGGCCAAAACCGGCGTGCCATCACGTGCCGAAATATCCGACGCGGGCCTGGGCGTGCGGGCTGAGTGTGTGATGCTGAATAAGGGCCCGTACATTGCGGACGCTATTCGCACACTTGATGACATCCTCAGGCGAATGGGAAAGCACCAGGATAAAAAGCGTTCGCTGTTGCGGGCATTGCGCTCTTGGAGTGGCGCAGAATCCGCTAGCCGGAAACCCTTGCGAGGGCCAGAGGACTGATTTCCTTGATCGCTGCCAGTTTCTCAGGCTTGCAGTCAAAGCAAAAAAACAGCAGAGAATTCAGGTATCGTTTGAGCATCCCCCGGGTTCTGAGTTTGTGTTTGCCACACTTGATGCAACTGATGGTTTCACCGGTGCTCCCCGAGCCTTGGAAGGGCGAGCCGTTTTCCTTGGATACATAACGCAGGCCGGTTGGGGAAATCTCTGTCGTGTCGGTTTTGAACATGGGTGGGCATTCACATTGGAAAAGTAGATTTTGGTTACCTTAAATTTCAAATTCGTGACTTGAAGGCGCTGCGACGCCTAAAACACGATCCCCTATCGGAGTAACCCAAATGTCGATGGAAAAAGTCTCGGAGATGCTGAGAAAGCAAAGGCGCGTGGAGGATATGGTGCATGGTCAGATCATGCCTCGCCACGAGATCATTGAAACACTGGTGCACAGACAGCACTCGGCAGAGTTGCAGAATTTCATAGCCCAAACGCCGTCCGAGGAAATTGGCGCAATACTGGAGGCACTGCCTCCCGCCGATGCCACCCTTTTTTGGCAGCAAGTGTCAGAAGGCCGCCAAAATGAAATTCTCTGGGAGGTGTCTGACGCATGCCGTGAGCGATTGGTGGGCAATCGTGAACCAGCATTTGACGCCACGCAGATCAATGCGTTTGAGCTGCGGGAAGGCAAGTTGCAATTGGTCGCCATCGACAGTCGAAAGAACTTGGAGGGCATTCGTCCGGTCTGGATAGACCTGATCAATGCAACCAAGGCAGAGCGCAGTTATGTGGGAGCGCATTTTGGCTTGGCGCTGCCAGACCCGGGTGATATCACGGACCTGGAGGTCAGCAACCGATTCCATGTGGAAGCAAATGGTGATGTCCACCTTCACTCCAACTTCCTGCTCGACAGGGAAGGCAATTCGCGCAGCGTTCCGGTGGTCTTTATCGTGCACGGTGGGATTTTGTTCTCGCTGCGCAATGAAGATTTGCCGGTGTTCAGGTTGCAGCGTCGACGTGCCGCCACACAGCCGGGCTATGCGACGGATTGCAATGACTTGTTAATTGATCTGTATGGTGCAGACGTCGAGTATTCGGCGGATTCGCTGGAGGACATTTACACCACACTGGGCAAGGTGGGTCGCCAGGTTTTAAGCGAAGCCATCAGCGACCGGGAGGCGGCGGCAATCCTGGGTGACATTGCGGAGGAAGAGGATTTGAACGGCCGCATCCGGAGCAATATTCTGGATACGCAACGTGCCATTAATTTTTTGATCCGCTGCAAGATACTGTCATCCGCCCAGTTTGATGATGCCAGGCAGATATTGCAGAACATTGAGTCATTGAACAGCCACACGTCATTTCTGTTTGACAAGATCAATTTTCTGATGGATGCAACCATCGGTTTCATCAATATCAACCAGAACAAGCGCGTCAATCAGCTGACGGTATTTGGTGTCGTGTTCATGCCCATCAATATTTTGGCGGGTGTTGGCGGAATGTCCGAGTTTTCTATGATGACGCAGGGCATTCCCTGGCCGTTGGCTTACGGTGGTTTTTTGCTGGGTGCCGTGGTGGTGGGTGGCTTGACCTGGTTAGCACTCAAGCATTTTGAAAATCGCCAGACTAAACCCGGCAAGTCTGTGCGCGCCACCTGATTAAGGCGGTTGGGTTTTGGTTTGAAATGCTATATTATTAGTAGCTGCTTACGCATATCCCACGAGGGCTAGAGGGCTATTTGACCAAATGGAATCCGGTGTGCGCGCAACTTTGAAAACTGCCACCGCATGCCGAAGGTTTTGCGTTTCCTGCGCCAGGCTGGTGGCGCCAGCGGCGGATTCCTCCACCATGGCGGTATTTTGTTGTGTTGCTTGGTCTAGTCCGCCCATCGATGCGTTGATGTGAACAACTGCTTCCTGCATTCTCAACCAGGACCGAGCCCCGACTGGCTGACGGCGTAGTGCCCAAGTCCCAATGGACAGTTGCGCAATCTTGCATTGGTGCAGGGCCCGACCGTGACAGCCAAAACCACAAACGATGACCGTGCGGCCTGCTTTTCGCATTGGCCCAATCTGCATGCGGTGGCCTTGCTGGACCAGAAGAAGCCCGTCGCCCTGATCAACCGAGCGTAGTTCATGAACGAGTACAGCAAGCTTTACTACCGCGAGGTTTGGGGGCGCAAGTCGTGCGATATTCACGCCAACTTCCAGCCCCGCTTGATCGAACGTGAACATTGCGTGGACGAGCTGGTTGGCATTTTGACGTCCCAGGACCAGCGCTACCTGACCGACGGCTTTATTGGGACCGGAAGCGGCCGCTATGTTGGCCTTGGAACAGGCGATCAACTGGTGCGCTGTGTTGCCTGTTACGCGGATCTGAACAATTTCAAACCGTTCAATGATTACTGCGGCTACTGGCGCGCACGCAGTCTTTTTGATTGGCGCCGTGGCGATCGACGGTAGCCGTGTCTCGCGGGCGGAAGATGTTGCCAATCTTGCAGCGTTGGCAACGCACGATGCCAAACGAGCGGGTGCGGGTCAATTTCAGTATTGATATACACCGCGTCCCGTCTTGCGCCCCAGTCGCCCTGCAGCCACCATTTCACGCAAGAGCGGGCAGGGGCGGTATTTGCTGTCACCAAACTCGCTCAAATACACCTCCATTACCGCCAGGCAAACATCCAGGCCCACCATGTCGGCCAGTGCCAATGGTCCAATGGGCTGGTTGCATCCCAGCTTCATGCCGGCATCAATATCCTCGGCGGTTGCCAGCCCTTCAGAAAGCACAAACAGTGCTTCGTTGATCATAGGCACCAGAATACGATTGACCACGAAACCGGGAGCGTTCTTCACCGTGATGGGCGTCTTGCCCAGGGTTTTTGCCATGGCGTGAACGGCGTCGTGCGTGGCATCGCTGGTCTGTAGTCCGCGGATGATTTCCACCAGTGCCATCATGGGCACCGGGTTAAAAAAGTGCATGCCAATGAATCGGTCAGGCCGACTGGTGACTGCGGCCAGTTTGGTGATGGAGATCGACGACGTATTTGAAGCCACTATGACATCGGCGGGCACAATGGCGTCGATCTGCTTAAGGATCTTGATCTTGAGGTCAAGATTTTCGGTGGCAGCTTCAATCACGAGTTGAGCACTCTTCAAATCCTCGTAGCTGGTGCTGCCCTTGATGCGGGCCAGCGCTGCGTCGCGGTCGGCGGCGGTGATTTTTTCCTTTTTCAGCAATCGCTCCAGGCTGCCGCTTACCGTCGCAATGCCCTTGGCTACTGCCGCATCCGAGATGTCGACCATGACGACCTGGATGCCCGATGTGGCGCAGGCCTGCGCGATGCCGTTGCCCATGGTGCCTGCTCCGATGATGCCGACGGTGGTGATGTTCATGATGTGCTAACTCCTATCAATAAAAAAAGTGTATGCGTCGATTGTGAGCGTTCAACTGCTGGGCAGGCGCAATGTAAAGCACGTCATTGCCTCAGCTGAAGTAACCTCAATGCTACCCTTGTGTGCCAGCACGATCGCCTGGGTAATGGCGAGGCCCAGGCCAGTGCCTTCTCCGCTGGCGCTGTTGCGGGCAGGGTCGGCTCGGTAGAAACGTTCAAACAAATGCGCTAGGTGCTCGGTTGCAATGGTGTCGCCCGGGTTTTGTATTCGCAGTTCGGTCTTGTCATCGTTTTGTGCCAGCGTCACCTTGACGGCGCCACCTGTCGCGGTGTAGCGCAGGGCGTTGGAAAGCAGGTTGCTCAATGCGCGGCGCAGCATCAGGCGGTCGCCTCTGGTGTGCGCCTGGCCCTGCAATTGCAGGCTCACGCCACGTTCTTCTGCCAATGCTTCATAAAAGTCGAACAAGTCGTGCACTTCTTGCGCCAAATCGACATACTCGCTTTGCGTCAGTGGTTGATTGGATGCCATCGCATTGTCCGCCTTGGCCAGGAACAGCATATCGGCGATCATCCGGGCCAGGCGCTCAAATTCCTCGGCGTTCGACTCCAAAATTTCCCGGTAGCTGGATGCTTCGCGCGCTTGCGACAAGGAGACCTGGGTTTGCGTCATCAGGTTACTCACCGGTGTGCGCAGTTCGTGTGCAATGTCCGACGAAAAATCCGACAAACGCCGAAATGCCTCCTCGAGTCGCGCCAGCATCTCGTTGAGCGTGTTGGCCAGGTCGGCTAGCTCCGCCGGTACCGCATCGGTGGGCAGTCGCTGGTCCAACGTGTGGGCGTTTACCGTTGCAGCACGCGCCCCTATGTCCTTGAGCGGTGCCAGACCCCGGCTGGCTGAAAACCACCCCAACAGACCCATCGCCAGGGCTGCACCGCCCACAAACACCCACAACGTATGCAGCAGGGTGTTCATAAAAATCTGATGGTGTGCAATGTCAACCGCTACGGCAACCTCGAGGGGCGCAGCGTTGGGAATGCCAGTGGGTATGAATGCGACCAGGCCCCGGTAGCTGTGTCCACCCTGTGACCATTGCAGCATCGTTTGCGACCCCTTGTCGACGGACGGGGCAGGTTTTTTGGCAAACCAATCGCCTGAAAATTCGCCGTTTGGTGCAGCCAACACCAGTTGCCGGTTTGGTCCGGTAATTTGCATCAGTAGGTCATGGTGGCCGGCGGTTGCAACTCCCAGTTGGGATGGCAGTTCCAACAGACCGGCATCGGAGTTAACCTGTGCAACGGCATGGTGCACGAGCACAAGCTTGGCTTGCAGGGTTTCGCGATCCAGGTCTTCAAAGTGGTGCTCGATGGATGCGCCAATGAGCCACCCTAACGCCAGCAGCACCACACTGGAACCCGTGGCAAACAAGAGCGTGAGTCGTGCAGTGAGCGTTAGTTGCGCCAGAGGACCCGTGCGACGTCGAGGCAGGATTGGGTGGGGTGGGGCCATCTGCACATTTTGCCCTTAACCTGGTCAGGTTATATGCCGCCGGGCGCCTCTAGCACATAGCCCATGCCGCGCGCGGTCCTTATGAGGCGCGGCTCATACGGGTCGTCCACCTTGGCGCGCAGGCGGCGAATGGCGACATCGATCACGTTGGTGTCGCTGTCAAAGTTCATATCCCATACCTGCGATGCAATCATGGAGCGCGGCAACACTTCACCCTGTCGACGAAGCAACAGTTCCAGCAGTGCAAACTCTTTGGCGGTCAGTTCAATACGGGTTCCGGCGCGGGTGACCCGGCGGCGCAATAGGTCCAACTCCAGGTCGGCGGCACGCAACACCGTGGTTTCGATGCTGGTTTTCCCCCGGCGCAGCAGTGTGCGCACGCGCGCCAGAAGTTCCGAAAACGCGAATGGCTTGACCAGGTAGTCGTCCGCACCCAACTCCAGCCCTTTGACCCGGTCGTCGATTTGGTCGCGCGCGGTCAGAAAAAGCACTGGCATATCGCGTCCGAACTGGCGTAATCGCTCCAGTACTTGCCAACCGTTGAGTCCAGGCAGCATCACGTCCAGCACCAGCAAGTCAAAGTTGCCGGTCATGGCAAGATGGAGGCCGTCCACACCGTTGGAGGCCAGTTCGGTGATGAAACCTGATTCGGCCAGGCCTTGGCGCAGGTATTCCCCCGTCTTGTGCTCGTCTTCTACGATCAGGATTTTCATAGTGTGAATAGTACCCATTGTGGGTTTAATTTCTTGGATTGATGAGGAAATTGGCCTCTAGCCCCCTAGAAATATGCGCAGTATGCTATATAAATGATAGTGTTCTATCCGGCGGCCATCCCCACATTCTTGTCAAGCGGGGCCGTTCCAGTGCCGTATAGTGAGCGCAGTGAAGCAATAAAGGGCTATGAATCCATGGGAAGTTTTAATCGCGTTCTTTTTAGTCTGGTGTGTTTGATGGCGGCTTGGCCTGCGGTCGCTGCTGATTTCTATTGGAGCTGCACTACCCCGGTTGGCACCCGTTACGCCGATGCGACCCAGTGCGACAAAGGCGATACTGCGATTAAAGTCATGAAAGACGGCGCTGCACCTGCCGCATCGAGTGAATCTGCCGCCAATAGTGCGGGTTCCGCCAAGAAGCCGCCCGTAGTGTCAAGCCAGCAGGGGGCTGGCTCGGCCGCATCGGTTGTTTGTCCGAAAGACCCGTCAGTGTGCACGCGGCCTGATTACGAAGTGAACGAGGGTACGGCGCGAGCCCAGGCCATCACCCGATTCATGCGGCAAAAAGAATGCGAATTTATGCAAAGGTTCCCCGGACGCTGCGCCCAGTCCAGCCCGAAAATGGGTTCATGATGATGCGGTGCCATCCGGTGATGAGGGCATTGGCGCTTGCAACCTGTCTGGCGACAATGAGCAGCATCGCTTGGGCAGAGTCCACTACACCGGAGTTGGCAGCCAGCGCCGATGGCAGGTTCATCGCCAAGGTCACGGAGCAGCCCAATACACTGGTGGTAATGGATGCGCGTTTGAGTGTCCTCAAGGTTCTGCCGCTGTTGGACAAGAATGGGAAGGCCACCTCGCGCGTGGCCGCTATGCATGACGCGCCGACGCGCAAGAGCTTTATAGTGGCCTTGCGAGACGTGCCTGAGGTTTGGGAAGTGAGCTACGACCCAACCGCAGAAGACATTGCCGTGGGCATGGTGCACGACTTCCAATACAAGGAGGGCGCGTTTATACCCGGCTACCTGAACCCGCGCCGCACGTACCTGTCCGAGCCTTTGCACAGCTTTTCATTCACCCCAAATTTTTCAGAGTTGATCGGCACCACCGGCCAGACGGGCAAGCGCGTACTGGTCAATCTGGATGTGCGCCGCAAAATTGCCGACCTGGATTAGGCCGATACGTGGCGCGTGCTATCGTATTCATTGATACCTCAATTTTTGCGAAAGCGCTAACGCATGAAACATCTTAGTGGCGTGGACTCCGCCTTCCTGCATCTCGAATCTCCCGAAATGCCCATGCATATAGGCTCCCTCAACGTGGTTGACCTGCCCGAAGGCTATACCGGCGATTTTTTCGAGGATACCAAGGGTCACATCCAGCAGCGCATGCACCTGGCTGATGTGTTTACCCGCAAGCTGATGCTGATGCCACTGGATATTTCGAATCCGGTGTGGGTGGAAGATGAAGACATCGACCTGGACTACCACGTGCGCCATGTCACTTTGCCAAAGCCCGGCACCAATCGACAATTGCAACAGTATGTGGCGCGCCTTCACTCCAGTCTTTTGGACCGTAGTCGTCCATTGTGGGAGTTTTTTGTTATCGACGGGCTCAAGAGTGGCCAGGTGGCTCTGTACTGCAAAGTGCACCACGCGGGCCTGGATGGCCAGGCTGGTGTGGCTGTGGCCAAAGCCATTTTTGACGTGGAACCGACAGGGCGTGTCATCAAGGCACCGCGCCCGCGTGGTCGGCGGGACTACTACCAGTTGGGCATTGCCGAATTGCTGGGCGCTGCGGTTCGCAACACGGTGAACCAGTCGGTCGGGTTGGTCAAGTCGTTGCCGCTGATCGCCCGGTCAGCCAAGACGGCGCTGGTCCCAGCCAAAGGAGTGGACGGCAAGCGCGACTGGTCGCTTCCCAAAGACTTCAAGATATTTGCGCCCCGCACGTCGCTGAACGTCGCTATCACCAATCAGCGAACGTTTGCCGGACGCACGGTACCACTGTCCGAGGTAAAGCAGATCGCCCGGGCGCTGGGTGTTTCGCTCAATGACGTGGTTATGGCCACCACTGCCGGTGCCTTGCGCGCGTACCTGAAGGACAACAACGAGCTGCCCGAAAAGCCGCTCTGTGCGGCCGTTCCGGTGAGTTTGCGCCAGGAAGGTGACATGACGGCCAATAACCAGGTCACCATGGTCACCATGAATCTGGCGACCGACATCAGGGACCCGCTACAGCGCCTGCACAAAATCCACGAGTCGTCAGCCAATACCAAGGTCATGATGGGGCGTTTCAAGAACGCCATTCCGATGGATTTTCCGCTGCCAGCGGCGCCTTGGCTGATGTCGGCACTGGCCTCGCTGTTCAGTCGCTCCCGTTTGGCCAATGTGATGCCGCCGTTGGCTAACCTGATCATTTCCAATGTGGCAGGCATTCCGGTGCAGTTGTACTTTGCTGGCGCCAAGGTAGTGAGCTACTACCCGGTGTCCATCCCCTCCCACAGCATGGCATTGAACGTGACGGTTCAAAGCTACAACGGACGCCTGGACTACGGTCTGATTGCCTGTCGCCGTGCGTTGCCCGATGTGAACGACTTGGCCGACGCTCTGCTTGCGGAACACCGTACGTTGCTGGAGTTGGCGCAGTCCAAATTAGTAGCAGCCGAGCAGATTGCCGCTCCAGTTTCCCATTTGCCAAAACCAGCACCAGCCAAAGTAGTCGCCGATCCGCCTGCACGGAAACGTGCCAAGCGTGTTGCCGTGGCGGCTTAGGCCTGCGGTATTGAACTGTAGTTGGCGGGTGGCGACCAAGCCCGTGCAGTGACAATTGCCGCGAAGAAAAGTTTGTGCACGAAACCAAGTAGCCTATGAAACCCTCTGTATTACACCGCATCCGTATTCTGGGGTCGGTGGCCACTTCGAGCCTTGCCGCATGGCGGGGAACCAGCGTTGTTAAAGCGGCCATTCAGCCCCCTCAGTTGCTCAAACTCTACGACATGGAGGGTAGCCCCCACTGTCGCAGCGTGCGCGAGGCGCTCACCGCGCTGGGGCTCGATGTCCAGATTTTTCCCTGTCCACAGGGGGGAACGCGCTTTCGCGCTCAGGTAAAGCGATTGGGTGGCAAGAACCAGTTCCCATTCTTGAGCGATCCCAATACGACGACGATGCTGTACGAATCGGGTGCCATTGTTGACTATTTGTTTCGCACCTACGGTGATCAAGACACGCCTTCTGCCTATCGCATCGGCCGCCTGCGGCCGATATGGGGCGGTCTGGCCTCGGTAGCGCGTGGTTTGCGCGGCATTCGGGTTCGACCCGCCAAACGCGCGGCCAAACTGCTGGAGCTGTGGAGTTTTGAGTCCAGTCCCTATAGCCGCCTGGTGCGTGAATGCCTCACGGAACTGGAACTGCCTTACGTGCTGCATAACATTGGCAAGGAGCAGTTCGCGGATATGGGGCCGGCGGCCATGCGAATTAAACCCGGTCCATATAAGCCGCGAGCAGGCGGGCGGCGTGAAAAATTGCTGGCACAAAAAGGCAGGGTACAGGTGCCCTACCTGGAGGACCCCAATACCGGAGTCCAACTGTATGAGTCATCGGCCATCATTGATTACCTGGAGTCCCAGTACGCACTGGCGGATTAAAACCACTGCTAAGCTTGCAGCGCCTGCGTAGCCAAATGCCTGGTTTTGGGGGTACAGCCGCCCTAACAGCCAACCAGTTCCAGTGACCAGGGCGTTTTTTGCCACGCCTGGACTTCTTCTCGCAACAGGTGGGCTGATTGCGGATACGCCTCGGCCCAACCGGCGCGGCACTGCAACTGCATACTGTGCCCTTGCGCATCCGTTCGGGTGAGCGTGATACCGGTCAAATCCGGGTCACGGCGGGCGTGGCTCAAAATAACGGCCAGTCGAAGCGCGAGCAGTTGCGGCACCAGATTGGTCTCTTCCAGTGCCGTTTCGACTTTGCGGAGTTTGCCGCGGTGCCCCAGCACCAGGAGGCTCAAACGGTGCATCTCGGAGAGCGAAAAGCCCATCGCGTCTGCGTTGTCCAGGATGTAGGCGCCGTGCTTGTGATAGTCGCTGTGCGAAATGTGGCTGCCAATTTCATGCAGTTGCGCGGCCCACTTCAACTTTTGCAAAGGACGGCTGTCGTGAACAGTCCCGACCATTCCAGTCGTCGCTAGCAATTGACCGAACAGCTGCGTGGCAACCTTTCCCACGCGTTCGCCATGGGTCGCATCGACTCCAAATTTGCTGGCCAGACGCTGGACCGTCTTGCCTCGCAAATCGTCATCGTGGCTGGAAGCCCCTATCAAGTCACAGATCAGGCCGTGGCGCAAACCGCCGGCAGCCTGATGTAGCGTTTTGATACCCAGCAGGCTGAAAATGGCACGCACGATGCTGACACCGCCGCCAATGATGGCCTTGCGGTCTTCGCGCATACCAGGCAGCTTCAGGCGATCAGCGCTTTGTGCAAGGATGAGCTTGTCCATCAGCCAGTCCAGGCTCTCCTGTGTGACGCTGCCAGCTGGCCAACCACAGGCAACCAACACGTCAGCAATAGCACTGACCGTTCCGGCCGACCCGTAGGCAGCATCCCACAGACTGGGGTGGTAGGCGTCAAACGCCTCATCCAACACGGCTTTGGCCGCAATCTCCGCAATAGCGAAAGATTTTTTGGTGAACTGCCCATCGGGAAAGTACCGATTGGACCAGGCAATACTGCCCACCCGGAAGGACTCCATAACCATGGGCGTTTGCCCTTTGCCCAAAATCAGTTCGGTCGAGCGACCGCCAATGTCAATCACAACACGCCGCTCGTCCGAGTGTGGCAGCATTTGCGCCACACCCTGGTAGATCAGCCGCGCTTCCTCGCGGCCCGAGATGACGTTGATGGGAAAGCCCAAAATGGCATTGGCACGTTGCAAAAAGGCGTCGCGGTTGCGGGCCTCACGCAGCGTTTGCGTGGCCACAGCCCGCACTTCACCGGGCTGAAATCCAGCCAGGCGCTCACCAAATCGGGCCAGACAATCCCATCCGTTTTGCATGGCCGCTGTCGTCAGGTTGCGGTTTTCATCCAGGCCGGCCCCTTGGCGGACGGTTTCTTTGAGGTATTCAGTGCGTTGAAAAACGCCGTGTTCGACGCGTCCAATTTCCAGACGAAAGCTGTTGGATCCCAAATCCACAGCGGCCAGGCGAGTTCCCATGAGTATTGGTTCTATTTTCTTGGAAGATGGAGGTATCGCCAGAGCATAGCACCGGCCGTTTCCTGTCCGCCGGGTCAGTAGTTGTTGCGTCAACCGACCAGGCGGCCATCGGCCGCTACCATGCTTTGCGTGACGAAGGCCGTGCCCTGGCTTTTGGCGTCCGGAGTGATCCGAAAACCACCCAGGTCTATCGGACTTCGCCGCGCGAAGGCCTGAAGAGCGGAGCTGCGCGTGACCGGGCCATCCACGCTTTGCAACACTTCATAGGTATATCTTGCAGAGACATATCCGGCCAAGCTCAAAGGAGTTGGTGGTTCGTCAAACTGGCGGCTTAGTGCGTTGCGGTATGCCCTGACCACTGGCAAGCTTGAGTTGACCATGGGAACGACCTGGGTTGCAATCATGGGTGTGAAGCGCGAGGTGCCCAGTTGCTGAATGCTTTGCAGGCTAACGTCGGACATGGCAATCAGGTAGCGCTGGGCGGCTTGTTTTTCTACGCCCTGTGCGAAGCGAACCAACTCGGGCGTCCCCCCCACAAACAGCAGTACGCGGGGGCTGTTCGGTGTGAGGGTTTGGGCCAGGTCCCGTAGATCGCCCTCGGTGTAGTAGGGCGTGATCGTCAGTTTCAATGCACGGGAGATTTGCTCCAGGTCGGTTCGATAGGCAGCGTACTCTGCGGCTGAACCATAGACCGCGCCCACCCGGGTAATGCCCATGACTGACAGCGACTTGATGGCATGGGCAATTTGCTCCTGGCGGGAGGCAAAAATGGGAAAAGTGCTTGACGATGCAGCCGCTTCCACATTTTGCAGCCATGGCGCGACATGGGGCAAGTCCGGTATGTCCCGGCGCAACAAGGTTGTCAGTTGGGATGCAGTGCGGTCGCCGGCAGTGCCAAACATCGCAACACAATGGGACTCGGCTTTAAGGCCCTCCACCGCGGTGCGCAGACTTGCAGGACTTCCGTCCACCTCGATTACCAGATGCTTGACGGCTGTGCCCTGAATTCCGCCTCTCACGTTGACTTCTTGCCATGCGGTGCGAGAACCGACCAGGAAGTCTTTGGAGACATCAAGCTGGCTGGTCGACATATCGACAATTTGTGCGATGGTCAGGGTGCGAGCGCTTGCAGCGACCTTGGACGCCTGTGCCCAAACGGGCAGGGCGCAAGCCAAAGATGCTCCAATCAAGGTGCGAAATGACCGCCGTCGGCCAGGATTTTTGGGGTTGGTCATGAATGGGTCGCGCACCAGGAAACGCTTTTTTTACTTCTTGGGTGGCATCAGAACTGTGTCGACGGTGTGGATCACGCCGTTGGTCGCAACCAGATCGGGAGTCACAACCGCTGCACTTTCGATCGTGACGAAATCGCCTGCCTTCGACAATGCGACGTTTGCGCCGTTGACTGTCTTCGCGTTGCTGTTTTTCACGTCTGCAGCCATGGTTTTGCCGGGTACGACGTGGTAGGTCAAAACTTCCTTCAACTTTTCCGGGTTCTTGGCCAATTCAGCCATGGCGGCGGCAGGTACCGCCTTGAAAGCGGCATTGGTCGGAGCAAACACGGTGAATGGGCCGCCGGACCTCAGGGTGTCGTTGAGCCCTGCTTGAACCACGAGGGTGTTCAGTGTGCTCAGTGCGGGATTGGATGCAATGGTGTCGGCCAGGTTGACGGGGCCGGACGGTGTTGCACACCCGGCCAATGCCAGCGTGAGGCCAGCCACCAAAGTGCTGCGGCGGGTGAGGGTAGAGACATTGAGCAGTGTCATGGTGTATTGCGTGTGGTTGGTTTGAAAGTGCCAAGCGTAAAAACATCGTGTGACAGCTATGTGACAAACTCATGAATGTTCGAATCTGCGGGTTCATGACCATCGCGCTGCGGACTTCAATACATGCTGACTTCAAATTACTGCCTTTTGTCACAGACTTGTCACATTACTTTCTTAAAGTCCATCCATTCCTCAATCAACCGAATAAAAGGTTACCCATGCGAATCACTTTTAAATTTCCGCTTTTGTCCCTGGCTGTAGCCTCTAGCTTGGGTTTTGCCGGAGCCGTAAGCGCCCAGGAAGTGACCGGGGCTGGTGCAACCTTTCCTGCGCCCATTTATGCAAAGTGGGCAGCTGAATACAACAAGGCGACCGGTGTCAAGGTGAACTACCAGTCCATCGGTTCGGGCGGCGGTATCAAGCAGATTGACTCCAAGACGGTGGATTTTGGTGCGTCAGACATGCCTTTGACCGACGAAGTGCTGAAGACCAAAGGTCAGATGCAGTTCCCTACCGTGATGGGTGGTGTGGTTCCTGTTATCAACGTCAAGGGCATTGAGCCTGGTCAGCTCAAATTGACGGGCCAGTTGTTGGGCGATATTTTTCTGGGCAAGGTTGCCCGCTGGAATGATCCTGCCATCAAGGCGCTGAACCCCACTCTGGCGTTGCCTGATGCTGCCATTGCACAGGTTCGCCGGGCAGATGGTTCGGGTACAACCTTTATTTTCACGAACTATCTGAGCAAGGTGAATGCCGAGTGGAAGTCCAAGGTAGGCGAGGGCACAGCTGTGAACTGGCCAGTGGGTGCGGGTGGCAAAGGCAATGAAGGTGTTGCCGCGTTTGTGGGCCGTTTGCCCAATTCCATGGGCTACGTGGAGTACTCTTACGTCAAGCAGAACAAGTTGAACTATGCCGTGGTGCAAAACTTGGCGGGAAATTTTGTAAAGCCTGAAGACGACAGCTTCAAAGCCGCAGCAGCAGGCGCCGATTGGGCCAAGTCGTTCTATCAGATTCTGACCAACCAGCCCGGCAAGGATGCTTGGCCAATTTCGGGCGCCACCTTCATCCTGATGCACACCAAGCAGGATAAGCCAGCCAGTGCCACTGAAGTGTTGAAGTTCTTCAGCTGGGTATATAAAAACGGTGACAAAACTGCGGCGGATCTGGACTATGTTCCCATGCCAAAGCCAGTGATAACCGCGATCGAAAAATCCTGGGGTGAGATCAAGGACAACGCCGGAAAACCGGTAGCGTTCAAGTAGTTCGCGAGGCGTTTGTCACGGGTTTGCTCGGAAAATTTAGCATGTCAACTACACTGAATCATGGTGATTTCTCGTCAAACCCTTCTGTTACTCAGTCGGTACGCGCAATGAACCCACCTCCATCTGTCAAAAAACCCCGCTCGGGCCCGTGGGCTGACCGAGTTTTCGGTTGGTTGGCAAAGGCTGCAGCGCTTTTTACCTTATGTATGCTGATCGCCATTTTGGGGTCATTGACTATCAGCGCGTGGCCGGCAATTGACAAGTATGGGCTGGGTTTCTTGACCAGCACCACATGGGATCCCGTCAAGGAAGAGTTTGGCGGCTTGGTCATGATTTATGGCACTCTGGCCACATCATTTATCGCTCTGCTGATTGCTGTTCCTGTCAGCTTTGGCATTGCCCTGTTTTTGACCGAATTGTCTCCTGCCTGGCTCAAGCGACCGCTGGGCACTGCCATCGAGTTGTTGGCAGCGGTGCCTTCTATCGTCTATGGCATGTGGGGCCTTCTGGTCTTTGGTCCGGTGTTGGCGACCTATGTGCAGGAGCCACTTCAGGCTGCTTTTGCCGGTGTGCCCTATCTCGGGGCCTTTGTTTCCGGCCCTCCTGTCGGTATTGGCATCCTGTCGGCCGGTGTCATTCTGGCCATCATGATCATTCCATTCATTGCCGCAGTGATGCGTGACGTATTTGAAGTAACGCCGCCCCTTCTGAAAGAGTCCGCCTACGGATTGGGTGCGACCACCTGGGAAGTTGTCTCCAAGGTGGTGTTGCCTTACACCAAAACCGGTGTCATTGGCGGCATCATGCTGGGTCTTGGGCGTGCGATCGGCGAGACCATGGCGGTGACCTTCGTCATCGGCAACTTCAATCAGTTGGATTCGTTGAGTTTGTTCCAGGCAGCCAATAGCATTACCTCTGCCTTGGCAAACGAATTTGCCGAAGCCGGTGAGGGGCTTCACCAGGCCTCGTTGATGTACCTTGGGTTGGTTTTGTTCTTCATTACGTTTGTGATTTTGTCGCTCTCCAAGTTGCTGTTGTCACAGCTGCGCAAGAACGAAGGAGCCAAGACATGAGCAACACGGCATACCAAATGCGTGCGGCCAAGTTTGCCTATCGTAAGCGGGTCAATCAACTGGCGACCGGCATGGCTCTGGCTGCCATGGCGTTTGGTCTTTTCTGGCTGTTCTGGATTCTCTGGGAAACGATTCGTCTCGGAATTGGTGGCCTGACGGTTGCCACGTTTACCCAGATGACTCCACCGCCTAATGACGAAGGTGGCTTGGCTAATGCGATCTATGGGTCATTCCTGATGGTTATGTTAGCAACGGGATTGGGCACGCCCATTGGTGTGATGGCGGGCATTTATCTGGCGGAGTTCGACTCCAAGAGTTGGCTCGCGTCAGTTACACGTTTCGTAAACGATATTTTGCTGTCGGCGCCGTCTATCGTGATCGGCCTGTTTGTTTACGCTGTGGTGGTCTCCCGTTTTAAGTCGTTTTCAGGCTATGCCGGTGTTGTCGCTTTGTCATTGCTGGTGATTCCGGTTGTGATTCGCACGACCGAGAACATGCTGCAGTTGGTTCCGCCGGGGTTGCGTGAAGCGGCTTATGCGCTGGGTGCTCCCAAATGGAAAGTCATTTTGAGCATCACGCTCAAGGCCGCCAGAACCGGTGTTATCACTGGTGTTTTACTTGCAGTGGCTCGTATTGCTGGCGAGACTGCGCCCTTGCTGTTTACTGCTTTGAGTAATCAGTTCTGGACCAGTAGCCTGAGTGAGCCCATGGCCAGTCTGCCAGTCACGATTTTCAAGTTTGCCATGAGCCCCTACGAAAACTGGCAGAAGCTGGCTTGGGCTGGTGTCTTCATCATTACTGCCGCTGTGTTGGGTCTGAATATTTTGGCGCGGGTGTTGACCCGCACGAAAATTTAAGCCTCATTGCCGCCACTATTCTGAACAATATCCCATGCTGAATACTTCTACGGCTCCCGAAAAAACCAAGATCGCAGTCAAGGATCTCAATTTCTATTACGGCAAGTTTCACGCACTTAAAGGGATCAATCTTGAGATTCCTGAGAACAAGGTGACCGCGTTTATCGGTCCTTCTGGTTGCGGCAAGTCTACCTTGCTGCGGGTCTTTAACCGGATGTTCGAGTTGTACCCCGAGCAACGTGCCGAAGGTCAGATCATGCTCGATGGCGAAAACTTATTGACCAGCAAGGAAGATGTTGCGCTGCTGCGCGCCAAGGTAGGCATGGTGTTTCAGAAGCCCACGCCGTTTCCCATGTCCATTTTTGACAATATCGCCTTTGGCGTGAAGTTGTTTGAGTCACTCAATACAACCGACATGGAAGAGCGCGTTGAGTGGGCCTTGCGAAAGTCCGCTTTGTGGAACGAGGTGAAAGATAAATTACACCAGAGTGGTTCCAGTTTGTCGGGTGGGCAGCAGCAGCGTCTGTGCATTGCGCGTGGCATTGCTATCAAACCCGAAGTGCTGTTGCTTGATGAACCCTGTTCGGCGCTGGACCCGATTTCGACGGCCAAGGTCGAGGAATTGATTGTGGAGCTCAAGAGCGATTACACGGTAGTCATCGTTACCCACAACATGCAGCAAGCTGCGCGCTGTAGCGACTACACGGCATATATGTATTTGGGTGATCTGGTGGAGTTTGGCTCAACGGAGCAAATGTTCTTCAAGCCCACTCGCAAGGAAACGGAAGATTACATTACAGGCCGGTTTGGATAGAAAGAAGATATGGCAGACAAACATTTATCAACACAGTTCGACAGCGAGCTGACGTCCGTTTCTTCGCAAGTCATGGAACTCGGCGGGCTGGTCGAGTCCCAAATCCGTCGCGCTATTTACGCGCTGTCGCAATTCAGTGTGGAGGTTGCCAACGAAGTAACAGCCAACGAAGCGCGGGTGAATGAGATGGAAGTCGAGATTGATCGCGACCTCTCGTCCATCATTGCACGTCGCCAGCCTACCGCACGCGATTTGCGGTTGCTGATTGCCATTTCAAAGACCACGGCGAACCTGGAGCGGGTTGGCGACGAGGCGGAGAAAATTGCCCGCATGGTGCGCTCCATCATTCAGAGTGGTTCACCGCGGTCATTGCCTTCTCTGGAATTGCGGGTTGCCGCCGATCTGGCGTCTGGCCTGCTGAATAAGGCGCTGGACGCATTTGCCCGGCTCGACGTAACCGCTGCGGTAGCCATTCTGAAAGAAGACAATTTGATCGATGCGGAGTTTGATGGTTTTGTGCGCAAGCTCATCACCTACATGATGGAAGACCCGCGCATGATCTCGCCTAGCCTGGATTTGCTGTTTCTCGCTAAAGCCATCGAGCGCATTGGCGACCACGCAAAAAATATTGCCGAGTTCATCATTTATGTGGTCAAGGGCGAAGACGTGCGCCACACCACGATGGAAAAAATCGAGTCGGTTGTTAAATGAGGAACATGCCCAGCGTCCTCATAGTGGAGGATGAGTCCGCCATTGCAGAACTTATTGCCGTCAATTTACGGCACAACGGTTTTCGTCCTATTTGGGCAATGGACAGCGTCACGGCCCAAAAAGATCTGGATGCAAGTGTGCCGGACCTGATACTTTTGGACTGGATGCTGCCAGGTGAAAGTGGTTTGACGCTGGCCAAACGCTGGCGCGGTGACCCGCGAACACAGGCGGTGCCGATCATCATGTTGACGGCCCGTGGTGATGAAGCAGATCGCGTTGCCGGTTTGGATGCCGGTGCCGATGACTATATTGCCAAGCCGTTTTCAACCAAGGAGCTTTTGGCACGCATACGGGCCGTATTACGCCGCCGTACACCTGAGCAAGCTGGCGAGGTGTTGACCATGGGCGCGTTGGTGCTGGACCCCGCTACGCACCGGGTGTCATTTGAAGACCGGTCGCTGAAGCTGGGACCCACCGAGT
>CAIYDK010000068.1 GCA_903924955.1 uncultured beta proteobacterium | reverse complement strand
GTGCCTATCCGGCCCTGTATCGAATCTTCGACGCGAAGACTGAGCAGTTGCTCTATATCGGCGAGACGCAGAACTTTGGTCAGCGGATGAAGAGTCATGCGAACAAGAACTGGAGTGGTCGGGCGCCGATGGTTTCCTATCACCGACTACCGGACACCGTGCTGAAGGTCCATCTGCATGAACTCGAGAGCGACCTGATCGGCGGGTACTACGAGGCGATGAGGGATGCGCCGGAGATGCAGTTCTCGGGTGGGGATTGAAGTGCTGTTGCCGAGTTGCAAGGCTTCAACCAAGTACTTCCAGGAACCGGTCACGGGCAGTACTACTCCTATTTCATACGCCGCAAGGGTTTTGCCGGCTTTTCCTCAGTGGCAAAATCGATCCCGGCCTCTTCAAGAATCCACGCCTCGATCCTGGTATGCCACATCCGCAACAAGTCGACAGGTCGGACGCGGTAATGTTTTTCTGCAGTCGCACTTGGCTTGTGGCCCTGAATCTGCGCCACGATGCCGGCAGGAACTTCGCACCATTCCGACAGGGTTCCGAATGAGCGGCGCAGCCCATGGAGGGTCAAGCCATCGATGCCAGCAGCCGCACAGGCTTCGTAATGCCGTCGTGTGGGGTCTGTCAGTCGTCCCGTTGCAGAGGTCTTGCTGGTGAATACCCAGGGTGATGGCTTCCAGTTTTCTAGGTCGTTCTCTATCTTCTTACCGTGCAAGATGCGGTGGCGGGGTGGGGGCGTGTCGTTGCGCTGCTTCAGCCCCGTCAGCAGTGATGCGACATAGGGCGTTAGCGGAATGGTACGGAAGCCATCCTCTCCGCCCTTGCTTTCGTCCTTGTCCCGTATGGTCAGCGTGTTCCACTTGAAGTCGACGTCACTCCACTGGAGCCCGGCAAGTTCTTCACGACGAGGGCCGGTAAGCAGGAGTATTTGGAGATAGGCGGAAACGATCGGGTTGGTGATGGAGCGAATGGCAGCGAACCAAGCCTTTAACTGTTCGCGTTGCAGGCTGTCGCGCTTGGCGGTTCGCTTCGGTAGCGTATCCCTGGCGATGCGAGTGCTGCAGGCGTCGGGCGCTGCGACGCCGCGATACTTGGGCGTATCGCTGCACCAGCGCAGGAATGCAGCCAGCAGCCGGAAGGCTAGGCTGGCCTGCGTGGGTCGGTGAGCGGCTTCATCGCGCAGCCAGGTCTTTACTCGCTCGGCGTCGATCTGCCCCAGTTTGAGTGGCATCAATGCGGCCAGTGCGCCAGGGGAAGTGATGCCCTTGCCTCGCAAAACAGGGCGACCACCGGGATCGGCAGCGGCTTTGTGGTCAGCCAAATGGCGGGCGCCCCATTTGTGCTCACGGGCCCTTATGTAGTCTGCCCAGGCTTCGGATAGGAGCATGTCGTGGCGTTCGGTTTCCGCCTTCTTCGCTTCGGCTTTGGCTCGTCGCTCGGCCTTCTGCTCTCGCGGGTCAATGCCCTGGTCGGTCAGCGTCTTGAGGCGAGTTGCCTCGTCTTGAGCCTTGCCGACGGTCCAGATACGCACGTCACCGATGGTCACGCGCAATGAACTGTTGTTCATCCATGCTTGAAAGATGTAGGACTTCGCGCCAGCAGCCGTTACACGCAGCCCAAGACCGGGAGTCTTACCGTCCCAATAAATACTCTGCGTCTTGCCCGGTTCGCATTGGAGCTTACTTATGCGGCCAGCAGTGAAGTTTTCCCGGTTGCTCATCATTGCCCTTGTCAATCCATTACACGGCGTCTGTGTATTGGCTATGTAATGATTTTACGTCAATACAGGGGAATGGCAAGCAATACTGG
>CAIYDK010000067.1 GCA_903924955.1 uncultured beta proteobacterium | reverse complement strand
TTGCTGAACCGGTTGCGTACCGATTTTCCGAATTCCAGGCTGAATGCGATCGAGATTCGTGGCGCTAGGGCGTTTTGTTTCTACGAGGTATTCTGCTCCCCCAAAGCTGGTTCGTACTGATTCAAATTCGTTCCAAGCATTTCAAACTGTTTCCATCGTCAAATTGAGCTTGAATCGACACTTTTGATTCGGCTGCTGCCAGAATCTTCACACGGTCAGCAGCCTAGCGAAGAGAAATATCGTTGCAAATCAATCTGCATTTGGCTTGGCTATTCGCGTTAGTTTTGAGAAATGGATCCCACTGTGATGAACATGGGAGATGCCTCTGGTCTCTTGTCCCCCTCAAGCAATGCGAAGCCCAAGTTTTTGTAGAAACCAATAGCCGCAGGATCACTGTCCAGATAAAGACCATAACAGCCCATGCGTGAAGATGCTTCTTTGGTGATGACCAGAGCCTGCTTCATCAGCCTGGAGCCAAGTTTTTGATTTTTGTAAGCTTGATCAACCCCCAGCATGATCAATCGTGCGCATGGAATTTGTTTTGGCAACGAGCCCCGTTGCAATGTCGACAGCGCCGACGCATCAATGGAATGGTGTGCAAGGGTGAAAAAGCCCACGAACCGATCCTGCAGATCTGAGTCTGTCAAAACATAGGCCACGCTGAGCTGGCGCTTGACTTGCGGCACCAAGCTGTCTCGAACAAATTTATTGATGACAGCGTGACCACAATCAAATTGCTTACGTCCGCCATAGGTCATGGCCGGATCGAACAAGGAAAATTCGATGCTCATGCTTTGCGCTGGGCAAAGTCAGGCAGGCGCATCAGCTCATTCATAGCCTCAGTCGGCTGGGATGGTTCGGCCAGTAAACCAGCCAGAGTGGCCTGACCACTTTTGGTCAGTGAAATGAGGGCATGGTCAGATACAACTTTGCGAGCCCGCTCAATCGCCGAGCCAAGCACAAAAGAAGTCAAATCCATGCCATCCAATGCAGCCGCGCGGTTGAGAAGGTCTTTGGCATCAAAAGTCGTCTTTAGTTCCATCCGGGCGAGCTTGAGTGGGGCTGTTAGCATGGTGTATTTCTCCGCGTGAAGAATTCAAATTATACGGCCAACAACCGTACGCCATCAAGCGCAAATGATTTCCCATGACATGTGCGCCAATCGCTGAATGAAAACTAAAGTCGACCCGTGACAATCATGCACTCATCTTGGAAGGCTCGCATGTCCTTGAGGCGGTACAGCACCTTGCCAACTATTTTGAGGTAAGTGGGACCCTCGTCGGGCATCAGCCGCTTGCGACGAACCGACCGGCGCCTAAACCCCAAACTGAGCCAGGCTCAGTTCAGTATGGCTGCCAACCAGCGTGGCGATGTAGCCTGGCTGCGTTACATCCAAATCCGCAGCACCCGGGGCCCCGGCATAGCTGCCGTCCACATCTCCGCTCAGGTAGCCAACCAGCCCGACATGCACCGGGCTGGTGGCGCTCAGGTCAACCGATACCGCGCTTTGTGGCAGACCCGGATTGAGGTTAGCTTTACCCGGAACAGTGGGGTCGGTTTCGCTCACAAAATGCCAGGTCGGGTCAGGCGCAGTGAGCCCGACCACGTGTTTGAGGACACCAATAGCATCGGTCAAGCCCACTGTGCCGTCGCCATTAAAGTCAGCCGCCAGCGCCTGGTAGGGCGAGAGCGCTTGGCCTGCACCATTGACCGGCAAACCAACAATCATTTTCAGGATGGCGATGGCGTCTTGCAGGTTGACAGCGCTTGATGTCGCGCTGGCTTCTGCCGCTGGGATGGCTCGGCTTGCTGTGAGGCTCAAGCTGGGTTCAGTCACTGCCACGAAACTGGTCGCGCCGTTGGCGTCCGTGGTGCCACTGTGCGCACCGGCGCTGACGCTGACACCATCGAGCAGGGTGTGGACTTTCCAACTGTAAGCCATGAGGTTAACGTCAGCGGCCCCGTGTGCAAGGGTTGTAAAGTTGAAGTCCTTCGTACCGGCATAGCTGTTGCCCGCAAGGTCTTTGATCGAGCCCGCAGCCAATTCCACCGAATAGGCTGTGCTGTAGTTCAAATCGGCAGTTGGGTTGATGGTCAAGGTACTACTGGAGACCGTGAGGTTGCTGCTGGTGGCGGCGTCATAGCTTGCCACTGTTGCACCTACCGCGGTTTTTAGGACGATGCTGCCAGTGCCCAAGGTGATGGCTTCACTGTAGGTGACGACGATGTTGGCGCTGGTTGCAACGCCCGTTGCCCCCGATGCCGGGCTGAAGCTTGCCGTGGGCGCTACGGTGTCAAGCGCTTGACTCGAATTGGTCGAACTGGCATTGGTATTGCCTGCCGCATTGGTTACGGCACCGGCCTGTAGCGTCAGCCCAATCGTGCCAGTCGCCACATCCATCGCAGGCAGGACATTTACAGTCCAGAAATTACCGCTACCGACCACCGAGTTGACAGTGCCGTTGATAACAATGAAATCATTGACATCAAGACCCCAAACCGATTCATTGAACAGGAACAAATAGGCCACACTGCCGGTGGCTCTGTTGGCGATACCAGGAAGGTTGTCAGTGATAGTGACAACGGGCGAGCCGGGGCTAGGCGGCGGGTCAAAGATAGACATTGTGTTCTTTGAAGACCCTTAGCCAGGCGCAGGTCAAGCATAAAACAGCATACCGGCGCACGACTCACTTACCCGGTGTTGGTGGCGTCTCAAATACGGTTGGACTGGGACTCTTTCCATTTTGAGTGTTGGTTTTCGTTTCAGTGCTGCCACCCCCACCGCAAGCGGCCAGCAGCAGAATTGACAGAGTCAGAAGTATGAGTGTCTTCATGGTATTTTCCAAAAAAGTGTTATCTGTGATGTTTATGGCATATTCACCCAGAACCCGACAGCCGGTCCCAGGGTCTTGCCGCTTTGCGTGAAGTTCAGATAGCCGGTTGCGCTGACGTAGTCGCTGAGCGCCGTTCCGCCTTGTGCTTCCAGGCTTGATGCATAGAAGTACCAGTTGCTCTTCGGGCTGTCCCAGGCCCACAGGCTCTTCACGTTTTGTGACACCACGCCGGCACCCGGTGGGGTCATGCCTACGCCAATATTGAACGCGCTTGGTGTGAGCGTGTTGCCGGTTGAGATCAGATGCCAGCCAGACGTCATGCCCTGAAATGACGTCGCTGACACTGCGGTACCGACGGGCAACTGCACCGTGTAGGCGGCGCTGGAATTTACCCAGTACCCTTCACCCGCATTGATGACGCTCAGGTGTTCATAGCCTTTGCCAGCCGCATAGGCCACACCACCATCGGCCAGGGCTGGCGAATAGAACGCCCAGGTTGGGTAGGAGATGCCCTGTGCTGTACCTGCGGGGAGCCACTTCCAGATCGACGTGATCTTTGTGCCGTCGTTGAAGTTGCCCGGGATTGCAATCGGGATTTGGACACCGTTGCCAAGCAGGTTCCAGCCGCTGACCAGATCGACAGGGCCTGTGATTGTGGACAAGAAGTTTGCCGTCACGCTCCTGGGCGCGTTCATGGCGACGACACAACTGCCAGCACCACTGCAAGCGCCGCCCCAGCCGGTGAAGACGCTGCCCGCATTGGGCGTCGCGGTGAGGGTAACCGAGCCAACCCCATAAAGGTTGTAGTTGCAACTGCTGCTGCAATTGACGTCGGTACCGGTGACAGCACCGCCGCCCGACACCGTCAAACTCAAGCCAAAATCATTCAGGTTGGTGTACAGGTTGAGAAAGCCTTGTCCGCCAACACCAACAACCGACTGTGTACCACTGAGCAGTTGGCGTCCGCTGCCAAGTTCGCCCACATCGTCGTTGCCCCAACACTTGACGGTACTGTCGCTGAGCAGGGCACAGGTGTGAAACCCACCCACTGCAACAGAGACGGCATTGCTGATACCCGGCACAGTCGTCGGCGTTATCACTGGGCCGGTGGTGACGCTGGCCATTTGCCCATACCAGTGAAAACCCCAGCATTGAACCGCACCGCTGTTGAGCACAACGCAGTTGACACGGTCACCCGTCGACAGGGCTTTGACGCTGCCACTGGTGGCAACATCAACAGGTACAGAACTGTTAGTAAAAGCACCGTTGCCCAGTTCCCCATAGTCGTTTAAGCCCCAGCACTGGACCGTGCCGCTGCTCAGCAAGCCGCAGGTGTGATCGCGGCCGGTCGCCACGGCTCGGAAAGAGCTTGCAGAGCTCACCGCCACCGGGGTACTGCTGTTGACCGTGCTGGCGTTTCCCAACTGACCATAGGCGTTGTTACCCCAGCACCACAGCGACCCATCAGCGCGTATGACGCAGGTATGGTTCGGTTGAACCCCGCTGGACAATGCAATCGCATCATTGATGGTGCTGACCTTGACCGGCGTGAAAGTGCTTGATGTACTGCCATTGCCCAGTTGGCCATATCCATTGCTGCCCCAACAATTCACCGTACTGTCGCCGAGCAATGCGCAAGTGTGGACCCTTCCGGCAGCTACCGCGCTTGCACCGCTGATGCCGCCCACCGTGATGGGTGTTCTTACAAAGCTGGTGGCGTCCGAAAAAGGCGTGTTGGCTATGCCGACTTCGCCTGAGACGTTATTGCCCCAGCAGGAGACCGTGCCACCGGCAAGCAGCACACAGTTATGACTGTTGCCTGAAACCAAATCAATCGCAGTGCTGATACCGCTCACGTTGACGGGTCTTGAACTGCTGCGGGTATCGCCATTGCCCAGCGAACCCAGCTGATTGGAGCCCCAGCACTCAACGGCACCGTTGGACAGCAACACACACGTGTTCGTGTTCCCTGCATCCAGCACCTTGACATTGCTGATGCCGCTAACCGCCGTCGGAATGATGTTCTGCGTGGTACTGCCGTTGCCCAATTGACCCAGGTAGTTGCCGCCCCAGCACTGCAGCGCGCCATTGCTCAGCACGGCACAGTTGGTCCAGCCAGCTGATGACAAAGAGGCGACGTTGCTCAGACCCGGCACCTGCACCGGCAGATAACCAGTGGAACTAGGGTCCCCCAGGGTCGCTTCACTGTTATTGCCCCAGCACCAGACGCTGGCGTCTCCAAGCAAGGCGCAGGTATAACCAACCCCAGAAGCAGCAACGGCGGTAGCATTGCTGATGCCCGTCACTGCCACGGGTGTTGCACTGGCGTTGTAACTGCCGTTTCCGAGTTGCGCACTGCTGTTGTTGCCCCAGCACTTAATCGTGCCACCGCTGATCAATGCACAGGAATGAGGCCAACCGGCGCTGACTGCAATGGCGTTGCTGATGCCACTCACCACAAGCGGTGTTGCGCTGCTGCCGCCGCCGGCGCTGCCGAGTTGACCAAAGCTATTGTCTCCCCAGCAAGAAACGGTTCCGTCGCTGAGCAGCGCGCAGGTATGAACTTCAGCTGCGGCGACGGCAACCGCGTTGCTGATGCCCGGCACGGCCACCGGTGTTGCACTGTTGCTGAAGCTGCCGTTTCCGAGTTGGCCCGTGCCGTTGTAACCCCAGCATTGAATTGTGTGGTCACTCAAAACGGCGCAATCGTGGAAATAGTTCCCCGACAGCGCCACAACACCGCTGAGGCCAGAGATCGCTACCGGGCTTGGGCTTCTGACCACGAGGTCATTTCCCCAGCATTGAACGGTACGGTCGCCAAGAATGGCGCACGCGTGATATACGCCGGTGGACACACTGACAGCGCTGGTAACCCCGTTAACAGTGACGGGGGTTAAGCGGCTCGTCGTGGTGCCATCGCCGAGTTGCCCTCTGTTGTTGTTACCCCAGCACTGAATGGTTCCGTTACTGCTCAGCGCGCAGACCGAGAGTGGGGATCCGACCGACACCATCGGTGTTGCCGCCCGCACTGGGGCAGCAAAAAACACCATCGCCAGAAATAGCCATGCCACGATTCTTTGGGCGGTGATCTTGTTCATAGAGTTATCAACCTTCGCAGTAATTGATTGAGGTGTCAATCGCATTTTGATATGGTCTTTCAATGCAACAATGCAGCGAGCGCTTCACTTAAGCTGGTAGGCCCACCGGATGAGCAAAGGCGTCACAGGTGAACTGACCTCAGTACCCGTGATAGAGCTGGTTTGGACTGCAACCTGCTTGATTTGATCGACCACATCAATGCCTGATATGACCCTACCGAACACGGCATAGCCGTCGGTGGCGGTGGAACCATTGAGGAACAGGTTGTCAACAACGTTGAT
>CAIYDK010000066.1 GCA_903924955.1 uncultured beta proteobacterium | reverse complement strand
GTCGAAGTGTTCCACCACGAAGTGGCAGGCGCTGGCCAGAATGAAATCGGCACCAAGTTCTCCACCCTGGTGGAGCGTGCCGACTGGACGCAGAAGCTGAAGTACGTGGTCTGGAACGTGGCCAATGCCTATGGCAAGACCGCCACCTTCATGCCCAAGCCCTACCACGGCGACAACGGCTCCGGCATGCACGTGCACCAGTCGGTCTGGAAAGACGGCAAAAACCTGTTTGCCGGTGACGGCTATGCCGGTCTGTCGGACTTCGCGCTGTACTACATCGGCGGCATCATCAAGCACGCCCGTGCCCTGAATGCCATCACCAACCCCGGCACCAACAGCTACAAGCGCCTGGTTCCTCACTTCGAAGCACCGGTGAAATTGGCGTACTCCGCCAAGAACCGCTCGGCCTCGATCCGCATTCCCTTCGTGGCCAACCCCAAAGGCCGCCGCGTGGAAGCCCGTTTCCCCGATCCACTGATGAACCCTTACCTGGGCTTTGCCGCCCTGTTGATGGCCGGTCTGGACGGCGTGGAAAACAAGATCCATCCCGGCGAAGCGGCCACCAAGGACCTGTACCATCTGCCTCCCGAGGAAGATGCAAAGGTACCAACCGTATGCCACAGCCTGGATCAGGCGCTGGAACACCTCGACAAGGACCGCGCATTCCTGACCAAGGGCGGCGTGTTTACCGACTCCATGATCGATGCGTATATTGAGCTCAAGATGGGCGAAGTCACGCGTTACCGCATGTCGGTGCACCCGGTTGAGTACGACATGTACTTCTCACTGTAATGTTTTCAGGGCGGCGCATGGTTGCCTGGCAACCTGCGTTGTTCTGAACAGAGCAAAAATTGGACGGCAGACGCCGTCCTTTTTTTTGAAACAAATTGCGGTGAAATGACTCCAACGCCGATATAGCTTTGCGTGGATTTTGATTTTGATGTTTTTTGACGCATACTGGCCAACCAGCCCTGCACATCGATGCGTGGACACAGCATGAAAATAGTTTTTTTGATTCCTTTAGCCGTCTTGTCATGGGTGTCTACCGCCTGGGCACAAGACCGCATCTACCGATGCGGCAATGAATACACCAACACGGTTACCGAGTCCCAGTCAAAAAGTTGCAAGTTGATTTCTGGCGGCAACGTGACGGTGGTGCAGGCGCACAAGCCCAGTGCCAACCGCGCTGCGTCTGCGCCCCAGCCTGGCCAGCGCGTAGATGCTGGTGATCAGCGGGCCAAGGATTCCGACTCGCGCTTGATTCTGGAGTCTGAGCTTAAGAAGGCTGAGGCACGGCACGTGGAACTGCTTAAGGAATACAACAACGGCGAGCCCGAAAAGCTCGGCCCCGAAACCCGCAACCAGCAGAAGTATCTGGACCGTGTGGCCGAGCTCAAGGCTGCGATTAGCCGCAACGAAAGCGATATTGATGGCATTCGCCGCGAGTTAAGCCGTGTCCCGTCGGCTGCCGTTTCGTCTTCTTCACTGAAGTAGGCGTCTTGGACGCACCTGCCCGGTTTCAGTCGTTTGACCTGCTGGCCACGCTGGTGGCGGTGGTACAGCATGATGCCGGTGTCATCTTTGCCAACTCGGCGCTGGAAGATGCTATGGGCATTTCCAAGCGCTCCATTGTGGGCTCCTGCCTTGCAGACGCCTTTACCGAACCCGCATTGCTGCAAAAAGCCTTGCGTGGTGTACGCGACAACGCATTTGCCGTGCTGCGTTACGACGCCTTTTTGAAGCGGCTGGGTGTTGAGCCCATGCCCGTGCATATCATCATTAGCTGGACTGAACCCGCGATGGAAATAGTGGTCGAGATGGTCCCGCTGGAGCAGCAAACCCGCCAGGACCGCGAAGAGCGCCTGGCCGAACAGGCGCAGACCAACAAAGAACTGATCCGCAACCTCGCACATGAGATCAAAAACCCGTTGGGGGGCATTCGCGGTGCAGCACAGTTGCTGGAGATGGAAATCGAGTCGGCGGAACTTACCGAGTACACCCAGGTCATCATCCGCGAGGCCGATCGCCTGCAAAGTCTGGTGGATCGACTCCTTGCACCGCATCGCAGGCCGCACATGGTGACCGACGTCAACATTCATGAAGTGTGTGAACGGGTCCGATCCCTTATTCTGGCGGAGTTTCCCAAAGGTCTTAAGGTGGTGCGTGACTACGACACCTCGATCCCCGAATTCCGTGGTGACCATGAGCAGCTCATTCAAACCGTGCTGAACATTGCACACAACGCCTGCCAGGCGCTGGCCGAACGCATAGCGGCAGGGGATGCCAGCCTCACCTTTCGCACCCGCGTGCTGCGGCAGATCACTTTCGGCAAGCAACGTTATCGGTTGGCATTGGAATTGCATGTCATAGACAACGGACCTGGTGTGCCAGATTCGATCAAGGACCGCATTTTCTATCCGCTGGTGTCGGGGCGGGAAGGGGGGTCCGGCTTGGGGTTGACATTGGCGCAAACCTTTGTTCAGCAGCACCATGGCCTGATCGAGGTCGACAGCGTACCTGGCCGTACGGATTTCAAAATTTTGATTCCGTTACCGTGATTTGTTGAGGAAGCAAAAGATGAAGCCGATTTGGATAGTAGATGACGACCAGTCCATACGCTTCGTACTGGAGAAGGCGCTGTTGCGCGAGCACCTTCCCACGCGCAGCTTCTCCAACCCCCGCGACGTATTGGCCGCGCTCAACACTGCAGGCGATGATGCGGGGCCGCAGATTCTGGTGAGCGACATTCGTATGCCCGGTGGCTCTGGTCTGGACTTGCTGGAGAAGGTCAAAGCAAAATACCCGGGATTGCCAGTCATCATCATGACCGCGTTCTCCGACCTCGATAGTGCGGTGAGTGCCTTCCAGGGCGGTGCTTTCGAGTACTTGCCCAAGCCGTTTGATTTACCCAAAGCGGTGGAATTGATCCGGCGCGCGGTGGAAGAAAGCCAGCGGGAAGAGGTTGCAGAAGAGCGCATGGGCGAGACACCCGAGATGCTGGGCCAGGCGCCCGCCATGCAAGACGTTTTTCGCGCCATTGGTCGTCTGAGCCAGAGTAATGTAACGGTCATGATCACGGGCGAGTCCGGTTCGGGCAAGGAGCTGGTGGCGCGTGCTCTGCACAAGCACTCGCCTCGCGCCAATGGCCCGTTCGTGGCCATCAATACGGCGGCCATTCCCAAAGACTTGCTCGAGAGTGAACTTTTTGGCCATGAGCGCGGTGCCTTTACTGGTGCGCAAACCATGCGCCGGGGCCGTTTCGAGCAGGCCGACGGCGGCACACTGTTCCTGGATGAAATTGGCGACATGCCATTTGAGTTGCAAACCCGCCTGCTACGGGTTTTGAGTGATGGCCACTTCTACCGTGTGGGAGGTCATAGCGCGGTTAAAACGAATGTTCGGGTGATTGCTGCGACTCATCAAAATCTGGAACAGCGCGTCAAGGACGGCGCATTCCGCGAGGACTTGTTCCACCGTCTGAACGTGATTCGCTTGCGCCTGCCAGCCTTGCGGGAGCGCAAGGAAGATATTTCCATGCTGACACGGCACTTTTTACAACAAAGTGCGCAGCAGCTCGGAGTGGACCCCAAGCGCATATCCGATGCGGCGTTAGCCTGGCTGGAGCTGTTTAACTTTCCCGGCAATGTTCGTCAGCTTGAGAACATCTGCCACTGGCTTACCGTGATGGCACCCGCCCAAGTGGTTGAGCCCAAGGACCTGCCTCCAGAGGTCGGCGTTACCGGTGCGACCAATAGCGTTGACATCGCCGACGTAGTCGAGCAGGACCATCCACTGTCGTTGGCGGCCGTTGTATTGCCCGCTACGGCTGAGCCGATTAAAACCAACGGGGGGTGGGAAGACGAGCTAGAAGCGCAGGCCATCGTGCTTCTGGAATCTGGCAGAACCGATGTGTGGGATGTACTGACCCACCGTTTTGAGTCGCGCATGATCTTGGCGGCGCTTTCGACCACAAAGGGTCGGCGTATCGAAGCAGCCCAGAAATTGGGTATCGGGCGTAACACCATCACCCGCAAGATTCAGGAGTTGGGTTTGGAGTGAAGTTGGCTCAGTCTCCCGTAAATACTAATCAGGCTGCTATTTTTAAAATAGCAGCCTTTTTTAATCAACAGAGAGAAGGCAAGGAAATACTCCAACTGGTGAATGGTATTAAAAAGTAGTATTACTAATACCATTAATGTTTAATTAATGAATCTACTATTTTGTTCGATTCTGCGGACAATAGCGGCACATTCAAACCACCACTGGAGATAGACATGCTGATCGGAGTCCCCAAAGAAATCAAGAACAACGAGTTTCGCGTAGGCCTTACCCCCGCCAGCGTGCGCGAACTCATTGCCAACGGCCACAAGGTACTTGTGCAGCAGAACGCCGGTACCGCCATCGGTCTGGACGACGCCCAATACATGGCCGCCGGTGCCGAGATGGTGGCCGCTGCCGCCGACATCTTTGCCCGCGCAGAGATGATCGTCAAAGTCAAAGAGCCACAGCCCGTCGAATGCGCCATGCTGCGCCCCGGTCAAATTCTTTACACCTACCTGCACCTGGCGCCCGATCCTGAGCAGACCGCCGCCCTGATCAAATCCGGCGCCGTCTGCATCGCCTATGAAACCATCACCGGTGCCGGTGGCGGGCTGCCGCTGCTGGCTCCCATGAGTGAAGTGGCCGGCCGCATGGCCATTCAGGCCGGTGCCACGCACCTTGAGAAAGAACACGGCGGCCGTGGCCTGCTGTTGGGCGGTGTGCCCGGCGTGGCACCTGCCCATGTGGTCATCATTGGCGCGGGCGTGGTGGGCACGAATGCGATGCAAATGGCCGTAGGTCTGGGCGCACGCGTTACCGTGATCGACAAGAGCGTGGATCGCCTGCGCCAGCTCGACCTGGTGTTTGGCAACCGCATCAGCACCGTCTACTCCACGGCTTCAAGCATTGAAGAAGCCGTGCTGGATGCCGACCTGGTGATCGGCGGCGTGCTGGTTCCTGGCGCAGCTGCTCCCAAGCTGGTGACCCGCGACCACATTTCACGCATGAAGAAGGGCGCAGTCATTGTGGACGTGGCCATCGACCAGGGCGGCTGCTTTGAGACCTCACACGCCACCACCCACGCCGAGCCTACCTATATGGTCGACGGTGTGGTGCACTATTGCGTGGCCAATATGCCAGGCGCTGTTGCCCGCACTTCGACGTTTGCGCTGAACAATGCCACCATTGGTCACGCAGTTGCGCTGGCCAACAAGGGCTGGAAGGCCGCGTTGCTTGACAACGTCCACCTGCGCAATGGCCTCAATGTGTGTGAAGGCAAGGTTACCTACGAAGCCGTCGCGCGTGACTTGGGCCTGGCTTACGTCAGTGCAGAAAGCCTGTTGGCTTAAGCCAGCGTCAGCACCACCGGCGCATGGTCGCTGGGGCGCTCGTTCTTGCGTGGCAGTTTGTCTACCACGCAGGCTTGCGCCAGCGGCTTTAGCGCGGTGCTGATCAGGATGTGGTCTATGCGCAGGCCCCGGTTGCGCTTGAAGCCGAAGTCGCGGTAGTCCCACCACGAGAAGCTCTTGGGCGGCTGGTCGAACAGGCGGAAACTGTCGTGCAGTCCCAAGGCTATGAGCGCTCGCAGGTGGTAGCGCTCTTCTTCGGTGCAGTGAATGGTGTCTTGCAGCCCGACCGGGTCCCACATGTCGAGTTCATCAAACGTGATGTTGTAGTCGCCCATCAGCACCAATTTGGGGTGTACCAACAGTTCGTTCTTGATCCACTGGCGCAGGCCCTTGAGCCACGCCATCTTGTATTCAAACTTTTCGCTGCCCGGCTCCTGACCATTGGGGAAATACGCGCCAATGACGCGTACCCCGTCCACCGTGCCCGTAATGACCCGGGCCATGTCGTCGTCAAAGCCCGGAATATTTTTGACCACATCCGTGGCGGGTGTGCGCGAGAGCAGGGCCACGCCGTTGTAGGTCTTCTGGCCAAACCACTGCGCGCAGTAACCGGCAGCGGCAAAAGCCTCCGCCGGAAACTTGTCGTCCGTCATCTTCAGCTCTTGCAAGGCCAGCACATCGACCGGCGAACCGGATGCACTTTGGGCCGCCAGCCAGTCCAGCACCTGGGGCAGGCGCACGGACAGCGAGTTGACGTTCCAGGTGGCGAGTCGCATGGTCACATGTGCAGAGCAGCCATCACCCCCACGCCCAGGCCCACCGCGCCAGCGCCAAACATGGCGTATTCCAGCCACTTCTTCTTGGTCAGCAGGGCAATGGCGGCCAGCGCGATGCAGACCTGCAGCACCGTGGTGGACTGCGCCCAGCGGTGGTGCTGGTGCATTTGCTCGTCGCTCTTGTGGTCCCACTCGGTGGCCTCGGCCTCGAGTTTGTCAGCGCCCACCTTGATCTCGGACTTTTCCTTCTCGTAACGGTCAACTTTGGCCTGGTATTTGGTTTTGTCGTCTTCTTTGGTGGACAGGTCACGCGACATCTCGGCTAGCGATTGCTTGGTGCTCTTCGACTGAAAGTAGTTCCACTGGTTCGAGGCTTCGGTCTTCTTGATGGCTGCATTGTTTTTATACAGTCCGGCATTGGCCTGTGTGGCGCCACCCATATAGCCAAAAATGGCGCCAATGGTGGCGATGATGGCGGTGAACATCGCGATCTGGTTGATCATGCCGCCGCTGTCGTGTCCGCCGTGTCCGCCGCCTTGCTGGGCGTGTTCGAGTTCGTGGTCGTGCGGGCCGTGTACGTGGAAGCCGTGTCCTGACATGTTGATTTTCCTTAAGTGCGTGGTTGCGGTAGGGGGTTGCTATAAGTCACAAAGCTGAAGGGCAGGCCGTTGACCGAGGTATGGGTCTCGCGGGCGGTTTCAACCCACTGAGGCCCGAATTGTGGGGCAAATGCGTCGCCATCATAGTCGGCGTCTATTTCAGTCACAACGGCGGTGTTGGCAAAGGTTAGCGCCTGCGCGTAGAGCTCGGCGCCACCAATGACCCAGACGTGTTCAAATTGCTCACAAAATAATAGCGCCTCACGCAAGCTTGACGAGGGATGAGCCCCATTTTCTTTCCAGGAATGCTGCCGTGTGACCACTACATTCACGCGCCCTGGAAGCGGCCGAAAGCGCGGGGGAAGTGAGTCCCAGGTCTTGCGCCCCATGATCACCGGGCAGCCCATCGTCACGCGCTTGAAGTGCGCCATGTCCTCCGGCAAATGCCAGGGCAGGGCATTGTCCTTGCCGATGACGCCGTTGCGGGATTTGGCAAAAATGAGGTTCAGTTGCATAGGTAGCACCATTTGTGACCGTGGAGTTGGTCACACCGCCACTGGCGCCTTGATGGCGGGGTGGCATTCGTAGCCCAGTACTCCAAAATCTTCGTATGCGTAGTCGAAGATGGAGTCAGGCTTGCGCTTGATATGCAGCGTTGGGTAGGCGTAGGGCGTGCGGCTGAGTTGCAGTTCCACCTGCTCGTGGTGGTTGCTGTAGATGTGACAGTCGCCCCCGGTCCAGATGAAATCGCCTACATCGAGGTCACACTGCTGCGCCACCATGTGTGTGAGCAGGGCGTAGCTGGCGATGTTGAAAGGGACACCCAAAAAAATGTCGGCGCTGCGCTGATAGAGCTGGCAGCTCAGTTTGCCCTTGCCGCCGGGCTCGGTGGCGGGCGCCACATAGAACTGGAAGAAGGCGTGGCAGGGCATGAGCGCCATTTTGTCCAGATCGGCCACGTTCCAGGCGCTGACGATGATGCGGCGCGAATCGGGGTTACTCTTGAGCGTCTTGATAACCTCCGCAATTTGATCAATGTGGCCGCCGTCCGGCGTGGGCCAACTGCGCCATTGCACGCCGTAAACTGGGCCCAAATCGCCGTCCGCACGGGCCCACTCGTCCCATATGCTGACGCCGCGTTCTTTGAGCCAGTTATTGCTGCTGGAGCCGGTCAGAAACCAAAGAAGTTCCTGGATGATGCTGCGAAGGTGCACTTTTTTAGTGGTGATCAGTGGAAAGCCTTCGTTCAGATCAAAACGCATCTGGTGGCCAAACACACTTTGGGTGCCGGTGCCGGTACGGTCAGCTTTGATAACGCCTCTGGTGTAGACGTGGCGCATGAAGTCTTCGTATTGGCTGCGTATGGGACGCGGGGGTGTGGTATGGGTCATGTGGTGGCCGTGGTGCAGGTTAGCGGGGAATTTTAGTGCCCCTCATCTGACCGCATCGCTCAACACCAACTCAACACCAGCCCCTCCAACTTTTGGGCGTGATAGGCGTTGTTTCAGGCCCGAGGTGCGGCGAGCGCCGATATTTTTGCGAGGTGGCTGCGGTACACCGCCACCGCTGACAAAAGGTTACGCAGCAGCCAGCCATTTGCGACCACGAGGGTCAGGCCTGCCGGGTAGGTAAACCACGCGGGCCAGAACACCGCCAGCAGCAACAGCCCAAAGGCAACAAAGTGCGCCTGCATTTGCCCTTGAATGTGCTTTTCGGCCAAAACTTTCTTCACATTGGGCGCCATTAAGCGGCCTTGGCCTTGGTTTTGCAGATGCATCCACACCAGGAAGGGAACGATCTTGTACAGCATGCCCAGAATCACCGACATGAAACCGCCAAATAGCACCAACGCGCCGAACAGAAGTGGCCAACTCTGCCACTGCGCCAGTGGGTCCGATAACCGGGTCAGTAACCAGAGGGTGCACGCCATCAGCGCGCTGACCATGGCGACCCGCCACAGCAGTTGCACTGCGTCCAGCTTGGGCCGCTTGCTTTCAAACAACAGTCTCAGCGTGATCAGTGCAAAGGACGTGGCGACCATCACCACACCAACGGACAGCACCGTAGCGCTGAGCCTGTAGCCTGCCAACTCGGCGACTGACCAAAGCGCGACGATGGTGATTGCAGCCTTGGCAAAACTCCGGCTAAACCAGCTTGGGTAATGCTGAGTTTGCTGAAACATCGGCACGGCCACAAAGCCCACCCCGCCCAGCAGTGCACAGCCCCAGCCAACAAAACCCCAGCCCAGATGCACGTTGGCCAGTTGCTCCAGTGGCAACGGGATGGACCAGCCCATGGACACCGCATTTAGCAGACCGATGCTTGCCGTTATCAGCAAACCTAGCAGTGCCAGACGCAGTCCGCGAGTGGTGGGATTGTGAGCGGGTACACCCTGCAGTGCGCGCAGGGCGGTGCCGATAAAAGTCAATATGCCGCCTGCGAGCGCGACCACGGCATAACCAAACAGGAGGGGGACCGAAGTCAGAAAGGCAAGCACCAGGAGAATTCCACCCAGCGTAATGGCTGCATGGACCACCGTGGCAACCAGCAGGGGGCGCTGAATGTTGGCACCCGCCATGACCGGCAGCAGTTGCTGCATGGCACCTAGCATCACCTGCATCATGAACCCCACGGTGATCAAATGGGTGAGGGCAAGGGCCTGTGGTGACCAGCGCGAAGCAAACACATCAGGCCCGCTCCAGAGCAGAAGGAGCCCCGCGCTGATGGCAAACAGCGGCGCTGTCAAAAAAAAGCGCAGCGGCGCACTGATCGGGGGCCCCTCGTCGAACGACAGGAGTGCTTGCACTAAGGGGCCTTGCGCCAGATCAGGATTTCAATCGTGTAGTCGGCCGTGATCTCGGTCCGATACGCGTAACCTTGTTTTTGCAGGGCGCGGTAGAGCGGATGTGGCTCACGGGTCAGGATCAGCAACAGGGTGTGGCTAGGATCCATCGCATCAAGCGCGTCCATGGTTACGACGAAGGGCTCGGGTGGCTCCATGCCGCGCGCATCGATGACTTTGTCGGCTTTTTTTTGCGAGTCCATGGGTCAGGCGGCTGTGCCGGGTAGTAGTGCTTGGAGTTTTGGCAGCAATACGCTCGCCTGGTCCGAGAGGTACTGGTCGCACATGGGATAGAGCATGCTTTCTTCCTTCATGTTGTGCTGCTGCATCATGATCAGGAGCGTTTCGGTATAGCCTGCGTAGTCTTCACTGTCCATGTCCACCAGGGCCGCGCTGGCAGCATCCATGAGCTGGCGCATCTGCACATGCTCGCCCCGCATGGCTTGCGTGGGCCCCATGTGCATGCCGGTTCTTTCTTCAAAAGCAGGAAAGAGCAAGGTCTCTTCGGCGTCGAAATGTTGAAGCACCAATTTCTTGAACTGTGCGAACGCCGCCGCAGCGCCATCCCAATTCTTTTCAATGGCCAAACGCTCGGCAGGCGCAAGCACTTCATCACAATGCAGATGGTCCTGTGCCATGAAATCTCGGATAGTGGTCATGTATTGTGTTTGGTGAAGATTGAGGGGAGTGCCGATTGTTGCGTTGCCCGCTATCCAGTACCTTAAACCAGCTTAACAATAGACGGGGACTTTGCCAGCACAGAGGCCCATGGCTTGAAAACCCTTGGCTTGAAAAATTGACAGTTGCAAGTGGCAGCGAAATAATGATCCGGTGTCCAGTCGGTTTTTGACCCTTTGGAGAATGGCACTTATGAAGGCGATTGTTGACTTCCTCAGTACCTGGCTGCTCGCCGCTTGTCGCGCCTGCCGAAGGTTTGGAGTATTGCTGTTAGTTTTTTTGTGGTGTGCGACCAGTGCGCATGGCGAGGAGTCGGGCTGGACGATTGGCGTGTACGGGGGCAAATACTACGATTCAGAGCCCGCCGGGCTGACCCAGGGGCGTGCCAACTTTCTGAACCAGCATCTGGTTGCAGTTACCGCCAGTAAAGCTATTTGGCGCTCTGAATCGTTGCCGCTGTCACTGGAAATAGATGGCATGCTGGGTCAACAATTCGGTTTGGATTCGCTGACTGAAATTGCCGTCGCGCCCGTGCTGCGGTGGAGCAGTTTTCCCTGGAATCATCTGTTGCAAACCGATTTGAGGCTGGGTCCGCTGGGCGTCTCTTACACCAGCAAAGTCAGTTCCCTGGAACGTGGAACCGATGGACAAGGCAGCCAGACACTGAATTATTTGCTCATTGAGATGGCGTTTTCACGTCCGCAGCAGAAGTCGGGCGAGGTGTTTGTGCGCATACACCACCGGTGTGCTGTATATGACTTGATCAACAACTATGGTGCCAACGGCGAGGACTTTTTGGCCTTTGGCTATCGACACCGCTTCTGATCCTGAATAAGGCGACTGGTTCAGGTTGCGGTTCGCAACTCGCGGCGCAGTATCTTGCCGACGGTCGATTTGGGCAGCGCATCGACAAACAGGACGTTTTTTGGCACTTTGTAGGCGGTCATTTCCTTGCGGCAGTGAGCGATGATGTCCTCAGCCGTGAGCGTGGCACCGGGCATCTTGACTGCAAACAATTTCACCGCTTCACCGGTTTTTTCGTCGGCTACACCGATGCACGCACATTCGGCAACGCCCGGGCATGAACTAGCCACAGCCTCAACCTCGTTGGGGAATACGTTAAAGCCCGATACGATCACCATGTCCTTTTTGCGGTCGACAATTTTCAGGAATCCTTCGGGCGTGATCACACCCACGTCGCCGGTGCGAAAGTATCCGTCGGAGGTAAATGCGGCTGCGTTAGCCTCAGGTTGGTTCCAGTAGCCGCGCATGACCTGCGGGCCCTTCACACAGACTTCTCCGGACTCGCCCAGAGCGACTTCGTCCCCATAGTCGTCGAGCAGCTTGATATCGGTGCCGGGCAAGGGCAAACCGGTCGTACCGTTGAAGTCCTGAATACTGGCCGGGTTGAATGACACCACGGGGCTGGTTTCCGACAGGCCGTAGCCCTCGCGGATGAAGTTGCCGGTAATCGCCTTCCACTTGGCCGAAGTCGCCCCCACCACCGCTGAGCCACCTCCGCCCGAGAGCCGCAGGTTGGAGAAGTCCACCTCGCCGATGCGAGGGTGCATGGTCAGACCTGCATACAGCGTATTGACACCCATGAAGATGGTGGGCTTGGCCTGTTTCAGTACTTCCACAAAGCCATCCATGTCCCGCGGATTGGCCACCAGCCAGCTCTCTGCACCCACCGAGAAGTAGGTGAGGAAGTTCACCATCAGCGCGAAGATGTGGTACAGCGGAATGGCGGTCACGATCACTTCCTGCCCCGGGCGCAGCGCCGATGGCATCACGCTCTTGAACTGCTCTACATTGGCTACCAGGTTGCGGTGCGACAGCGCGGCACCCTTGGACAGGCCGGTCGTGCCCCCGGTGTACTGTAGAAACAGCAGGTCGTCGCCCGTCAGAGCCACCGGCGTGCGCACCAGTGTTGCGCCTTGGGCCAGTGCGTCGGCAAAGGCAATGGTGCCGCTCAGGCGCGCGTCGACTGGGGGCGAGGGCAGGGCAGCGCCACTGCCGTCACCCGGCGTCACCGTGACCACGGTCTTGACGCCGGTCCTGGCGATGGCTTCGGCGAGTGTGGGCGTAGAGCCGTTGAAGATGACGATGATCTCGCTGCCTGAATCATTAAGCTGGTGCTCCAGCTCGCGCGGCGTGTACAACGGGTTCACGTTGACCTGCACGGCACCAGCCCGGGCAATGCCCAGGAAGGCGACAGGAAAAGCCAAAAAATTGGGCAGCATCACCGCAACCCGGTCGCCCTTTTTGACGCCCAGGCGCTGCTGCAGCCACGCGGCAAAGGCCGCCGACTGGCGGTCCACATCGGCATAGCTCAAGGTCTGGCCAAAGGCACGGAACGCCGGTTGGTTGGCGAACTGCGTCATCGCAGCTTCAAGCATGTGCACGACCGAAGGGTGTGCGTCGGCATTGATCGTGGCCGGGATGTTGTTGGCGCTGTAAGTGGCGAACCAGGGTTTGGAAGTCATCAGTGAGTCTCCGTGAAGTTGAATTTATTTTTTGATCAAATCGGGTTGAAGCCCCCGTAGAAAGGGCGTCAGCAGCTACTGTATTGAGAGCACCCGTCCAGGGTTCATGGTGTTCTTTGGGTCCAGCGCCTGTTTGATGGCGTGCATCATACCCAGCGCCACGGGCGACTTATGCTGCTCCAGCTTTGCACGCTTCAAGCTGCCCACGCCATGCTCGGCGGAGATGGATCCGTTGAAGCGGTCCACCATGTCGTAGACGATGGCATTGACGCCCTTTTCGTCATCGCGCAAGAAGGCTTCGGCATCGGCTCCTGCGGGGGCCTGTACGTTGTAGTGCAGGTTGCCGTCGCCCAGGTGGCCGTAGTTGACCAGACGCGCGCCGGGGAATGACCGCTCCAGCGCGGCATCGGTCAGGCGCACAAACTCCGGGATGCGGGATACGGCAATCGAGATGTCGTGCTTGATGTTCAGACCTTCCTGCGCTTGCGCCAGGGGAATGCTCTCGCGGATGTGCCACAGCGCACGCGCCTGGGTGATGTTTTCGGCCACCACGGCATCCAGCACGCAGCCCCGCTCCATAGCGACTTCGAGCAGGCGTTCAAAGCAGGTGCGGGCGTGGGCTTCAGATTCCTGGTCGGAGTTTTCCAGAACAACGCAGTAAGGCGTGTCGGCTCTATCCTGAAACGGCACGCGCAACTGGGGGAAATGCTTGGTGACCAGGCTGAGAGCAAACTTACCCATCACTTCAAAACCGGTCAAGCCAGCACTCAGGTGCTGGTGGGCCAAGCCCAGCAGTTGCACGGCGGCATCCAGCGAGGGCACAGCGGCAAAGGCGGTGAGTTGCGCTGCGGGCAGCGGGTAGAGTTTCATGATGGCACCGGTGATAACGCCCAAGGTGCCTTCCGAGCCAATCATCAGGTGGCGCAGGTCGTAGCCGGTGTTGTCCTTGCGCAGGCCCGAGAGGCCATTCCAGATGTCACCCTGCGGTGTCACCACTTCCAGGCCCAGGCACAACTCGCGCGTGTTGCCGTAGCGCACCACCTGCGTGCCACCCGCATTGGTGCCCAGGTTGCCGCCGATGGTGCAACTGCCCTCAGACGCCATACTCAGCGGGAACAAAAATCCGGCTTTTTCACAGCTTTCCTGAATCGTCTGCAGCACGCAACCCGCGTCCACCGTCACCGTGAGGTTGGCACCATCGAGCGCGCGCATCTGGTTCATGCGCTGCAGGCTCAAGACCACTTGTGTACCGCTGCCATCGGGCGTGGAGCCCACCACCATGCCGGTATTGCCGCCCTGGGGCACGATGCTCACGCCCGCTGCCCCGCAGGCCTTGACGACGGCCGCCACTTCGGGAGTGTTGGCCGGGCGCACTACGGCCAGCGACTTGCCGTGCTCGCGCCGACGCCAGTCTTGCTCATAGGCGCTGAGGTTACCCTCAGTCAATACGTTGGCCGTTCCGACTGCTGTGCGCAGTTGTTCCAGCAGTTCTGTGTGTGTACTCATGGTGCTACTTGGGCGGTTGCTTCTGGGGCATCAGGTTCGTGGGGGTGGGCGAGGCGCAGGCGCACATGCAGCGTGCAGGCTACAAACAGCATCATGCACAGCGCAATTTCCGCCATGGCCAGGTAGTTGCCAGGCGCCTTGTCGCTCCAGCCCCGCACCACGCCTTCAATGAAATATATCCACACCACCAGGCTGACCCAGCGGTAGGTGTACATGCGGTTCTTCAGCAGGCCCGCCAGCGGAATGCACAGGGGCAGCGCCTTGAGCACCAGCCAGGAGCCGCCGGGTCGCAACGGCGCCAGATAGAGTTCCCAGGCCAGGGACAGGACAATCAGTGCCAACACACTGCCCACAGCGAGCCAGCGCGTGGAGTTGACGGAAGTGGAGGGGGTATTCATCTCGGTGGCATCATAGCGGGATGCAACATCTTGACCGTCTGAGGGGCTGGCTTAATGAATTCGCCCATGTGCCATGGATTCACGCAATTCGCACGTTGCGGGAGCGATTTCGCGAAGATCGCCTGGGTTTGACTGCCAGTAGCCTTACTTTTACCACCACTATTGCGCTGGTGCCCTTCATCACGGTGGCGCTGGCCGTGTTCACGGCTTTCCCCATGTTTGCCAAGTTTCAGGACGTGCTGCAGAAGTGGCTGATCGAAAGTCTGGTGCCCGACAACATCGCCCGCCAGGTGCTGGGTTACCTGAACCAGTTTGCGGGCAAGGCCAGCAAACTGGGCGTGGTGGGGCTGGCAGTGTTATTGGGCACGGCGCTGGCGCTCGTCTTCACCATTGACCGCACGCTCAACAACATCTGGCGCGTGCGAACCTCGCGCCCGTTTGCGCAGCGGGTGATGGTGTATTGGGCCTGCATCACGCTGGGGCCGGTGCTGCTGGCAGTGAGTCTGAGCATGACGTCGTACGCGGTGTCGTTCTCACAGGGCCTGGTGGGGGATATGTTGGGCGGTTTGTCGTTGCTCTTGAATGTGCTGCAATTCGCGCTGGTAGCGGGTGGCATGGCGGCGTTGTTCCGCTTCGTGCCCAACACCCACGTGCGCTGGGGACATGCCTGGATCGGTGGCGTTTTTGTGTCTGCCGGAATGGAGTTGGCCAAGCGTGGGCTGGCGCTGTATGTGAGCAGCGTGCCTACCTATTCGATGGTTTACGGGGCGTTTGCCACGCTTCCCATTTTGCTGGTCTGGATCTATGTGGTGTGGGTTATCGTGCTCTTGGGCGCGGCGCTTACGGCCTATTTGCCCAGCCTCCTGGCCGGGGGCACACTGCGCCGTTTGCCGCATGGCTGGCGGTTCCAGATTTCATTGGAGGTGGTGGCGCAACTGGAAGGCGCACGCGCAGGGGAGGCCAAGGGTTTGACCCTGGATCAACTTTGCCACACCTTGCATGTGGATCCGTTGCGCCTGGAGCCGCTGCTGCAAACGCTGACGGCGTTTGACTGGATAGGGCAATTGCGCGAAGTGCTGCAACCCGGCTCCGAGGCACGCTATGTGCTGCTGGTAGACCCGGACGTCACGCCGCTGGCGCCGCTCTTGAGTGCGTGGCTGGTAGAACGCACGGACCAGACCGAGAAAATATGGCAAATTGGCCGCTGGCCCTCTATAACATTGCGTGAGGTGCTATTAAAATAATAGCCAAAATGGCCTAATCGAGTTTCGCTCCCGACTTGCCCACCGCATCCGCCCAGCGCGGCATTTCAGCGGCCAGGTACTTGGCGAACTCGTCGGCACCCAGAAACGCCGGGTCAGCCCCCTGGGTGATCATGCGGGAGCGCACTTCGGGCAGGGCCAGTACTTGCTTGAAGGCTTCGCTCAGTTTGGCAACCACCTCTTTGGGTGTGCCGGCGGGGGCCAAAAAGCCGTAGAAGCCCACCACCTCAAAGTTCTTGATGCCTGCCTCGATGACCGTGGGCACGTCGGGTAGTGCCGGATTGCGTTCCCGACTGGTTACGGCCAGTGCGCGGACCTTGCCCTGCTTGTGATAGTTGGCGGCCTGGGGGATCGACTCGGCCATGAACTGCACCTGGCCGCCCATCAAGTCGGTAAATGCCGGCGCGCTACCCCGGTAGGGAATGTGGACCATGAACAGGCCGGTTGCCGCCTTGAACATTTCGGGCGCCAGGTGGCTGATGCCGCCGTTGCCGGCGGAGCCGTAGTTGATTTGGCCGGGCCGGGCGCGGGCGTAGTCAACAAACTCCTTCAGCGTACTGACGGGCAATTTGGGGTTGACCAACAGCGCCAGCGGTTGCATGGCCGTGCGGGCAATGGGCGTGAAGTCGCGCAGCGTTGCGTAGGGCAGTTTGCTATAGATGGCGGGGTTGATGACCATGACGCCGGTGTTGGCCAGCATCAGGGTGTAGCCGTCAGCGGGCGCTTTCATCACCTCTTGTGCACCGACGGTGCCGCCTGCGCCTGACTTGTAGTCGATCATCACCGGCTGGCCCAACACAGCCTGGAGTTTGTCGATCAGCAGGCGAGCGTGCTGGTCCAGCGGGCCACCGGCGGGGAAGCCGATGATGACCTTGAGCGGTTTGTCGGGGAAGGCGGCAGATACCAGTGTGCTGGTGGCCAGCAGCGCGGTCGCGACGAGCGCTGTGAAAATGGATTTTGGATGCATGGCTGTGTCAGAGTTTCAAAAAATCACGAATGGCGAACAGGGTTGCGTCCGGTGTCTCAGTCATCTGGTGGTGGCCGACTGGCAGCGTGACGACCTGCACGGTTTTGCCGGCAGTTTTGGCTTTCGCAATCAAGGGCTGTGCGGCCTTGGCCATCGTCATCTGATCTTGCGCACCCAGCACAAACAACACGGGGCAGGTGATGTCACCCATGGCCTGCTCGCCATTGGCGTAGCAGTCGCAGGCTACAAAGCCGCGGTGGAATACATTGACCTTTGTATTGCTCGCCAGCACGCGCTTGCCCAGCGCCAGGCTGGCCCCAAATACCCAGGTGCCCGGCCCCAATGCCGAAGGCGGTGCCGCCAGTGTGCTGCGCGAGAATACATTGATCATGTTCAGTGCCTTCGCGGGATCATTCAGCGAAGCTTCGATCAATACCGGCGACACCTTCATAGGAAAAGCCGTGCCCACCAACACCAGGTGGGTGATGCGCTCTTGCAGTCGGGATGCGGCTTCCAGGGCAATCAGCGAGCCCCAGCTATGGCCCACCAGCGCTGCCTTTTGCACGCCGGCTGCATCCAGCAGCGCGCAAATAAAGTCGGCTGCTTCTTCCACGGTGGAGGGTGCCTCGCCTGCACTGCGGCAGTGGCCGGGCAGGTCCACTGCCAGCACGTTGTAGCCGTGATTGGCCAGGTATCGGCTTTGCAAAATCCAGACGCTGTGGTCGTGCAGCACACCGTGGATGAAAACGACGGTGGGCTTGTCGGCATCGAATGCCTTACCACCGGTATAGCAGTAGGTCTTGGCGTTGTTGACGATGAGTTCCATCACACACCTGCCTTTTCTGCGGCCTTGAGCGCACGTTTCAAGTCGTCGATTAAATCGTCCGGGTCTTCCAGTCCGATCGACAGGCGAATCGTGCCCTGCGTGATGCACGCACCGGCCAGCGCCTCATCGCTCATGCGGAAGTGCGTGGTGCTGGCTGGGTGAATGACCAGGCTGCGGCAGTCGCCCACGTTGGCCAGATGGCTGAACACCTTGAGCGTTTCCACAAACACCTGGCCTTGTTTGCGCGAGCCCTTCAGGTCGAAGCTGAATACCGATCCCGCCCCGCGTGGCAATAATTTCTGGGCTAGCGCGTAGCTGCTGTGACTCTCCAGCATCGGGTGGCCGACGCGACCCACCAGCGGTTGGCTGGCCAGAAACTGGACCACTTTTTCGGTGTTGCCCATGTGGCGTGCCATGCGCAGGCCCAGCGTCTCGACGCCTTGGAGAATCAGCCACGCGGTGTGCGGACTCATGCAGGCACCAAAGTCCCGCAGCCCTTCACGCCGTGCACGCAGCAGAAAAGCCCCTACGGTACTTTCCTCACTGAAGTTCATGTTGTGAAAGCCTTCGTAGGGTGCCGCCAACTCTTCAAACCGTCCTGACGTCTCGTAGGCCTTGGCCCAATCAAAACTGCCGCCATCGACGACGATGCCGCCTACCACCGTGCCGTGCCCCGACAAAAATTTTGTCGCCGAGTGGTAGACCAGATCGGCGCCCAACTCCAGAGGCTTCATCAGCCAGGGTGAAGTGAGGGTGGAGTCCACCAGCAGGGGCACGCCTGCCTCGTGGGCGATGGAGCTGACGGTGGGAATGTCCAGCACGTCCAATCCGGGGTTGCCCACAGTCTCGCCAAACAGCAGCTTGGTGTTGGGTTGGATGGCGGCGCGCCAGGCGTCGACGTCGCCGGGCTTGACGAAAGTGGTCGCTATGCCAAAGCGGCGCATCGTGTAATGCAGCAAGTTTTGCGAGCCCCCATAGAGCGCTGTGCTGGCCACGATGTGCGAGCCAGCGCCCATCAACGTGGCCACGCTCAGGTGCAACGCGGCCTGCCCGCTGGCGGTGGCGATGGCGCCAATGCCACCTTCGAGCGCGGCGACGCGTTGCTCGAGTACCGCGTTGGTGGGATTGCTGATGCGGCTGTAGACATGCCCCGCACGTTCCAGGTTGAAAAGCGACTGCGCGTGCTCGCTGGATTCAAACACAAACGAGGTCGTGAGGTGGATGGGCACCGCACGTGCGCCGGTGGTCGGGTCGGGCGATGCCCCTGCGTGTAGGGCCAAGGTGTCAAAACCGGGGTCAGAGTAGCCGGGCATAAGTTCTCCGCAAAGCAGGGTGTCAGGAATTCTGCTGATTGTGGGCTATATTTGGGTCACATTTTTATCTATGTGCCTCGGAGAAACCATGAACCCCCACGCTCACATTCGTTCGCTGCCCCCCAGGGGGGCGCCTGCCTCCTTTGAGGCGGCTCGGCAGGAGGCACCATGAAAGTCAGCGACATTCTGCGCGTCAAGGGCAACACGCTTTATACGGCTTCGCCGGACGAGCCTTTGTCACGGGCGTTGGATCTGATGTCGGAGCGAGACATTGGATCGCTGGTGGTCATGGAACATGGTGACCTGGTAGGTATGCTGACCTTTCGCGAGATCATTCAGACTCTGGTCAAGAACGGTGGCTCCATCGGCAAGACACTGGTGCGTTCTTCTATGGACGACCACCCCCTGACCTGCACCATGGAGACCGATATGGACGAGGTTCGGCGCATGATGCTGGACCGACATGCCCGCTACATGCCGGTGATGGACCACAAAATGCTGATGGGCGTCATCAGTTTTTACGACGTGGCCCGCGCCGTGGTGGATAGCCAGAACTTCGAAAACAAGATGCTCAAGGCGTACATTCGGGACTGGCCCGAAGGCGAGGGCGACGCCGAGGTCAAACCGGCCTGAGCCGGCTCTGGGATAATCCTGTCCCATGAGCGGCAATACCTTCGGAACCCTATTCGCAGTCACCAACTTTGGTGAATCCCACGGCCCGGCCATTGGCTGCGTGATCGACGGTTGCCCGCCGGGTATGGCGCTCAGCGAGGCGGACATCCAGGGCGACCTGGATCGCCGGCGCCCTGGTACCAGCCGTTTTGTGACCCAGCGCAACGAGCCCGATGCGGTGCAGATTCTCAGCGGCGTCTACCAGGGCAAGACCACCGGCACACCGATTGCGCTGCTGATCCAGAACACTGACCAGCGCAGCAAGGACTATGGCAACATCCTGGAGACCTTTCGCCCGGGGCACGCCGACTACACCTATTTTCAGAAGTACGGCATCCGTGACCCGCGTGGCGGTGGCCGCTCCAGCGCGCGCCTGACCGCACCCATGGTGGCGGCCGGCGCCGTCGCAAAGAAGTGGCTCTTTGAGCAGTACGGTACGACCTTTCGTGGGTGCATGACGCAGATTGGCGAAATGCCCATCGCGTTCGAGTCGTGGGACCATGTGCCCAACAATGCGTTCTTTGCGCCCGTAGCCGATGTGCAGGCTCTGGAAGACTACATGGATGCCCTGCGAAAGGCCGGTGACTCCTGCGGCGCTCGCATTCGTGTGAGCGCATCGCGAGTCCCTGTGGGGCTGGGCGAGCCACTTTTTGACAAGATGGACTCCGACATTGCCTACGCCATGATGGGCATCAACGCCGTCAAAGGTGTGGAGATCGGTGCGGGCTTTGCCAGCGTGGCCCAGCGCGGCACCACGCACGGCGACTCGCTCACGCCCAACGGCTTTGCCAGCAACAACGCGGGGGGCGTGCTGGGTGGCATCAGCACCGGGCAGGACTTGGAAGTGAGTATTGCGATCAAACCGACCAGCTCTATCCTGACACCGCGTGAATCGATTGATGTGGCGGGCAACCCCACTCAGGTGGTGACCAAAGGTCGCCACGACCCGTGTGTTGGTATTCGAGCCACGCCGATTGCCGAGGCCATGTTGGCGCTGGTGGTGATGGAGCATGCATTGCGCAATCGGGCGCAGTGTGGAGATGTGCAGCACACGCTGATGCCCATTTCAGCAAGCGCATAGGGCTCACGCAATTGCGGTTCTGCCGCAAAAAGAGGGTTTACCCCAAGCGCAATGCGTGCGCGATGGGAATAAGCTGATAGCCACACGGGAAGCAGTTCAAGGAATGAACAAGATCTGTCCGTGGTAGTTCCCCCAACCCACCATTGGAGCACTGGCATGAAGCTATTTTCACTATTGAAGGCATTTCTGGGTACTTGCATACTGAGTGTTGCCGCGGCGGGCATCGGGCATGCCGCCGATACGGGCACTGCGGCTGAGGCCGAGGCAATGACCAAGCGTGCGGTTGCGTATTTGAAAGCCAATGGCCCCGAGAAGGCGAGCCAGGAGTTCACGAACGGTACTGCTTTCAAGGACCGTGACTTGTATGTTAGTTATTACGATATGACGGGCAAGGTTTTGGGGCATGGCGCCAATCCCAAATTGGTGGGCAAAGACCTTAGTGGCCTGAAGGACCCGAATGGCAAGCTCTTCATTCAGATGATTACCGACCTGGCCAAGGCAAAGGGTAAGGGTTGGACCGATAGCTACACGTTTCGCAATCCGGTAACCGACAAAATGGCTGAAAAAATTATTTATGTTGAGCGTGTCGACGACAGCTGGATAGGCGTTGGGATTTACAAGTGACCGTGCGGCACGCTATTTTTTAATTTGCTTTGAGCTGGTTTGAACGGCAGTCGTTGGTTTTTCTTTATTTATGAATGGGAGTGGTAGACATGAAAGTTTCTGGATTCTTGAAGGCCTTCTTCGGCGCCATCGTTATGAGTTTCATGATGTCGGGAGTCGGTCATGCTGCGGATCAGGGCACATCGGCTGAAGCCGAGGCCATGGTTAAAAAGGCAGTTGCATATATCAAGGCCAATGGAGCAGAAAAGGCGTACGAGGAGTTCACCAACGGCAAGTCGTTCAAGGACCGTGACTTGTACATCATCGTGTATGACCTGAACGGTAAAAACCTGGCCCAGGGTGCCAATCCGAAACTGGTCGGCAAAGACCTGATTGGGTTGAAAGACCCCGACGGCAAACCGTTGATCCAGATGTTTGTGGATCTTGCAAAGTCGAAAGGAAAGGGCTGGGTCGAGGGTTATAAATTTCTGAACCCTGTGTCACAAAAAATCGAGGGTAAAGCGATGTACTTGGAGCGCGTTGGCGAGACACTGGTGGGCTGCGGTATCTACAAATAGTAATACTGAGGGTTTTTCCTCGTCGGATGGTCGGACGCATCTATAGACTTCGGATGTGTCAAAGCTGATATTTTTAAATCACAAGGAGTAACTGCCGTGCATTTTTCGTCCCTGTTGAAAGTTTTTGTATCTGCAGCTGCCATGAGCCTGGTGATGGCTGGCGGTGCCCATGCCACGGATCAAGGAACCGCCGCCGAGGCCGAGGCCATGGTCAAAAAGGGAGTTGCGTACATCAAGACCAATGGCCCGGAGAAGGCAGCTGAAGAATTCACCAATGGCAAGTCTTTCAAGGACCGTGATCTGTATATTGTGTACACAGAATTTGGCGGCAAAGTACTGGCCCACGGGGGAAACCCCAAACTGGTGGGGAAAAATTTGACTGGGATGAAGGACTCGGAGGGAAACCCGTTCTTTCAAATGCTAGTGGATCTGGCGAAGACCAAGGGAAAGGGCTGGTCCGGCAGTTATCGGTTTATGAACCCGGCAACACAAAAAATTGAAGCCAAGGTGATGTATTTGGAAAGCGTTGGCGAAACCTATGTCGGTGTTGGCATCTATAAGTAGCCGTGTTGGCATGAGTTGCCAAGTCTAACTGTTGGAGTTTAAGAATGAATCTTCGTGACATGCGAATCGGTCTGCGACTTGGACTC
>CAIYDK010000065.1 GCA_903924955.1 uncultured beta proteobacterium | reverse complement strand
GCAACTTGCGTCATCTGTTTAAGGAACTCGATTTTTCAAGGCGCGTAGACGCGGCGCCATTGACCAGCGCCATCACTCTCATGCAGGACATGTTTCGCCAAGACAAGTCACTGCGCCAGGCAGACGCCTCAAATTTTCCTGATGCCATCATTGTGCGTATTCCAGCGATCGCGGACAGCGATTCCATTCTGATGGCGGACACCATTCCACGCTGATGGCGGACAGTTTTGCTCATGCCCTGGAGCCGATGTCGTCAATGTCCTGAATGACGGCGTAATCGTACCCCAAGTGTCCGCGATCACGGTGGAACGAGTGCGCGTTATCCACGTGGCCACAGGCCAGGTGGGTAACCGCTGCCGCAGGCTTTTTGAGTTGTCTTGCAGCGATGCAGCCTTGTCCACGGTGGCGGGCGTCGCTTGCGACGAACGCACGCCGCGGTGGGCAAGGCGTGTTCACTGAGCGACTGCTGGTTCTTCATCGCGTAGCGATTTGCCTTTGAGCGCGATCTTGTAGGAGCCATGCACGATGCGGTCCATGATGGCATCGGCCATGGTGGGCTCGCCCAACCAGGTGTGCCAGTCCCGATGCGGGACCTGAGAGGTGATGATCGTCGCGCGCGTGCCCACCCGATCATCGAGCACTTCCAGCAAGTCGCAGCGTTCACTGGCGGTGATGGGGCTCAGCGCTAGGTCATCAATGAGCAGCACATCCACAGTGGCCAGCTTGGCCAGTCGCTTGGTAATGCTGCCATCGCCATGGGCGACATGCAAGTCCTGCAGTAGGCGCGAGGCACGGGTGTAGAGCACCGAGAAGCCCATGCGTGCGGCTTGGCGCGCCAAAGCACACGACAGCCAAGTCTTGCCGCACCCTGTCGCCCCGGTGAGCAGGATGCTGCGACCACGGCGTACCCAGTCGCAGCTGGCCAGATCACTCATCACCGTGCGCTCCAGCCCACGCGCGGCGCGCCAGTTTATGTCCTCCATGCTGGCCGAGCTGACCTTAAGGTGCGCGTTCTTGATCAGGCGGGTAAGCCGCTTGCCGTCACGCCAGTCCACCTCTCGTTGCACGAGCAGGCTCAGGCGCTGGTCAAACGAGAGCTCAGAGGTTGCAATGGCCGTTGCCGGGTCGTTGAGTGCGGCAAGCATGCCGTCCAGGCGCAGGCTGCGCAGTTGTTCGATGGTTTGGTTGTCAATCATTGGGATTCTTTGGACATGGTTACGGTTCTGAAAGAGTGCTGGGCTCGTGGCCTCAGTGGTAATAGTTGGCTCCGCGCACGTTCTCGTGCAGGGGCAACTCGCCCTGGACCTCCTGCTGAGCTACTGGCAGGTTGTCCATGCCGCTCTTGAGGATGGAGTCGATGGACTTGAAATTGGGCGCTCGGATGGACTGGGCCCGTGCGCAGGCCGCCTCCAGTCGGTCTCCTCCGTAGGTACGCAACAGGCGCATGAGTCCAAGGCAACTGCGGTAGGCCTGCTCCGGGTGCGCCCGATGCTCTAATTGCCAGCGCACCACCATCTCGCAAGCTTTGCCCACTCGTTGCGCCCAAGCGATGAGCTTGTCCGGGCTCCACTGCAGCTGCTCGCGGTGGTTGTCGGGCATGTGGTCTGGCAGGGTGGTAAAAGAGCCCTTGCGGGGGTGGGCCGCGTGCATGGCCACCCGCAGATTGTTGTGCATGATCTCTACCGTGGAAGATGTCGCACGCAGTTGGACCTGTTGGCCCACCAACTGATAGGGTACGCTGTAGTAACGATACTGGTACTCGATGTGATAGTCCACGTTCACGCGCGGGGACTTGAAGGTGTAGAGCTGCATGCGCTGTGCCGGCAGGGGCCGCAATACCGGCTTATCCAGCTCCTCGTAGGCACTGCGCCGACAGCCTTCGAGCTTCTTGAAGGGTCGGTTGTTGAGATCGACCACGAGCGGGGCGATAGCGGCGTTGAGTTCGGCGATGCTGAAGAACTCTCGCTTCCTCAAGCGTGCCAGGATCCAGCGCTCTACCAGGAGCACCGCAGCCTCCACTTTGGGTTTATCACGCGGTTTTGCTGGGCGTGCTGGAAGCAATGCCACGCTGTAATAGGTACACATCTCGGCAAACAGGCGCTGGGCGGTGGGCTCATAGCGGTCTGGGCGGGCGCTGACCGTGCGAGGCTGGTCCGGCACCAACAGGCGTGTGACGCCACCGAAATGTTCCAGTGCGGCGATGGTGCACTGGACCCAGTCTTCAACCTTTTGCGCCTGGGTAGCGCAGGCGAAGGTGTAGCTGGAGGCACCCAGAACGGCCACAAATATCTGCGCCTGCGTGATTTCGCCGGTTTGAGAATCGATGATGGGCACGGTATGACCGGCAAAGTCCAGAAAGGCCCGTTCACCGCCCGGATGAATCTGGCGCATGGATAGCCTAAGGGTCTTGTTCCAATTGCGGAATCGATCGCAAAAGGCACTGTACTTGTAGGCGTTGGAGCCATGCTGAGCCTGGTACTCCTCCCACAGGAGTTGCAGGGTGACATCGGCGCGCTTGAGTTCGCGATACAGGTACCTGTGATCTGGCTCGATAAGCTGGGAGCGACGCACGGTGGAGGGCTTGTAGATGCGTGCGCTGAGCTCGTCATCACTGAGTTTGTTGGCTGCCTCCCAGTCCATACCCGCCAGGCGAGCCGCCTTGGCGATGTCGCTAACACTGGATTTGGAGATGTTCAACGCCGCCGCAATCTCGCGAGTGCTGAGGTGGCCGTCGTGCAGAAGTTGAAGGATTTGTCGTTGTTTACTCATGGGGACCCTTGGTGTGGGCATCGCTCGGCTCCGGTAGAAAAACCGGCGAGCTTATGCCCGGTTAAAGGTCACTCAGAACAACGACGACTGTCCGCCATCAGTTTGGAATGGTGTCCGCCATGAGCGCGGAACACTGTCCGCGATCGTGTGGAATGCTGTCCGCCATCACCGCGGAATACTGCCCGCCATCAGCGTGGAACGGTGTCCGCGATCACGCGGAATATGCATTAACGGCACTGTTGAAGCGAGAGACATTGTCCTTCAAAGGTACGAAACGGACGGAACGTTTGAGTGGTTTTCGGCTGAAGCAGTTGTTTAGAGCACCAGCCAATAGCTACGGTGATGCG
>CAIYDK010000064.1 GCA_903924955.1 uncultured beta proteobacterium | reverse complement strand
GGGCCCACGGCCAGCACTTCGCCTTGATCAGGCTTTTCAGCAGCGCTATCAGGAATGACGATGCCGGAGGCAGTTTTGGTTTCGTTTTCGACGCGTTTAACAATCACGCGGTCTGCCAGGGGACGCAGTTTCATGGAAATCTCCTAAGTTAGATACAAGGGTAAACAAAGGCCAACTCGGATAAGTTGGCGCTTATTAACTTGCGACGCCAAGTGTTAGCACTCAGTGTCGACGAGTGCCAATGATAAGGGCTTTTCTGGAAGTTTCAAGGGAGGTTTGGCCGCATACCCCACAAACCTGGGGTGAAACCGGGAAATCACCTACAGAGAATCGAGCTTGCGGGTGGCCCGCAGAATCACCTCGCCATTTCGCGGTGCTCGTTAGGCGCTTTCAGGAACTTTGGGATACTCTTGTTTTGTCGAACCGTTAAAGAACCTATGCAGTCCCCCACCATCAGCCCCGCGCCCTACCAACGTCCAGCCGCCGAACCCCGTCTGACCTCGCTGTCGCACGGTGGCGGTTGTGGCTGCAAGATCGCGCCGGGTGTGTTGTCCCAGATTCTGAAAACCACCACCGCCATGCCGCTGCCCCCCGAGTTGCTGGTGGGTATTGAGACGGCAGACGATGCGGCGGTTTACCAGCTCAACGCCGAGCAGGCGCTGATTGCCACGACCGACTTTTTCATGCCTATCGTGGACAACCCGTTTGACTTTGGCCGCATTGCCGCCACCAACGCCATTTCGGATGTGTACGCCATGGGGGGCACGCCCATCATGGCGCTGGCGCTGGTGGGCATGCCCATCAATGTGCTGTCGCTGGAAACCATTGGGCAGATCCTGGCAGGTGGTGCAGCGGTCTGCAAGGTGGCGGGCATTCCCATCGCGGGTGGCCACACCATTGACTCGGTGGAGCCCATTTACGGCCTGGTGGCCATGGGCCTGGTACACCCCAAGCGCGTCAAGCGCAATGCCGACGCCCGCGTGGGCGACCGGCTGATTTTGGGCAAACCGCTGGGCGTGGGTATTTTGTCGGCCGCGCTGAAGAAAGAAAAGCTGGACGACGCTGGCTATGCCCGGATGTTGTCAGTCACGACCCAGCTCAACACCCCCGGCCCCGAACTGGCTGCGCTGGACGGTGTGCACGCCCTGACCGATGTGACCGGCTTTGGCCTGGCCGGGCACGCGCTGGAGATCGCGCGGGGCGCAAACTGCGTGGTGCAGGTGGATTGGGCGCGTGTGCCGCTGATTGAGGGCGTACATGCCCTGGCAAGCGCCGGCATGGTGACGGGGGCGTCCGGGCGCAACTGGGCTGCCTATGGCGACGAGATTGAGCTGCCCGCCAACTTCTCATCTGTGGACCAGGCACTGCTGAGCGACCCGCAAACCAGTGGTGGACTGCTGGTGAGTTGCGCGCCCGAGGCGGCGCAAGCCGTGCTGGCGATCTTTGCCCGCCACGGTTTTGACGGTGCAGCCGATATTGGTGCGATTGCAGCGCCTGATCCATTGAGTGGCCAATCAAAACCGCTATTAATTCGATAGCTGCTCAGGCATGTTCTACGGGGGCTACGATCAAGTATTCCTCAGAACCTCGAAATGGGTACTATTTTGAGGGTTGGTACTTGGCTATAAACCGTCGGTCCATGCGGTCTTTGAGCCACCATACCCAACGTCCCTGAAAGCTGTAGCGGCCCCAGGAGCCGACGCCATAGTTGTCGCCGCACGCCAGCACGTTCAGGGTGGTCGTGCTGGGCACGTGTGGCTTCAATGTCCCCCCCTCCACGGCTGCTGGCAGGTTGTGTGTCAATGCAGGGCCCGAAGTTCGGTCTGGCGTTCCGCAGATGTCGCCGGCCGCAAAAATATAACTGTGGCTGGTGGAGCGCTGGGTGGTATCCACTGCAATGAACCCATCGTCGTTCAGCGCCAACCCGCTGTTTGCCAGCCATGGTGGTGGCAGGCTTCCTGTGGCAAGCAGGGGGACGTCGCACGCCAGGTCAGCGCCGCAACCCAGATGAATGAATCCGCTTTTGATTTCCACCGCTACTTCCTGCAAAACGGTGATGTTGCGCCGCTTAAGAAGTCCGGTGACACGCTCCTGCATACGCTGTGTGCAGTGGGCTGCGGGTGGCGTAGGGCCGCACAGCAGCGTTACAGCGGCTTGTGGAAGTCGCTGGCGCACGGCAAACGCCAATTCAACGCCGCCAGTGCCAGCACCGATGACGGCGATGCGCAGGGGGCGTGCGTCTCCCATCTCCGTGACCCGCGGCCACAGTGCGGCAAAGGACTCCAGCGGTCGAACGAAGAGGGCGTGCTCGTTGGAGCCAGGAATCGTTTTCTCGACCCGCAGGCGGTCTTGCGTGGGCGAGGTATTGACCGAAAGCCAGTCAAATCGCAAATTGCTGCCGTCGTCAAGCTGCAGGGTTTGATGGGTTGCGTCCAGCGCTGTGACCCGTTGCGTCATCCAGCGAATGCCCACACGCTGCACCAGCGGCTGCAGGGCAATGGTCAGGTCCTGGGGCGCATAGTGGCCCACCATGAAGCCCGGAATCATGCTTGCCGCCATCTGGTGGGAATGGGGCGCCACCAAGGTCACAACCGTACCCGGTAACGGCCGGGCGGCCAACTGCGCCAGCATCTGCAAATGGGCGTGACCCGCGCCCAGCAAAACGATGTGACGGGTTCCGTGTGCGGCGTGGGGCGTCGGTGGCGTGGCGACAGTCATGCCCTCTATTGTTCCATGAGCGAGACATCGCCCACGAAGGCCAGGCTGGACTGTGCCGTGTTGTCGGCATCTGCCCCGACCAGGATGGCCATCAGGGGTGGCACGGTGCTGCTCTCGCCGCCAAAACTGCGGAGAAAGTCGGCACGCAGGTCACGCGTGTGGGTCACCCATTGCTGCAGCGGCGCGGTGCTGGAGTTCAGTACCAGATAGTGCATGCGCCGGGTAAAGGCGTTGGGCAACTCGGTCCCCGTGGCAAGCTTCTGGTCCCAGACGTAGCACAGTGTGGCACCGGGCAAATTCTCACCACTGGCGGCACGGGCCAGGCGCAAGAGGTTGCGATCGACAAAGCCCAGCTTTTCCAGCGGCAAGTCGAACAGGGCGCAGACCTTGATGGGTGAATCGTCGCCATTTTTGGTACGCAGGTCGGCCCCTGCCAGCGCCTGGTCCAGCCGCCAGCGCCACCGCAGCGTATAGCCTGTGTGGGCGGGGTCTAGCTTGTGGCTCAGGTTGGCATAGGATCGGTCCGCACGCACGCGCAGTACGCGTTCGGTGCCCAACTGCACGATGTCGAATTCGGTACGCGGCTTGTTGCTGCCCGGCAAGCCGACCACGCGCCAGGGCGCGGGGGGCGTGCCCTCGGGCGCCGTAGAGAAGGCCTGTACGGGCTGACTTTGCGCCAGTGCCTGGGGCGAAGCATAAATGAGAAATAGGGCGATAGCCCCCGCAAAATATGCGTAACGCGCTATTGAAAGCGTAGCATTTCGTTGCGCACCATGGATCATGCCTGCCATGGCGCAATCGTGAGGGTCTGGGTCAACGTATGCTGACTACCCGGAGCCAGGGTGATGCGGTCTGCACCCGCGTTGGCAGCTTCGATGCAAACAAAATGGTGCCAGTCGGAATCGGGCACGTCGGCCATCCGGGCCGCACCCGCAGCGCCCGGGTTCCATACGACGACTGACTGACTGCCACCGGTGGTCATGTGCAACTGTCGCTTGCCCGCAGGGTCTGTCAGCGTGTAGTGGTGCTGCGCCGCTGCGCTGCTCTGTTGGTAGATGCGGTCACAGGCCTGGTCAAACTGCCAGGCGTTGTGGTGCACCGCGTTTTGTGCGCCGCTGAGCTTGTCGGCGTACTGTTGATGCGCAAGTCCGCTGATCTGAACCTGGGCGACATCGGTGACGGCGAAGTAGCTGTGCAAAGCCTGGGTCAGCACAAACGGGCGCTCACCCAGGTTGCGTGTGGTCAGCGTTTGGGTGAGGCTTTGGCCCAGCTCCACGCGCAGGCTAACGTCGAGTGGGGTGGCGTAGCGGCACAAGGGGTCATCCGGGGTGAGACCCGGAGCGGGAGTCAGCGTCACGCTGAGGGGGTGGTTTGCGTCAGCACTGTCGCCATGGCTGGTCGCAATCACTTCCCACAGCCTGTTGCGCACCATGCCGTGCGACATGGCACCGATGGGCATTGCCTGGCTGGCAAACCACGGCCAGCACACGGGTACGCCACCGCGAATGGCTGTTGGCTCTGGCAAGCACTGGGGCGATAGCCAGAACACGTCGCTTTGCCCGCTGGGCACCCAGGACAGCAATTGTGCGCCGTGCATTGCAATGATGGCCGTGCCCCGTGCGCTGTGCAGTCGCAGGCAACGGTGGCCGGCGTGGTCAATCGTGGCAATGCCGCAGGTTGGGGTGTCCATACACGAGGTTAGCGCAAACCCCAGGCAAAGGCACGGGCGAATGCCAGGGGAGTATGCCCCGCGATGCTGCTGCAGCTTGGGGATACGGCGTTGGCGCCCGGTGGGCAGGGCGTATCGCGGTCCAGCGACCAGAAGTGCAGTCCGCCCAGTTTTTCCGCCTTTACAAAGCTGGCCAGTTGAATGGCGTCAGCCGGGGTGAAGACGTTGTCCACGACAT
>CAIYDK010000063.1 GCA_903924955.1 uncultured beta proteobacterium | reverse complement strand
GAAAAATGAAAAAAAGATTGGTTTTGCTGGTAATACTGGCGGCTTCAATGCTTTCCTTGCCGGCGCTTGCCGCTAAGAGTTACTACTACATCGTGACTTCGTCTACTGGTACTGCCACGTGGGGTCCGTTTCCAAGTTTGGGAGAATGCCAGGAAGCTTTGGCAAAGATGCAAGGAAAGTTCCCGAAGATGCAAACCAATGGGTGCTTTCTCAAGTAAAAGCAGCGCGACCAACGATTCTTGGAAACTCCAGTGATTGAGGATCAGCATAAACGCTATAGCGAAATAGCATTTATTGCGAACATCTGGCGTGGTTTGCTGATTCTTGCACTGGGCTGGTTAATACCAGCCCAGGCAGATGGCCTGACGGAAAGCATGCGTTCGAGCACGGTGCCGGTGGTCTGCCTTACCTCACCTACAAAAGTCGGAGCGGGTTCCGGCTTCATTGTGGCCACTGGCAAGCATGTGGTTACGAATCGGCATGTCGTTGCCTGTGCTGATGAAGGCGGCAGGGTTGGGGTAATGTCCGCGAGCGGGGAATTGGTGCAAGCCACAGTCGCGTGGAAATCAGAAGCAAAAGATTTGGCCGTCCTCAGTGTAGAAAAGGATTTGGGCGGGCAACCCGTTGCTTTTGCTACACGCACCACAATTGACGAGCGCGACAAGGTCATCGTCGCCGGCTATCCGGGCGCAGCGCAACGCTCGGCGCGCGACTTTGGCAAGGTATCCTTTGCCGAAGGCATCATCAGCAAGTTCACCGAATTGGATTCCTCAGGCGGCACCATACGTCACATCCAGATTACTGCCCCGGTCAACCCCGGCAATTCCGGCGGACCTTTGTTCAACGAATTTGGCCAGGTCGTTGGAATCAACGTGCAGAAGTCACTGACCGCCGTGCTTGTTGTCGACCCAACCGCCCTGCTGGGCGTGCGTCAAGAGCGCGTTCCTCTTGGCGAGGGGGTTGCATGGGCAATACTCTCCGACGAATTACTCGTTGAGTTGGAGCATCTGCATCTTCCATTCACCGCAACCCGATCAAAGCCAAACGCATTCTCGACAGAATTCGCAAAGCAGCCGATTCTGTTTTCGTTTGCTGCTTTGGCCATGCTGCTTGCGGCGGTGTCCACTGGGCTGCTGCTCACCCGGCGCGGTCGTGTAGCGATCAAAGACGTGGTTACCCGAGGCCGAGACTTCGCCACCAAGCGGGTCTCCAGTCCTGCTAAACCAAGCGCAAGTCCAGTCCTGCGCGGAATATCTGGCCCCTATGCGCACGCCACCATACCTATGGACGACAAGCCCATCGCCATCGGTCGCGACGCAAACATCTGCCAGTTGGTGATGCCTCCTGACGCTGCGGACATTGGGCGGCGACATTGCACGATACGCTGGGAGCGCGCCACTCGAACATTCCTGTTGGAAGATTGCTGGACGACAAACGGGACATTTCTTGATAATGGAGAAATTGTTGAGCCAGCCAAACCCAGATCCATCAAGCCCGGCGACCGGTTTTATCTCGCCAATCGCCAGTATCAATTCGAGGTTGCGGTGGAGTCGCATTCTTGAAGCTTACCCACGCAACACTTTCCCATCCCGCTGGACGAAAGATCAATGAAGATGCCAGCAACAGCCATCAGCTTGCTGCCGGACAAGGTTGCTGGGTTGTTGCAGACGGACTGGGTGGCCACGGG
>CAIYDK010000062.1 GCA_903924955.1 uncultured beta proteobacterium | reverse complement strand
GTTTACGTCGTCTACCAAAACGGCAAAGCGCCGATTGTCATGTCCGAAATCCTCAACGTGGTCGACGTGCGCGCTGTACTGCGGGCGCTTTGAAGCCCAAGACCCATGAACCAGACCGAGGACATCGTGTGCCTCCTGCAATACTGCTGATGAGCCACCGGACTGCGCGACGTGCAGGACTGATGTCAGATGATGGAGCACGCGGCCGCTGCATCTTAAGAGTGTCTTAATCTGCCCACGCTAATCTGCGGGCATGAATTCTTTGATCACCCCCCGCCCTACACGCCTGTTGGTCAGCCGCATTGCGACAGGCCTGCTGATCGTCCTGTCAGCCGCGACTGCCGTCCACGCCGAAGAAAACGGCAAGAGAGGGTTCTTTGACTTCTTCAAAGGCGAAAGCAGCAAGATCGTGGCGCAAACACCGGCTCCACCCAAGTACCAGCAGGAATGCGCCTCCTGCCACATGGCCTACCCGCCCGGCTTGCTGCCAGCCGCTTCTTGGCAACACCTGATGGCGAATCTGGACAAACACTTTGGCACCGATGCATCACTGTCCCCTGCTGATGTGAGCCAAATTGGCAACTGGTTGAGCGCCAACGCTGGCACCTACAAACGCGTCAGCGGCGCGCCCTCTGAAGACCGCATCAGCCAGTCCGACTGGTTCATGCGCAAGCACCGCGCGGGCGAAGTACCCGCCAACGTCTGGACGCGCGCATCAGTACGCAGCGCCGCCAACTGTGTGGCCTGCCATTCGGGCGCCGAACAGGGAAATTTCAACGAACACCAGGTCAGGATTCCAGGATAAGGGCATCGCATCCCTCATGCCGACCCGTGCCCTGCTGTCCATCTAAACCTGCCCCACACTCCAAAGGACCCCATGAAAACAATCGTCAACAAGACCAGTCTGCTGATGTGTCTGGCCCTGGCCATACCGCTTGGCGCCGCTGCCAACCCCATTCTGGACGGCTACCGCGCAGCAGCCAAACAGGAGAATCCGGCGTTCAAGGATTTCTCGGCAGCAACCGGCCAGAAGTTCTACTCAACCAAAGTAGGAACCCTGTCCTGCGCTTCATGCCACACCGACTCACCCATGGCCGCAGGCAAGCATGCCAGCACCAACAAGGAAATTTTGCCGCTGGCACCTGCCGCCAATCCAAAACGTTTTACCGACGCGGCCAACGTTGAAAAATGGTTCAAACGCAATTGCAATGATGTCCTCAAACGCACCTGCAGCACGCAGGAAAAGGGCGACTTCATGAGCTACGTCCTGTCCGTCAAATAGGATGAGGGCAAGGAAACGACGGCACGGCGATGGCGGTTCACCCATAACGGGGCGCCGCCATTCAGGCGTGAACACCCTGCAGCCAACCCTGATCTGGGACCTTCCAACGCGGCTGTTCCACTGGACACTGGTTGCAAGTTTTATCGGTGCCTGGCTTAGCACAGGGTCAGACCGCTGGCTCGCAGTGCATGTCTTCCTGGGTTATTTGATGCTGGGGCTGATCGGCTTTCGTGTGGTGTGGGGGTTGCTGGGCACACACTATGCCCGCTTTGCCTCGTTCTGGTACGGTCCACGCGCGGCATGGATCTACCTTCGCAGCGTCATCAACGGCACAGCCGCACGCCACATCGGTCACAACCCGACCGGCAGCGTGGCCATTTATGTCCTGCTGCTGCTGACCCTGGTGGTGGGCGCCAGCGGCTTTTTCACGCTGGGTGGCGAGGAACAACAAGGCGCACTGTCGGGTGCGATGAGCTTTGTGCAAAGCCGCACTTTCAAGAAACTGCATGAATTCACAGCCTAT
>CAIYDK010000061.1 GCA_903924955.1 uncultured beta proteobacterium | reverse complement strand
TGCATCAATTGCTCGCACAGGACGCTGGCACGCTGGCGGACGTACTTCGCATGGCGCTGGAGTCCATCAGCAAGTGCTCATGCAACGAGGATCCAGAAAAGGATGGCTGCTACCGCTGCGTGTACCAATACCGCCTGGGTCGCAATATGAACTTGGTGTCCCGCGATCGCGGCAAGGAAGTGTTGACTGAATTGGTCGCATCCCTGGACCAACTGGAAAAGGTCGCCACGATTTCCGACATCTTCATCAACCCGAATTTTGATTCTGTGCTGGAGAGCCGCTTTATTGAAAGCCTGCGTCGTATGGGCGGGACCTTAGGCCTTCCTCCAGTGAAGCTCGTGCAGGACATCGTCAACGGCAAGTCTGGCTATGTGATGGAGCTTGCAGGCCAGCGCTACCGGATAGAGCCCCAATGCAACATTGGAGCGTCCGACGGCGTGGCGGTTGCCAGTAAACCTGATTTCGTCATTTGGCCTTGGCAAGCGGGGTCTGCTCGAAAACCGATTGCCGTTTTCTGTGATGGTTGGGCTTACCACCAGCATTCATTGCGTGAAGACGCAGCCAAACGCAGCGCGTTGGTGGCCAGTGGCAATTACTGGGTTTGGTCCGTCACGCATGAGGATGTGAAGATGGCGCTGTCTAGTGCTGCTGGTACGGATCTGGATTCGCCCTTGGTTGCGTGTAATCGACATGACGGTTCAACTGCGCCACCAAGCCTTCCACGGGCAGCGCAGGGGGCGTTTGCCTACCAGGCAGTGTTTCAGCTGTTGAGTTTTCTTGCGATACCACCCGGTACGGGGCAGGCGCCTGATATGGCGGTGTCGCAATTGCAGCGCAATGCGCTGTGGTTGGGATTTCTGATGGTTCCGTCTACTTCAGCGGATTTATTGGCTGTTAAAGCCGAAATGACAACCAGCATGGCGAAGTTTCCGACGTGGCTTCAAAGTCCAGGCAACACGCATATGCCCAGCCTGTCGCGCAGTGATGCATCGCCTGTGGTTTTGTCGTGGTGGCCAATGGCGTGCGCGGATGGGAAATTGGAAGGCGTCACCTCGCCAGGGGCGCTGGTGCTTGATGACTTTGTGGATCAATCCGAGCAAAAACCACACCTCAGCTGGCGTCGTTGGTTGCAGTTGTTTAATACCCTGCAGACATTACCGGGTATGTTGATGGCAACGGCCAGTGGCATCCAGGCGGGCGATCTTGAGTCTCTGGTAAACCTTAAGCCAGCGACAGTAACACCAGCAGGTTCAACTGACCAGATCGCTCTGTCGCAGGAATGGACAGCGGCGCTGGATATGACCATCGAGCTACTGCGCCCAGGTTTGAAGACACTGGCCGACTTGGGCGCTACCCCCCCAGTGATTGGCTATGAGCTTGCCGATGACCGTGGAATGGTGGTGGCCGAGGCCGAAATGGCTTGGGCTGCATCGCATCTGGCACTACTCACTTTTGACCAAAGTGACCTTGCGGTTGTTTGGAAAAGCGGCGGGTGGCAGACGCTGGTGCTCGATGAGGACAGTGCTACTGTTGATGGTGCGTTATGGATAGATGCAGTATGTGGTGCCCTTGGAATTGTCAATTCGAAAAAATCAAATGAGGGAGAGTCGGTATGAGCCTTAAACCCAAAGTCGCCCTCTCGCAGGACTTTCTGTTTCAGTTGGCCAAGCTGCCAGCTAGCATTCATTCCAAAGTATTGAAGTGGGCAGTGATTTTTCAAACAGATCCTAAAAGCCCTGGCATCAACTACGAAAAGATTCATGCTGCGCGTGATCCGAATCTAAAGTCGGTGCGCATTGACCAGGATTGGCGGGGCATAGTTTTTAAGCCTGAGAGTGGGGATGTTTACGTTCTTTTGTACGTCGACCACCATGATGCGGCGTACAAATGGGCTGAGCGTCGCAAGTTGGCAATCAACCCTGTGACTGGCGCCATGCAGATTGTGGTGGTCGAAGAGGTCTTGGCCGTCGACGAGGTTAAGGCCGAACCTGCTGCCGCCTTGGTGGAAGTAAGGTCGACTGCCGGCAATGCAGAAAATTCAGTATCGCAATCACTGATCTACGCAGAGATGTCTGATCACGAGCTCATGAGCCTAGGTGTACCCCAAGAGTGGTTGGCAAGAATTCGGGCGATTCAGTCAGAGGTAGAACTAGACAGCTTGCAGGCCGGTTTACCAGTTGAAGCCTACGAAGGCTTATTTCTTATTGCTGCGGGCGATACTGTTGCCCAGGTTCTGAGCTCTCGCGAGACTCGGGTAGATCGGTCGATCAATACCGATGACTATGCTGCCGCACTGGCCACACCTGAATCGCAGTCCCGTTTCGTAGTGGTGGATGACGATGAAGCCATGTTGGCGATCATGAATGCACCGCTGGCTCAATGGCGCATATTCCTTCATCCAACTCAGCACAAATTAGCCGGCGGTGACCGCAGTGGTCCGGTTCGCGTACTGGGAGGTGCAGGTACTGGCAAGACCGTGCTGGCCATGCACCGGGCTAAATGGTTGGCGGAAAACCGTACACCGGATGGGAAAAAGGTGCTCTTCACCACCTTCACCAAGAACCTCGCGACTGACATTGAAGATAACTTGAAGACCCTGTGCTCGCCCAAAACGATGGCGAAGATTGAGGTCCGCAACTTGGACGCGTGGGTTCACGGGTACATGCGTTCCCGCAAGCTGGAGCACAAAATCGTTTATGACCGAAGCAAAGACGGCGCCTTGCAAGCGTGGCAAGCCGCCATGGCTACCAAAGATTCATCGGTTGATCTTCCTTCCAACTTTTACGAACAAGAACTGGAACAGGTGGTACTTGCCCAGGGTGTGACGACACGGGATGAATACCGCACCGTCAGGCGCACCGGTAGAGGTGTTATCTTGAGTCGAGCCAAACGCGATGCAATTTGGCCGGTGTTTGAAGAATACCGCGGGCAACTGACGTCGCGAAAGCTGAAAGAAGTGGACGATGCATACCGGGAAATCGCCAGCCTGCTGGAGCAGGAGGACGCAAGCGGAAAGCTGCTCCCGTACAGCGGGATCGTTGTCGATGAGACCCAAGACCTTGGACCACAGGCTCTAAAGTTGCTCAGGGCGATGATCCACCGCGAGGCAAATGATCTTTTCTTTGTCGGCGATGGCCATCAACGGATTTACACGCGAAATCGTGCGGCCATGAGCAAGTGCGGGATAGATATTCGCGGTCGTTCGCGCAAGCTGTACCTAAATTACCGGACCACGGATGAAATCCGTCGCTTGGCAATCGCGCTTTTGGAAGGCTGCGAGGTAGACGATCTTGATGATGGCCATGACGAGACGCATCGGTATAAATCACTGTCGCACGGACCAGCGCCGGTGGTCATGGATGTGGATGGTATTGAGAATGCCGTCAAGCTCGCCATTGAAAGCGTTAAGGGCTGGCAATCCAAGGATGTCGAAGGACATATCGGAAGCACCTGTGTCATTGCAAGTAGCAAGGCTATGCGCGAGGCTCTCGCGAAACAGTTTGTGAATGCCGGGTTCAAGACGTCAGTGATCGACGCAAATCAAAACATTGCAAGTGACGCAGCCTGCATCCACTTTGCAACCATGCACCGCGCCAAGGGGTTGGAGTTTGATCGAGTTGTCGTCATCGCTCCGACTCTGTTCCTTCGCGATCCTAACGAGACTGGCAGTGAACGAAAGCTGATTTATGTGGCATTGACGCGCGCAAAACAAGAAGCGGTGATGTTGAAGATATAGGCGCGATTTTGGTTGAGAGAAACCTGGGGCAGCGCATTTAGAGTTGTAACGACTTCTCTAATAGCGTTGCCGTATGTAAAGATACCACCCATTCCAAATGCACCCGTGCCCGCGTTAGCCCCACAAAAAGCAATCTTCGACTCATTGCGTCGAGCTGGGCAAGATCGCATTCCGTGAGCACTACCGCCGCGGCAGCCTGGCCCTTGAAGCGACGCACCGATTCAATCAGTAACTGCCCCTCAGTCCAGACCGCGCCGCCACCTTCGTCGAATCTTCCGGTGAAGTGCCGCAGTGTCCACGAGCCCAATCGGCCAAGCCCCTGTAGCAATGAGCGTTCCCGCCCCCGCATGCTGACAATGGCAATGTCATCGATGTTGAAGCCACGTTGCAGGCAGCGCTCGACTGCGGTGATGGTGCACGGGGCAATCTTTTCTGGTGACTCGTAAACAATGGGGTCTGGAAATTCGCCTTCATGGGCCGAGAGCGCTTCGACGTCGGTGTTAGTGAGGTGCAGACTATTGATGAGTTTCACCAAGGCGCGCGGCGACCGGAAGTTCTCATGCGAGGTCA
>CAIYDK010000060.1 GCA_903924955.1 uncultured beta proteobacterium | reverse complement strand
CGATGCGGGCAACACCCTGGTGGTGGTCGAGCACGACCCGGCGGTGATGCTGGCGGCGGACCGCATGATCGACATGGGCCCCGGCCCCGGCGAGCGCGGCGGCAGAATAGTGTTTGACGGCAGTACCGAGGCGCTGCGCGGTGCCGATACCCTGACCGGTGCCTATCTGGGCGGGCGCAAGCAGGTGGGTATGGGCTTCAAGCGCATGGTGGCGGAAAACACGCCGCGCCTGATTTTGGAAGGCGCCACCGAGCACAACCTGAAGAACGTCAACATCGAAATTCCACTGCAACGCCTGGTGTGCATCACCGGTGTCAGCGGCTCCGGCAAGTCCACGCTGGTGCAGGACGTGCTGGCCCCGGCCCTGTTGCGCCACTTTGGCAAGGCCACCGAAACGCCGGGCGCACACAGCCGCCTGCTGGGTGCAGAGCAGTTGAGCGAAGTGGTGTTTGTAGACCAATCGCCCATTGGCAAAACGGCGCGATCAAACCCCGTGAGCTATGTCGGGGCGTGGGATGCCGTTCGCGAACTGTTTGCCGGTGGCGACCTGTCGCGTGAGCGGGGCTACACGGCCAGCAAGTTCAGTTTCAATGGCGGCGATGGGCGCTGCCCGACTTGCGGTGGCTCCGGGTTTGAGCACATCGAGATGCAATTCCTGAGCGATGTGTACCTGCGCTGTCCGGACTGCGATGGCAAGCGCTACAGGCCCGAAATCCTGGAGGTGACGATTGAGCGCAAGGCCCGGCGCGTCAACGTAGCCGAGGTGCTGGCTCTGACGGTCACCGAAGCGGCCGATCTTTTTTCGAACGACCGCGACGTCATCCGCGCCCTCCAACCCATCGTCGACGTGGGGCTGGAGTATGTGAAGCTGGGACAGCCCGTGCCCACCCTGTCAGGCGGCGAGGCGCAGCGTTTGAAGCTGGCTGGTTTCCTGGCCGAGGCTGCCAGGAGCAGCACCGCCAGCCGCCAGGCAGTGGCTCGGCGCGGCACGCTGTTCATGCTGGACGAGCCGACCACCGGGCTGCACTTTGACGACATCGCCAAGCTGATGCGCGCCCTGCGCAAGCTGCTGGACGCCGGCCATTCCTTGCTGGTGATCGAGCACAACCTGGATGTGGTTCGCGCGTCCGACTGGCTGATTGATTTGGGGCCTGAGGGCGGTGATGCAGGCGGTGAAGTCGTGGCCTACGGCACGCCCGAGGACGTGATGCTGCACCCAACCTCCCACACCGGAAAGGCTCTGCGCGAGTACGCAGCCGCTATGGGTGTGGTGCATGAAGTTGCGGAGCCTAGTGCAAAGTATCTGGAACGCGCTGCCTTCCCAACGCCATCAGGCGATGGCGCTCCCCTTCCTTTAAACACGCGGCCAAATATGGCTGTTCAAGCTCCCTCTTTCGCCCCGGCGGGGGCGAGAGAGGGCGGAGAAAGCAACTCCATTCAAATCGTCAACGCCAAAGAACACAACCTGAAGTCTCTAAGCGTCGACATTCCAAGAGGCAAGTTCAACGTCGTAACCGGCGTCTCAGGCTCCGGCAAATCCACCCTGGCATTCGACATTCTGTTCAACGAAGGCCAGCGCCGATACCTGGAAAGTCTCAACGCCTACGCCCGTAGCATCGTGCAACCCGCAGGCCGCCCCGAAGTGGATGCGGTGTACGGCATCCCCCCAACGGTGGCGATTGAGCAGCGCCTGTCACGCGGTGGCCGCAAATCTACCGTCGGCACCACCACCGAGGTCTGGCACTTCCTGCGCCTGCTGTACGTCAAGCTGGGAACGCAGCATTGCATTCACGACGGTGCGGCGGTGGAGCCGCAGTCGGCGGACCGCATTGCGGCGCAGTTGCTGAAAGACTTTCGCGGTCAGCACATTGGCCTGCTGGCGCCACTGGTGTCGGGCCGCAAGGGCGTCTACACCGAGCTGGCCGACTGGGCGCGGCCGCGTGGCTTTACGCACTTGCGGGTGGATGGCAACTTTTTGCCGACCACCAACTTCCCGCGCATTGATCGCTTCAAGGAACACAACATCGAGCTACCGGTTGCCAGCCTGGACGTGAACCCGGCGCAAGAGGCGCAATTGCGCGCAGCACTGGCGACGGCACTGGTGCATGGCAAGGGTGTGGTGCATGTGATCTCCGGCATGGACGGCCTGAAAGAGGCCATGCTGGCTGGCACACCCGCAGCCGGCATCGGCAGCGTGCAGGTGTTTTCGACCAAGCGGGCTTGCCCGGTGTGCTCCACCTCGTATGTGGAGCTGGACCCGCGTCTGTTCAGTTACAACAGCAAACACGGCTGGTGCCCGGATTGCGTGGGCACCGGCGTAGCCTTGACCAAAGATCAGCGCAAGGTGTTTGACGATTCGGTGAAGGACGACGACAGCAAGGGGCGCGAGCAGACCTTCGCCGAAGCCGACATTGAAGACCTGCACGATGCGAATTGCCCTACCTGCCAGGCCACACGCCTGAACGCCACGGCACGTGCCGTGCGCTTCAATGGCGTGGGCATCACCGACATTGCGCGCCTATCTGTCACCGATGTGCGCAAGTGGGTGCAGACGCTGCAGGTGATTGGCGGCATGACGACCCGTGAGGGTGACATTGCGCGTGACCTGGTGCCCGAGATCAAGAGCAGGCTCGAATTTCTGGAAGAAGTCGGCCTGGGCTACCTCACGCTGGACCGCGGCGCGCCCACGCTCAGCGGTGGTGAGGCGCAGCGCATACGGCTGGCCGCGCAACTGGGCAGCAATTTGCAGGGTGTGTGTTACGTGCTCGACGAGCCCACCATTGGCCTGCATGCCCGGGACAACAAGATTTTATTGGGCGCGCTTCGCTCGCTCAGCGATAAGGGCAACACCCTGGTCGTGGTGGAGCACGACGAGGAAACCATTCGCCATGCGGACCACATCATCGACATTGGGCCGAGTGCGGGCAAGCGGGGAGGGCGTCTGGTTGCGGAAGGATCGGTTGCCGATGTACAGAACGCTCCTGAGTCGCAGACCGGGCGGTATCTGTTGCATGCGATGAAGCATCCACTGGCCGCGCGCCGGGCGGTTGCAGAAATGGGGTCGGATCCCAATTCTGTTGGCGCAAGTGAGCTTGCTGTTTTGGCTCTTGCGAGCGCGAAGGGTTCAAAGCCACTGACGGGGAAGGCGGCCAAAGCCGCAGCGCTGGCCGCACAGGTCAATGCAAGCGCCGCAGCGAATGCGGATCTGGCAGAGCGCACCCGCGTAGCCGCCGAATACGCCACACTCGCCAACCGCTCCACCGCACGCACCTCCATCGCAGCAGCGGGCTCAGCAATTTCGTCGCCGAGAATTGACTGGCTAACAGTCCACGGAGCGAAATTGCACAACCTGCAAAACCTCTTCGCCAACGTCCCGTTGAAACGCCTGGTTGCCATCACGGGGGTCAGTGGCTCCGGCAAATCAACCCTGGCCAGAGACGTACTGCTGACCAACGTGCAGGTGGCCGTACAGAAGCGCAGCACCAAAGCAGGCCGCGACGCACTCGATGCTGGAGAAAAAATTCAGTGGACGGGGTGCGAGGCCGTCACCGGGTTTGAAACGGTAGACCGCGTGCTGGAAGTGGACCAGACCCCCATCGGCAAAACTCCGCGCTCCTGCCCCGCCACCTACATTGGCTTTTGGGACACCATCCGCAAACTCTTTGCCGACACACTGGAGGCCCGGGCCCGTGGTTATGCTGCCAACCGATTTAGCTTCAACACCGGTGAGGGCCGCTGCCCCGGCTGCGAAGGGCAGGGCATTCGCACCATTGGCATGAGCTTCTTGCCCGACGTCAAAGTGTTGTGCGAAACCTGCCGGGGTGCACGCTTCAACCCCGAAACGCAAGCCGTTACCTGGCGCGGCAAGAACATTGGCGACGTGCTGCAGATGGAAGTGGACGAGGCGGTCGACTTCTTCGCCGCCATGCCCGTCATTGCCCACCCGCTGCAACTGCTGAAAGACGTGGGGCTGGGTTACCTCACGCTGGGCCAGCCGTCGCCCACACTCAGTGGTGGCGAGGCGCAGCGCATCAAGCTGGTGACGGAACTGAGCAAGGTGCGCGACGACATTGGCAAGCGCGGTCAAAAGGCGCCGCATACCTTGTATGTGCTGGATGAGCCCACCGTGGGCCTGCACATGGCCGATGTGGAGAAACTCATCCATGTGCTGCACCGCCTGGTCAATGCCGGCCACAGCGTGGTCGTCATCGAGCATGATCTGGATGTGATTGCCGAGGCCGACTGGGTTATTGACCTGGGGCCGGACGGCGGCAATGCTGGTGGGTGCGTAGTGGCAGCTGCAACGCCCGAAGCGGTGGTCAAGCTGGGCACGCACACCGGTGTGGCGCTGGCTGCGGTGCTGGCGCGGTAGCCCGACCGTTGACTGAAGTCACTATGAAAGATATAGCTGCTTACGCAATGACTACGGGGGCTAGAGCATGATTTCACCGTTAAACCCGCTGGAGCCACTCGTCCAGGCCCTGCGCGCCTTCGCGGCAGAGCGCGAGTGGGAGCAGTTCCATACGCCCAAGAACCTGGCCTGTGCGCTGTCGGTGGAGGCGGCTGAGCTGCTGGAACACTTCCAGTGGCTGACCGATGCACAAAGCCAGTCGCTCACTGATGACAAAAAGGCAGAGGTCGCCGCCGAAGCGGCTGACGTATTCCTTTACCTGCTGCAACTGTGCGACAAACTCGGCATAGGCCTGATCGCCGCCGCCCAGGCCAAGATGCGGGTCAACGCAGAAAAATACCCCGCTGCGTTGGCGCGTGGCACCGCCGCCAAATACACTGATCTTTAATCCCCACAAAACCAGGAGCGCACCATGCATCGCCGCCACGCTATTCATCTCGCCGCCACTGCACTTGCCGCCCCGCTGATGGAGGCGCATGCGCAACCCAGCACCTTCCCCGCCAAGCCCATCAAGCTGGTCATTGCCTTCCCCGCCGGCGG
>CAIYDK010000059.1 GCA_903924955.1 uncultured beta proteobacterium | reverse complement strand
TGTACCTACGCACATGCCGCCTGCTCCTCCAGATCGGCCTGGTGGTGCCAATGCCCGATGCGCACTTCCTGCCGTGGTGTGGCACTGATGCCGGCCAGGGCCAGTTCCTTGACCAGCATGTCAACCATGGCGTCCAGTCCGGCGGCGGCCGGTTTGCTCAGGCCCAGGCGGTTTTCCAGCCCGTACGGAACCATGCCGATGATGGCGACATGCTGTGGCGTCTCGTTGCGCATGACCAGCAGTGCCAACAGATCAGAGAGTCCGAGCTGGTGGTTGGAAATCTTGGTCTGAAAGAAGGCGTTGATCTCTTCATCTGCAATGCGAATCAGGGTGCCCGGTGGCCGGTCAAAGTTGACTGCATCGGCAACGATCAAACAATCGGCCGTGCGCATCGGCTCGAACAGCTCGATTCCCGTAGTACCCCCATCCATGAGCCGGACCTGTGGCGGGAATACATAACGGCCGTCGAGTTCCTCGACCGCACGCACGCCGATGCCCTCATCTTGCATCAGCACGTTGCCCATGCCGATGACCAGAACATTTTTGAACCTGCCAGTGGTCTTCATATCGTGCCTTCTTCTGGACGACCTACAGTGCCTTGACCTGAACGATTTCACGCTGCTCGTTGTCGAACATGTGAATGGCGCAGGCAATGCAGGGGTCAAAGGAGTGAACGGTGCGCAGCACCTCCAGTGGCTTGTCGGGGTCGGCGATTGGGTTGTTCATCAGGGCGGCCTCGTAGGGACCAATCTGGTCGTCGGCGTCACGCGGACCCGCATTCCAGGTGCTGGGCACGACTGCCTGGTAGTTCTTGATCTTGCCGTTGTCAATCACCACCCAGTGCGACAGCGCGCCGCGCGGCGCCTGGTGGAAGCCAACGCCTTTGATCTCGCCCTTGGGGAAGCTGGGGGCGTTGAAGGTGGTTTGGTCTTTGCCAATGTTGGCCACCAGTTTTTCCCATTGGTCATTCAGGGTGTCGATCATCACCGCACAACGCACCGCGCGTGCGGCATGGCGTCCAATGGTGGACTGCAGCGCAATCAGCGGAACATCCGACAACTTGCCCACCGCCTTCATGGTGCCAATGGCTTGATCCAGGTATTTGATATAGCGTTTGTTGCCGGAGGCCACGCCGATATGCACGTCGGCCAGCGGGCCCACTTCAGCGCGTTTGCCGTAGAAGGTGGGTGCCTTCACCCAGGAATACTTGCCGTTCTCCTGGAAGTCGGTGTACTGCGGTTCGGTTTCACCAACCCATGGATGCAAGGCCTTGTCGCCGGTGTACCAGGCGTGCTTGGAGCTCTCGGCAACGCCATCGCGGAAGTAGGCATCGTTGAAGGTGGTGATGGGTTTGAGCGATTTCAGATCACCGCCGCTGATATAGCCGCCCGGCAGGTCGAACACGGTGCCTTTGCTGTCTTGCGGGCAATCCGGAACCGACAGGTAGTTATTGATGCCGCCGCCGTATTTGGTCCAGTCAAGATAGAACGCCCCGACCGCTGGCACGTCCGTCAAGTAGGCGGATTTCACGAAATGCGAAAGCTTGTCGATGAAGCCCTTGATCAGCATCAGCCGCTCAATGTTCAAGACCGACGGAGCATCGTGGCTGATGGAGTTGGACACCCCGCCGACGGCCACGTTTTGAATGTGTGGGCTTTTGCCACCCAGAATCGCCACAATCTTGTTGGCAAAATTTTGCACATCCAGCGCCTGCATGTAGTGGGCAACAGCCATCAGGTTGACGTCAGGCGGCAGTTTCATCGCCGGGTGCCCCCAAAACCCGCTGGCAAAGGGCCCAAGTTGGCCACTGCCGACGAAGGTCTTGAGACGCTCCTGCACGGCCTTCATTTCGTGGGCCCCGTTCAACGACCAGTCAGACAAGGACTCGGCGAGCTTTGCCGTGGTAACCGGATTGGCCTTGAGCGCCGAGGTGACGTCCACCCAATCCAGTGCCGACAGATGGTAGAAGTGAACGATGTGGTCCTGGATTGCGTGCGCGGTCTGGATGATGTTGCGGATCAGTTGCGCATTGACCGGGATCTCCAGTTGCAGCGCGTTTTCTACGGCGCGAACCGATGTAATGGCATGCACCGTGGTGCATACACCGCAGAAACGCTGGGTGTAAGACCATGCCTCGCGTGGATCGCGGCCCACCAGAATTTTTTCAATGCCGCGCCACATTTGCCCGGAAGACCAAGCCTTGGTCACATGCCCGTTGTCGACCTCGACATCAATGCGCAGATGGCCCTCAATGCGGGTGATGGGGTCTACTGTTATGCGTTTTGCCACAAAAATTCTCCTTAACCGAATGGAATATCAGGTGCTTAGTGCTCTTCGCGAGCCAAAACCGGAAGCTGTTTGACGATGAATAGATAAGCCATGATCTCTATGGCAACCATGCCGACTGTTATCAAAACCTCGGGCAGAGCCGGGAAGTAGCTATACCCTTCACCCGGATTGAAGGTGATCATGAAGGCATCAAAACGGTACAGCGCACCAGCCGCCATCATGCTCACCGCCGCGTAGAGCAACGGCCGACCCTGGGTACGCCGCGTGGCAGAACTCAGGACGACCACCGGATAGATGAACAGGGCCGTCTCTATCAGGAACATGACGCTGCCGAGGTCGAACGCAAATATCAGTCCCAACTTGCCAGTCATCAGGAGCGTTGTGAAACGCACCACCAGGAAGGCCGCGGTGAGTGCAATGATGATCTTGCCCAGTCCGGCCAACATGGGCGTTTCCGGTTGCCGCCTGAATCCGACAGAACCCACAGAAGCCTCAAAGATGACTGCTGCAAAGCCCATGGTGAAGGCCGACAAAATCGCCAGTAGTGGCTGCAGTTCCAGGGTTTGCCACAGCGGATGAACCTTCCAGCCCATGGCAATCAGGAAGCTACCCAGCGATGACTGGTGCATGGTTGGCAGCAGTATGCCCAAGGCAATGAAGAAGAACAGCAAGCTGTTGAGCTTCTTCTGCAAGGCTTCGGCCTTGTACTTCTCGAGTACCGTTGGAAGGAACTCGATGGCGAGGACCATCACATAGCTGAACACGCACAGACCCACTTCCAGCATGACAGCGTGGGTGTTGACCTGCCAGGGCAGAAACATGTTGTAGAAATTCCAATATCGACCCATGTCGATAAAGGCACCCGCTGCACCCAGAGCGTAGCCCAGCAGGCTGGTCAGCAGGGCCGAACGGATCAGCGGGTGGTAGCGTCCGTTGTTGAAGACATAGACTGTCACCGCCAGTGCGTATCCGCCGCAAGCCAGCGCCGTGCCGACAACGATGTCCCAAACCACCCATATACCCCATGGGTAGCCGCCGCTCAGATTGGTCACCGACCCGATCCCGCTAGTGAAGCGCACACCCAGCAAGACCAGCGCAATAGCCGCAAACACGCTCAGCACCAGAAAGGGCCGGGTGAGCCAGGGGCGGTTCAGTACAACGTGGTGGTTCATGACTTGTCCTCTCCCTCTTTGCTGGCGTTTTCGGTGTTGCGCTTGACGATCCAGCTCAGTCCACCCAATGCAATGGCCGGCAGTGCCATAAAGCTGTACACGGTGCTTTGCACACCCTCGGAGATCGAAGCGTGGGAACGCTCACCCAAGGGCGGCATACCCATCTTGTCGTACGGTACTGCAGACAGGTGCATGACGTTGGTGCCGCCGGCTTCCTTTTCGCCCCACACATGGCTCTGGTACTGCGGCACCACTTTTTCATGGAAACTCGCCGGCTTGCGTACATCGCCGCGCGGGTAGTTGTAGACCTGCCCTGGCTTGAGTGCGATGCGGCGTTTGGCTTCTGCGAGCAGCGTCTCACGCGAGCCAAACAGCGTCGCACCGGTGGGGCAGGCCTCTGCACACCCTGTCATGCCGCCCTTGCTGATGCGCTCGACGCCCTTCTGGTTGCACATCTGGCACTTGTGGATCTTGCCAAACGCGTTGTCATAGTCGTACTGCGGCACGTTGTAGGGGCAACCCGTCATGCAGGTCCGGCACCCAATACACACGTCGGCGTCGTAGCTGACGATGCCCGTCAGCGGGTCGCGGGTGAGCGACGAGACCGGGCAGACCGATACGCAACCAGGGTCCACGCAGTGCATGCAGCTGCGCTTCTCGAAGGCAAAACCGTTTTGCTCACGGTCCTTTTGCGCTGCTGCGCCGTCTTTGTAGATTTTGATGACGTTGAGCGTCTTGGGGGAAAGGTCCAGGGCAAAGTCGGCATGCACTTCGCTGCCCATGGGAACCGGCGGCATGCCGTTGACTTCTTTGCATTTGCTGACGCAGGCTTTGCAGCCAACGCACAGCGTGGAATCAAAGAGCATGCCAACGGCTTGCGGTGCGGGTTCCAGATTGGGCCTGGCCTGCACCGACGTGCTCGCCAGTGCAGCACCAGCGGCACCCAGCGATGCCTGGAAAAAGTTTCTGCGCTTCATGCTCACACCCCTTTGCCAGGGTCTTGAGGAGCCTCCGCATCCTTTTCCCCCAGCTTCTTGCCGGCAACCATCGTGGCGCCGAGCGCTACGCCGACAGCAACGCCTGCAATAGCCGCCGCAGCCACCATGGTGGATGAGCCGGGATTCTGCCGTTCGGCAATGATCGGGAATACGTTCGGTGGCGTATGGGTCTTGACCTCGGCCAGGCTGAACATGGGCTTGCTGAAGCCTGTGCCCTCTTCGGAGCAGCCAAAGCAGGGATGCCCAACGCCAATGGGCCAGACGCCTCCGCCAACGTTGTTGTACTCCAGGCTGGGGCAGTTGTTGAAGGTTTCCGGCCCCTTGCAGCCCATTTTGTAAAGGCACCAACCCTGCTTGTGTCCGTCATCGCCAAACTGTGTGGCGAAGCGGCCGGCATCGAAGTGCGGTCGGCGGTAGCAGTTCTCGTGAATCAGGCGCCCATAAGCCCATTTCGGACGACCCTTCTCGTCGATGGGTGGCAGCTTGCCGTAGGTGACGAAGTACAGCACCGTTCCCAGGAAGTTGGCGGGGTTGGGCGGGCAACCCGGGATGGTGACGACGGTCTTGTCCTTGAGGAATTGTGGGGCACCCGTAGCGCCGGTGGGGTTGGGTGAAGCCGATTGGACACCACCCCAACTGGCACAAGAACCGAAGGCCACAATGGCAGCGGCGCCTTCAGCAGCTTCCTTGGCGGCATCCATCATGGTCTGCCCGCCGATCTTGCAGAAAATGCCGTTTTGCCCGGTCGGGATGGCCCCTTCAATGACCAGCAGGTATTTGCCCTTGTACTTCTTCATCGTCTCGCGTTTGATTTCTTCCACGCGATGTCCGGCGCCTGCGTCCAGTGTCTGGTGGTAGTCCAGCGAAATGAGATCAAGAATCAAGTGCTCAAAACTGGGTTGTTCTGAGCGCAGCAAGGACTCGGTAGGCCCCGTGCACTCCTGGCCGTGCAGCCAGATCACGGGCGTTCTTGCCGGATTGGCGATCGCCTCGGCCATCGCCAGGGCGGACTTCGTTCCCAGCCCAAAAGAGGCCGCTACACCGGTGCAGAAGTTCAGGAAGGTTCGGCGTGATACGCCTAGACGTTTTTCTATTTCAGAAAAGTCGTGGCCGGCTTCGTCGGCGATATCAAACTCACGAACGCTCATCAAGTTCTCCTCGTTATTGGCCCACCACCCATGGCATGAGATATCTGACATCAAACGCACGGTCTGTTCTCAACAGCAAGCCACACCGTGAGTTGCTGGAGTGCACTGAATTACACAAGTTGTGTGCCACAAAATGGTGCATTAGCGTAAACACCTAGATTGGCATGGGCGTTCACTGCGCGCGGACTGCGCCCTGGCCCACGCGCCGTGGACGGGGCTGTTGCGTTGTGTGGTTAGTGGGTTTGCAGTTTGGTAGCTTTGCTGGAAAGTATTTCAGCAATCGCTTGCGCCACCTTGATGCCATCCACCGCCGCCGACAGGATGCCGCCGGCATAGCTCGCACCCTCACCGGCCGGGTAGAGCCCCGCCACGTTGATGCTCTGCAAGTTGTCGCCGCGTGGGATTTTCAGCGGTGACGAGGTGCGGGTTTCCACCCCGGTCAGCACCGCGTCGTGCATGTCAAAGCCCTTGATCTTCTTGCCGAAAATCGGCAATGCCTCGCGAATGGCCGCAATGGCATAGGCGGGCAGGCTGTCGGCCAGATTGCCTAGCTTGACGCCGGGTTTGTAGGACGGCAGCACAGTGCCAAATGTGGTGGATGGCCGCGCGGCAATGAAGTCCCCCACCAACTGCCCCGGCGCCTCGTAGCTGCTGCCGCCCAGCGTGTAAGCACGCGACTCCAGCGATCGCTGGAGCGCAATGCCCGCTAACGGGTGTGTGGCGCCCGGGCTGCCAGTTGGGTGAGCGGCGGCCAGAGCAGCAGCCTCCTGCGCATAGCGCGCGCCATCCACCGCGCCAAAAGCCTGCACGAAGCTGGCCTCGTCGCAGGGAAAGTCGCTGGGGTCAATGCCCACCACGATGCCGGCATTGGCGTTACGCTCGTTGCGCGAATACTGGCTCATTCCATTGGTGACGCCGCGGCCCGGCTCGGACGTGGCAGCCACCACGGTGCCTCCC
>CAIYDK010000058.1 GCA_903924955.1 uncultured beta proteobacterium | reverse complement strand
CGGCCCAGACATCTCCCGTCAGCGCTCGCGCATAGCGACGCAGGTCCGGGATATGCGCAACGATGGGCTGTCGGATCATGGGCGGCTCAGCAAGGCTGGTGCTATGCAATCAGGGTCTGGCAACTTGCCACAGCTTGTTGAATCCATCGCCAGTTTTGTCACCGGGCTTGCTGTCCTTGGCCCAAAAATACAAGGGCTTGCCTTTCAAGGCCCATTGCTTCTTTCCATCATCACGGGTGATGACCGTGAAATCGCCAGAAGGTCCGTCAGTCTCGGTCGCCATCAAGGGTGGCCAGTTGGTGGCGCATGGGCCGTTGCAAACAGACTTGGCGCTACCTGCTACGTCCTTGTCGAATGTGTAGAGTGTCATGCCGTTGGGACCAGTCAAGACGCCGTCAGCCACCTTTGTCGGCGAATTTGATACCGAGGCGCAGCCAGCCAAGATGACGACTGCAAGACAGACGGTCGATGCTGTTTGACGTGCCAGGAATGCAATAGAAGATTTCATGAATGATCCAGGTTTGATTCGCACCATTTGGTGCTTACAGGCATAAACGTTTGGTGGCGTCACTTTATTCCGCAAGGAATAAAATATTTTTCAAGTGGTCAAAGCAAAAGCAATTGCGAGATAGGCATCTACCGACGCTCCAACAACGTGCGTGCCATACAACTTTTACTTGGCCATGCAAAGGTCGCACGTACAGCACGCGATCTGGGCATCGATGTTGATGCTGCGCTGGAGATGGCAGACGACACAGAGGTTTAGCGAGCGAAGACTCATGACCGGCCAACCATCCGGCGTCGCCCTGAATAAGTCTTGGCTCGTTCGGGCGAGCGCCAGATTTGATCAGCCCGACGCTGGCTGCGTATCGCCGAGCTGCTATCTGGACGATCTGCTATCTGGACGATCTGTCCATGTGGCAAACCACCTGAATTCTGACTCTGATAACATGACCGAGTCACTGGGGAGTAGTCGCCTCTTGCTTAAGCATCAGGGCTTGCGTCAACATACTTGGTTCACGGACCATGGTGCAAGCGGTTTCTAACTTGACAAGACCTTTGACCATGCAGTCTTCGGAATGGCCGGGGTGATGCGTGGTCATCGTTCTAGTCCGGCCTTGGAAACCAATATGGAATCACTCTTTGTATCGACGGGCGTTGTTGCACTGGCCGAAATCGGCGATAAGACACAACTGCTCGCCTTCATCCTCGCAGCCCGATTCAAGAAACCTGTTCCCATCATCCTGGGAATTCTGTGCGCCACCATCGTGAATCATGGCTTGGCTGGCGCTTTGGGTGCCTGGATCACGGCAACTGCGTCTCCAGAAGTTCTGCGTTGGGTATTGGGTGCTTCTTTCCTCGGCATGGCTGCTTGGACAATGATTCCCGACAAAATAGAAGAAGAAGAAACCCAAGTTGCCAGGCGTTTTGGTGTGTTCGGTGCCACGTTAATCACATTCTTTCTCGCCGAAATGGGAGACAAAACTCAGATCGCAACCGTAGCGATGGCTGCACATTATGCGAACCCGTTCCTGGTCGTAATAGGTACAACACTGGGGATGCTGATCGCCGACGTACCTGCCGTATTTGTGGGCGACAAACTTGCAGCAAAGATTCCTATGAAACTGGTGCACTCAATTGCCGCTGCAATCTTTGCCCTCCTTGGAGTGGCTACTTTCCTGGGGGCCGGCGAGAAACTTGGATTCTGAGCCCGAGCAGTATCCGGTAAAAATGATCGAAACGACCTCCCCATGTAGTTTATCGGTCTTTGTTTCCCAACGGCAGGTTCTCACCGAGTCGAAATGGCAGATCAGTCTGTCGCATGACTGCAATATCGGCATCACTCAGCGCCAGACCCATGCCTGGGGGCTTGAGCAAAGCGTATCCAAATTGTACAAATCGTGGCTACAAAGCTAACTGCCGGCCTACTGATGCCAATGTCAGGTATCTGACAGGCATTTCATCAAACTCACTATCGCCAATGGTCACCTTGCAGGTGGCCACGAACGGCTTCTTTACGGCTTTGAAATGGAGCGCCGGAAAGCCGACGGTGGCGAAGACCCGCTTAGTGTCTCCTGAAGCCAGCCACGTTTCTGCGAAGCTGACCGTCAAAACTGAACGTCAGGTCCAGGGCAAGTTGTAGACCCGCAGTGCAGCGGTT
>CAIYDK010000057.1 GCA_903924955.1 uncultured beta proteobacterium | reverse complement strand
CCTGCATGAATGGTGCGCCGATCAGGGCTTTACCCCCTATCTTACGGTTGTGGTCGATACCACGACACGTGTGCCACGTGAATTCGTCAAGGATGGCCAGATTGTTCTCAACGTTGGACTGGAAGCCACGCATCAGTTGTTGATGGGCAACGAGGAAATCACCTTCCAGGCACGTTTTGGTGGGCGTTCTTTCCCGGTTGTGGTACCCATCGAGCGGGTAGCCGCAATCTATGCCCGGGAGAATGGCGAGGGCATGGCCTTTGAGGTCACCGAACGGACCGTGGCGGCAGCCACGGCTGATGAAGAGAATGAGCGGACCTTGCAGCAGGAAGGCGTGCCGGTTGCCGTGAGTCCGGTACCCGGACTGCCGTCTGGATCGGAGACTCCGCCATCGCCGATTTCCGACCGGCCATCCGGGCGACCTTTCCTCACCCGCGTCAAATAGCACGCCCCGTCCCGTCGCGAAGTTTCCGGCGGCACAAAAGTCTCGAATTTGGACTTGCAGTATCGCCATCGCCACATGATGCCTGCACTGTCGATCGACCGCGGCACGCGCGCGACTTCTCCTGTATTCTCATCAATGGCAATTGACCCGCACAAGTTGCAGGGTCACGACGCCTGGGCTGTGGTTTGCGCAGCAGAGCCAAAAATTCGGAAATTGGTATCGAGAGGTCGATATGAATAGCAAGCCCCGTGTAACAGACGATCAAGCCGATGATTTTCTTTTTGCCGAAGAAGCGGAAGTCACTGCTTCAGAGAGAAAGTCCGCATGGAAGGTTCTCATCGCCGACGACGAGCCCGACGTTCATGTTGCGACAAAACTGGTTTTGAGGGATTTCTCTTTTTGCGATCGCGATATCGAGTTTCTCGATGCCTATGACGGAAATCAGACATGCGAGCTTCTACGGCAGAACCCGGATACGGCCGTCGTGTTTCTTGATGTAGTGATGGAAACAGAGGACTCCGGACTCAGGACAGTCAGGCGGATTCGCGAGGAGATCGGCAATCAGATGGTGCGCATCATATTGCGCACTGGTCAGCCGGGTCATGCGCCGGAAGAGCATGTGGTTTTGAACTATCACATCAACGATTACAAATCGAAATCCGAGATGACGGCGAAGAAGCTCTTCACCTCCCTCGTTTCGGCCCTTCGCTCATTTCAGGACCTGCAGGCCATCGAGTCCAGCCGTCGCGGACTGGTCAAGGTTCTCGATGCCGCAAGCAATATGGATTTCCGGTCACGGAATCTTTTCGTTTCCGGTCTGCTGATGCAACTCGGGTCACTGCTCGACATTGGCGACAATGACCTGATTCTGATCCGGCGCGGAGATGCCGGCGGCGAGGACATGATCATGGCGGCGTGCGGAGGCTTCGATGCTTTTATTGGCGCGCCGATCAAGGACATCCTTGATGCGGAAAGCATCGAGCATGTTACCCAGGTGTTTTCCGGCGGCGTCACGCATATCGATGACAAACGATCGATTTATCTGGTACCCATGCCGAACCTGAGCGACGTTGTCGTTTATATCGGTGGCGCAAAAAAGATCAGCGAAACAGAATTGGCCTTGATCGACATATTTTGCATGAAGATCGTCCTTGCCTACGACAACTTTGAGTATGTAGAGCAGTCCAGGCTCGACCAGAGTGCCGAAGTCGCGCTGTTGGCGAAGTTGACGGCGCACGCGTCCTACCTTCCGGTTTCCCATGCTGTCGATCGCGGCAGGCTCAGTCGGGACATCGCTTCACGGTTGAAAGAAATGGACACTGTTCGAGGTATCGAACGCCATCTTCCGGAGATGCTCGAGCGTGCAGCCGTGCTGGCTGACATTGGTAATCACCAGATCCCCTCAAACATGCTGGAAAGTGCGGCTGCTCTTTCGGCGGAAGACCTGACTCAGGTTCGCAGGCATGCGGAGTTTGGCGCCTTGATGTTGCAGGAGGTCCTGGCCGCGGTAAGAGGGGGCCGCGTCTTCAGTCTCGCTGGCGAACTTGCGCTGTCGCACCACGAGAATTTCGATGGCTCGGGCTACCCGAATCGACTGAAGGGCGAAGATATTCCTTTGTCGGGACGGATTGTCGCGGTCGCTGACTGCTACCTGGCGATTACTTCTCCGCGCCCGTGGCGCACGGCAATCGGCCACGAGCAGGCGCTTGAGATGATCAGGCAGGATTCCGGGGGGAAATTTGATCCGCGGGTGGTTGAGTCATTTATGGCGGTGGCCCCGGCCTTCCGCAAGAGTTCCTGATTTCAGCGGTCGTCGTAGTTTGACGAGCCTTGGGAATCCTCTGTTTTGCGCAGCCGCCCTCGCCGATCGGTGAGTGACTGCATGGACTGATCCTGCTGCGGAGCGGTGGTGGCCAGCGTGATTGTGAAGCAGGTTCCTTTGCCGGGAACACTCGTAGCACTGATTCGCCCGCCGAGGATGCTGAATACCATGTTGTGCACGATATTCAGGCCGAGACCACTGCCACCCTGTCCGAGCTTGGTGGTAAAAAACGGATCGAAGATTCGCGGCAGGACATCCGGCGATATGCCTTTGCCATTGTCGCTGATTTTCAGAATGACGCTGTCACCGCTCTGACCTTTCTCGGCTTCGATGCGAATCCGGCCGGCAGGGCAACCGTCGAAGCCGTGAATGATGCTGTTGTTGATCAGGTTGGTCATCACCTGACCTAGCGGTCCTGGGAAGCTTTCCATGGCTATGTCGTCGGGGATGTCCTGTTCGATGACGTAGGGTGTCTTGCGAATGGTCGGTCCAAGCGTCGTTACTACTTCCGCAACCATTTCTGCAAGTTTGAAACTGCGTCTTTGCGAACTGGTCTGGTCGACGGCGACCTGCTTGAAGCTGGACACCAGTTCGGCCGCCTTGTTCAGGTTGCGGACCAGAACATCGCCGGCGGAATCGGTGTTCGTCAGGAACTCATCGAGCATCGAGCGTTTCAATCCGGTTTTGAGAGCTTCTCCCATCTTCTTGCTGGTCGAAACCAGGTGGGTCGCCACCATGAGGCTGTTACCGATCGGCGTGTTGAGCTCGTGGGCAATTCCCGCCACCATCGATCCCAGACCCGCGAGTTTTTCGCTGCGCACCAGTTCATCCTGCGTCTGCTCGAGATTCTGGATCACCACGCCCAGTTCCGACAGGGCTTGCTGCAAGGCTTCCGCCCTATCCTGCAGGCCGGCCTCGGCGCGCCGTTGCTCGGTGATGTCACGCAGGGTTTCTATGGCCCCGATCACTTGCCCGGCCGGGTTGCGCAGCGGCGCGGCGGTAAAGTACAACCAGCATCCTTCCTTGCCGAAATTGGGAAAGAATTCCTCGGCCTCGAAAGCGCCGTCAATGAGTTCGGAGCGTCGCCACCTTGAATAGTGGCGCGCGACTTCGCGCTCCGACTCTCCGGAAACGATCAGGTCGGCCATCATCGGCCGTTCGCTGCTGTAGAAGGCCCGCCATTGATTGTTGGTTGCCAGGATAGATTCGGCCTGCACGCCGGTGAGTTTCTCGCAGGCGCGGTTCCAGTGCGTTACGTGGTGGTCGCGGTCAAGAACGAAT
>CAIYDK010000056.1 GCA_903924955.1 uncultured beta proteobacterium | reverse complement strand
TGGCAGGGCCGCGGCCTGCACGGCAAACACCCGCGTGGCCGCCAGCTTGAGCACGCCGGCGCCCGCGGTCTGTGTGGGGGTGGTTTCCTCCTGGCGCACATGGCCGATCCAGATGGCGCCATCCACCGTGCGGCGCAGCAGTGCCGGTCCGCGTCGCGCCAGCACCGCGCCCGGCTCGCTGGTAGAGAACGCGGCGGCAACGCCTGCACTGGCGGGGTGCGCGTCAAACAGACGGCACGGGTGGTCGAACAGGGCGTCCAGCACGCCGGGGGAGCCGTCGGCGGCGGCGATTTTTTGGAGGATGGTTTGGGTGGGGTCGGTGGACCAGTTGATGCGTCTTATTTCTTGGCGCATGAGAGGGTTCCAGGTGCCTGGCAGTGTGGTACTGCCCGGTTTATTGGGGTCAGAGTCCAATATCCACCGCACTTCGTGCGTCCCTGGCGGGTGCTGTGCATGGATATTGGAATCCGACCCCAAAAAACCTACTGCTGTTGGGTGCAAGCTGCCGGGCGTGAACCGCTGCAAGGCGCGCAGCACGGCCACTACGGCGGCCTGCGTGACCTCGCGGCGGTACAGGCTGGATTTGGTGGCGCCGGGGCGCACGGCAAAGGGTTCCCAGGCCCACACCTCGCCGGCGTCCATGTCTTCGACTGCCTGCAACACCGTCACGCCCCATTGCGTATCGCCCCGGTGAATAGCCCAATCGAGTGCGCTGGGGCCCCGGTCGCCCGGCACGCCGGGGTGCACCACCAGACACACGGTGCGCGCCCAGACGGTCTCGGGAATGCGGCGTTTCAAAAAGGGCGCCAGAATCACATCGGGCTGGAACAGGGCCACGGCTTCCTCAGTAACGGTGTCGGCAATATCCAACTCTACCGACACGGCATGGCCCAGCGCTTGCAGCACGCCAAACAGGCGTTGGCTCAGACTGTTAAAGCTGTGGGTGAGCAGAAGAATGCGCATCAGCAAATGCGCGGCAACTGCTCGCCCGACAGCCAGTCCACCACGCGCCGTCCGCCAAAGCGGGTATGCATCTGCACAAAACAATGGGCGTCCTGGGTGACGCTGCCAATGCGCTCTGCGCCGCGTCCCAGCGGGTGCGCACGCATGGCGGCCAGCAGGGTGTCGGCCACTTCGGGCGCGCAGATGCAAATGAGCTTGCCCTCGTTGGCCACATACAGTGGATCCAGGCCCAGCAATTCGCAGGCCGCCTGCACCTGCGGCAGCACCGGAATCAAAGCCTCCTCGATCACCATGCCGACTTTTGACTGCGTGGCGATTTCGTTGAGCGTGGTCGCCAGACCGCCGCGCGTGGGGTCGCGCAGCACGTGCAGGGCGCTGGGGTCGCTTAATGCCTGCAGCATGGCCTGCACCAGGGTGTGCAGGGCGGCGGTGTCGGATTCGATGGTGGTCTCAAACTCCAGCGATTCGCGCTGTGACATCACCGCCACGCCGTGATCGCCCATCGTGCCCGATACCAGAATCACATCGCCAACTTGGGCCTGACGTCCGTCGATGCACAGTCCATCCGGCGCCACGCCCACGCCGGTGGTGCTGATGAACACGCCGTCGCCCTTGCCCTTTTCCACCACCTTGGTGTCGCCGGTGACGATGGGCACACCGGCTTCCCGCGCCGCCGCCGCCATGGATTCCACAATGCGCTTCAGATCGGCCAGGGGGAAGCCTTCTTCGAGGATGAAACTGGCCGCCAGATACAGCGGCCTGGCCCCCGACATGGCCACATCGTTAACCGTTCCATGCACCGACAGGCAACCAATATCCCCGCCGGGGAAGAACAGCGGCGAAATGACATGCCCATCCGTAGCCATCACCAGCCGACCACCGGTGGGGAAGGGCAACAGCGCCCCATCATGCCCCTGCCGCAAATACTCATTGTCAAAAGCCCGCGCAAACAGTTCATCCACCAACTGCGCCGCCGCCCGTCCCCCTGCCCCATGCGTCATGTCGATATGCCCATGCTTGAAATCAATAGGCCGCAGGTAGTTTTTCTTAGGATTCATAGTTGTCACTCAGTTGGCCAAGGCCAGGAACTCCGCCACTAAAAAACGTTAGCCAAATAGGGCAGTTAAGCTCCCCTGCGCCCGGCGGGGCGAGGGGGTTGGGGGGAGTGGGGAAAAAAGGCGATCAAACATCCCTAAACCTCCCGTAAGAGTAGTGCGCCGCACATGCCCCCTCATTCGACACCATGCAAGACCCCATAGGGCTCTCCGGCGTACACACCGTGCCAAACAGCTTGCAGTCTTGCGGTCGTTTGACCCCGCGCAGGATGGCGCCGCACTCACACTGCTTGTGGTCGGGCACACTGGCGTAGTGCAAGTCAAACTTGCGCTCGGCGTCCCATTCGGCAAATGCCGGGCGAATCTTCAGCGCGCTGTAGGGCACCTCGCCCAGGCCGCGCCACTCGAAGCTCTCGCGCAACTCGAACACCTGCGACACCAGGTTTTGCGCCGCCAGATTGCCGTCGCGCGTGACCACCCGGGAAAATTCGTTTTCGACCACGGCTTGATCGGCATTGACCTGGCGCACCAGCATCAAAATGCCTTGCATCACGTCCAGCGGCTCAAACCCGGTGATCACCACCGGCTTGCGGTACTCCTCGGCAAAGTGCTCATAGGGCTGCGAGCCGATGATGATGCTCACATGCGCCGGCCCGATAAAACCGTCTATGGGCACGGTGCCCAGCGTGCGCACTTCAGCAGATTCGAGAATGTGGGTGATAGCGGACGGGGTCAGCACATGGCAGCACAGCACGCTGAAGTTCTTGACGCCGCGCGCTGCCGCATCGCGAATGACCAGGGCCGTGGGCGGCGTGGTGGTCTCAAAGCCAATGGCAAAAAACACCACCTCGCGATCCGGGTTTTGTTCGGCCAGTTTGAGCGCGTCAGCAGCCGAATAGACCATGCGAATGTCGGCACCGCGCGCCTTGGCCTTGATCAGCGACAGGCCATCCGAGGCCGGCACGCGCATGGTGTCGCCATAGGTGCACAGCATCACACCCTGCTCCAGCGCGAGGCGGATGGCCAGGTCGACGCGGCCAATCGGCAGTACACACACCGGGCAGCCCGGCCCGTGGATCATGCGCACATTGGCGGGCAGCATGTCGGCAATGCCGTAGCGGGAAATGGCGTGCGTGTGCCCGCCGCAAAACTCCATGAAGTTGTAGGAGATGTCGGGGCGCACTTCGGCGGCGATCTTCGCGGCAATATGGCGCGCACCATCTCCATCGCGGAACTCGTCGATGTATTTCATGGCTGGGCTTCTGCCTGCGCCAGTTCGGCAAACAGCGCCAGCGTGCGCTGCGCCTCCTCGGGGTCGATCTTGCCGATGGCGTAGCCCACATGGATGATCACGTAGTCGCCCACCTGTGCGTCGTCCACCAGGTCGATGGAGATTTCCTTGCGAACCCCGGACAAGTCGACCACGGCACGCAGGGCGGGCAAGAGTTCCACCACGCGGGCGGGGATGGCTAGACACATGATGGGTTCCTTGGTGTGCTATGTAAATGGTAGCTGCTTGCGCTTGTTGCACAAAGCTGTCGGCTTGTTTTGTTGTTGAGAT
>CAIYDK010000055.1 GCA_903924955.1 uncultured beta proteobacterium | reverse complement strand
TAGCCCCACAGACGGCAAGCCATCTGGGGACGGATCGTGCTGTAGCCATACAAGACGTCAATACGGCACGGCATCCGGTCGTTGTTGATGTCGTACTGGCGCACGATCCGCATCGAAATGCCGTTGTGCACTTGGCGCGAAGCCATATCGACGCCCTGCGGCAGCAACAGGTCAGCGGTAGCAAACGTGATTGCATCCTTGTGGTAGATCAAATTCTGCGCGTAGCCGGTAGCGGAGCCACCAAGGAATGTCAGAACACCAGTTGTCGCCACCGGGAATGCGTTGATGGTTGCCAGAGCGTGAGTCGAAGTGTACATCGGCGGGCTGACAGTCAGCGTGGCTGTGGTTGCGGAACTGATATCCAGATCGGCGGTCACAACAAACTGCTGTAAGCTGCCCGTGGATTGACGGGTTTGTGGATTGACCGCATACACGTTGGCGATTGTGAACACATCACCGATTCGGAAAGTCGGACTGCCGCTGGTGAAACTGATCGCCAACGAAGTCGCGCCCTGCGCGGCCACCGTGGTCGCGACAATCGGAGCGGTCGGAGTCGTGCCGGTCGTGTGGTTCACGATGGACTGACTCATATTGATTTCGTTGAAACCCAGAACACCAGTGCCCATCATGCCGTTACGGAACTGCTTGCTGATGGTATCGGTCGGATTGAACAGGCCCTTCATGCCTTCGACCAAACCGGCGTTGGCGGCGGGATTGACCGTCGCATAGCGCGGAGACATCGGAGCGGCGTATTCGTTGAGCTTTTGCTGCGCTTGCAACAAGACCAGCGAAGTGGCCGGAGTCGTGCCGGGAGTACCGACAGAACTGTAGATCTGCTTGTAGGCATTGGCAACGTCGGCATCGATGCTGGAGGCCAATTGCGAGACGCGGGGTTTCAGTACACGCTCTGCGAAGTCGTCCAACTGCATGGTCAGTTCAGCGGATGTGAAGTTCACGCCGATGTGCTTCTGGTTCGCGACCGTCAATGTGGTGTGCTGCTCGTTGTCGTCCTGGACTTGCAGGGCGGCACCGTCAGTAACCAGAGCGCGGTCAGGAAGGCGGATACGCAGCGTAGAGCCGATCTTGGCCCCTTCAACTGCGAAGGAATCGTCATATTGACGGTTCACGTTGCGGGTGAGAACAAGGTTGTTCTCCAAGATCTCCAGAGCCTTTCTGGTGATCATGTCGATGGTAAGAATTGAGTTACTCACAGGATTTCCTTTGTAGAGTCAAGTTTGCAGTTAATGTTGATGTGCTTGCTGGAGCTTCTTCACTTGGCGGGCGCGATCGGCGGCGATCCAATCCGATGTGCTCATTGTCTTGATAGACCGAGGATCAGTTGTATCGTAAGCGGGCGAACCCGAGCCTCTTGCGGTCACCGGTACGATTGGTTCCGGGGCACTCGACACTTTCTTCGTAGGAGGACTCGCGGCCAATTTGGCTTCGATCTTCCCAATTTCTTTGGCTTGTAAGAATGGAGCTAGACGAGAAATGTGATCAGCTTCTTTAGGATTTACTCCCAAATAGTATGCAACATCCGGACCTGCGTCCGAAGATTGGATCGTTTCGGCCATCACCGCCGTGATCTTGAGACTTGGGTTGTAGGCGACTTGGTCGAAATCGTCATACTTTTCCCGTGCCTCTTCTTCACGCCCATGATAGGCTTCGAGAATTTCAGTGTGTTGCTTTTGCTGTTCACGCTGCTCAAGCTTCTTTGTGGCCAGTGCTTCTGCGTAAGCATCGACTGACTCAAATTGCTCTGCTGGCGGAACATCAATTGCTGCCGGTTGGACCGGCTGCTGACGCTCTCGTTCCCATTTACGCTGCTCTCTTGCAAGCCTTTTTCCGATTGCGGCGTCCAATTCTTCTTGAGTGAAGGTTTTGGGAACCACAACTTCTTCAACCGGCACAACTACTACAGCTTCCGGAGTGGCCGTCACCACCGGTTCTGGCGCAGGGCTTTCTGCTATTGCTTGACTAACTTCGGGGTCCATTTGAATCCTTAGATTCCCTG
>CAIYDK010000054.1 GCA_903924955.1 uncultured beta proteobacterium | reverse complement strand
GCTACACCGAGAGCCCGGCGAATGAGTGGAAGTTTCAACGGTTCGTTCGCGAAGACCGTGATGCGGCCTATGTGGCGGTAGGCCCCGTTCAACGGGTTTCCCATGAGGGCGACCGACCGATTTCTATTACCTGGCGGCTTGATAAGCCTCTGACGGCTGAACTTTTTCGAAAGTTCAGCGTGTTGCGTGGCTGAAGGGGGAGGGGGTGAGTTTATGGGCCAAATCGATCCTTAACCCTTGTGGGATGTGCGCAAGCAGCTATAAAAAGCGTAGCGAATACATTTCAATCCCGCCCTGGCGCCTTAAACACTTCCTTCGCATGCAAATCCAGATACGCCTTCTGCGGCCGGATGATGCCGGCCCGTGGTACGACAGCAGGTTTGAGCGAGCTTATGTGTTGCTATTGAATGTATTTTATTGACAAATACATATAAATTGCAACATACTTGCATCATGAATCTACGCTCCCATTCCACATATGAGCAGGCTGTCCTAGAACTTGCCAGGACAAAACCGCTGTTGCGTGCTCGGGATCTGGCGCATCAGGAACTGCCAACCATTGTCCTCAGTCGACTGGTTGCCGCTGGAAAGCTAGAAAGAGTTGCTCGAGGGGTGTATGGCCTGCCAGGTCTTGCCATCAGCGAACACCGGTCACTGGCGGAAGTGGCGCTGCGCGTGCCGCAGGGAGTGGTGTGTCTGCTTTCCGCATTGCGTGTGCATGGCATCGGAACCCAGGCACCGTTTGAGGTATGGCTTGCCATCGAGAATCGCGCACCCATTCCACGGCTTGACCAACCCAAAATTCGTCCTGTTCGAATGTCAGGGGCTGCATTCACCGATGGCATTGAGCATCTGCCGGTAGATGGCGTGAAAGTGCCTGTGTTTAACGCTGCCAAGACCGTGGCTGATTGCTTCAAATACCGCAACAAGATCGGGCTGGATGTTGCCCTGGAAGCCCTGCGCGATGGCTGGGCGCAACGAAAATTCACAATGGACGATATCTGGCATTTCGCGACCGTTGACCGCGTGGCCAATGTCATGCGCCCATACCTGGAAAGCGTGACAACATGAGTCGGAATCTGGCCGCATCGGTCCGGGCACGTTTGAAGCAACACGCCGATGCGACCAAGCAAGACTTCAATTTGACGCTCACACATTACGGTCTGGAACGTCTGCTGTACCGATTGTCCGTTTCCGACCACGCGTCTAATTTTCTGCTCAAGGGGGCGCTGCTGTTCACGCTTTGGTATGACGTTGCGCACCGGCCCACCCGTGATGCCGACCTTTTGGGCTTTGGCCCTGATGATGTCGACACCGCGGTCAAGACTTTTAGGGAAATTTGCTTGACCCAAGCGGAAGATGGGGTGGTGTTTGACCCCGATTCAGTCAAGGGGGCCGTTATCCGCAAGGAGGCAGGCTATGGAGGTGTGCGGATCGATATTCAGGCAAAGCTGGACGGTGCGCGCATTGCTCTGCAAGTTGATATCGGGTTCGGTGACGCGGTGACTCCCGCACCACAGGCGATCATTTACCCGGTACTGCTGGACGATTTTCCGGCACCGCAACTGCGGGCTTATCCGAAATACACGGTCATC
>CAIYDK010000053.1 GCA_903924955.1 uncultured beta proteobacterium | reverse complement strand
TGGCGGCATTCCGGGCAACCGCACATCCATGCTGATCGTGCCCATCGTTGCAGCGCACGGCATGCTGTGCCCCAAAACATCATCACGCGCTATCACATCGCCCGCTGGCACCGCCGACACCATGGAAGTGCTGGCCAATGTGGAGTTGCCCATTGATCAGCTGGAAGACATAGTCCGTGCCCACCGTGGCTGCCTGGCATGGGGCGGGACCGCCAACCTGTCGCCCGCAGATGACGTACTGATCTCGGTCGAACGCCCCTTGTCACTGGACTCACCAGGCCAGATGGTCGCATCCATTTTGTCGAAAAAGATCGCTGCCGGTTCCAGCCACCTGGTGCTGGATATTCCCATTGGCCCTACCGCCAAGGTGCGCTCCATGCCCGAAGCCCAGCGCTTGCGCCGCCTGTTTGAATATGTTGCGCGGCGCATGCAACTGTCGCTCGATGTCGTCATTACCGACGGCCGACAGCCCATCGGCTTTGGCATTGGCCCGGTGCTTGAAGCCCGCGATGTGATGCGAGTGCTGGAGAACGACCCACGTGCGCCCATTGACCTGCGGCAAAAGTCCCTCCGACTGGCCGGGCGACTGATCGAATGCGACCCCGACGTGCGTGGCGGCGACGGCTTTGCCATTGCACGCGACATTCTGGATTCCGGGCGCGCCTTGGCCAAGATGAACGACATCATCCAGGCCCAGGGCAGCAAAGTTTTTGACCACAACCAACCCAGCCTGGGCGCTCTGACCTTCGAGGTACGCGCGCCACACGCCGGTATGGTGACCAGCATCGACAACCTGCAACTGGCACGCATTGCCAGTCTGGCGGGTGCACCCAAGGTCAAAAATGCCGGGGTCGATTTGCTGTGCAAGTTAGGTGATGAAGTGCAGTCCGACACCCTGCTCTACCGGGTGCATGCCAGCTTCCCGACTGACCTCGAGTTTGCGCGCCAGGCCTGCAATAAATCCAATGGCTATTCCATTGGCAACGCCGCCGACATGCTGCATGTTTTTGTGGAGTTTTGATGAGCCACACGCCCGTTTTGCTGCACTTTGCCGAAGACCTGTCCGGTGCGAGTGCTATCGCTCAAGCCGCCGGGTTCAAGCAGGCCGCCATTGAGCGCCATCGATTCCCGGATGGCGAACTCAGACTTCGCCTGCCAACGCCCCTGCCGGAGCGGGTAGTGCTGTTGCGCACGCTGGACAACCCGAATGAGAAGTTAGTCGAATTGATGTTGGTGGCGCGTACTGCACGCACTCTGGGCGCGCGCCATGTCACACTGGTGGCGCCCTACCTGGCCTACATGCGCCAAGACATTGCCTTCCAGCCGGGCGAAGTGGTGAGCCAGCGGGTCGTCGGCCATTTTTTGGCCGAACTGTTTGATGCGGTCATCACCGTGGACCCCCACTTGCACCGCGTTGCCACACTGGACGAAGCGGTTCCCGTGGCACAAGCTACCGTGCTCAGCGGCGCGCCCCTGCTGGCCGACCTGATTGCCCGACACTACCCCCGTCCGCTTCTGGTGGGACCGGACGAGGAATCCGCCCAATGGGTCGCGCAAGCGGCCGCCCGGCATGGCTTCGATCATGCGGTGTGCCACAAAGTTCGCCATGGTGACCGGGACGTACAAATAGCGCTGCCCGACACCCCCATGACCGGTCGCAACGTGGTTGTGATGGACGACGTAGCCAGCAGCGGCCACACGTTAGCGGGTGCTGCGCGACTGCTCCTGTCCGCTGGCGCCGCTTCGGTTGATGTTGCCGTCACACACGCACTATTTGCTGGAGACGCAATAAAGTTGATAAAAAAAGCAGGCGTAGGCCAAATCTGGAGCACCGACTGCATCGCCCACAGCAGCAATGCCGTTAGCATGGCACCTGCGATTGCAGCCACCCTCACTTTCCAATACACATAGGACATCACCGCTTGGACACCTCTAAAGATCTCGACGAACGCTCCATGTCCGACGCTTGGGCGTACCTGCAAGCCCAGGCCAGTGAAGGCATTCCGCTCAAACCCAATGCCTACCGTTTGGCCTTTGGCGACCCCGAGTTTTTGCTGCGCCGGGAGACCCGAGGCATACGCCTTCAACTGGAATTGCTCAAACCCGACCTCGATCAAACTGAAATGGGCGTTGAAAACACGATTGTGGTTTTTGGCAGCGCACGCTTCAGCTCACCGGAAACTGCACAACAACTGTTGAACGAGGCACAACAGAACGGCGATGTCCATGCTTTGATGGAGGCGAATCGCCACATGCGCAATGCCGGGTACTACGATCTTGCGCGCCGTTTTGGCCACATTGTTGCCACCCACTGCGCCGCATTACCTGAAAACGAGCGCATGTACATCTGCACAGGCGGCGGCCCCGGAATCATGGAAGCAGCCAACCGCGGCGCAAAGGAAGCGGGGGCGCTGACCATCGGACTGAACATTGCACTGCCACATGAGCAACATGCCAATCCTTATGTCACGCCATCCTTGAGTTTTAAGTTCCATTACTTTGCAGTGCGCAAGATGCATTTCATGATGCGGGCCAAGGCCATGGTGGCCTTCCCCGGCGGCTTTGGCACGCTGGATGAACTGTTTGAGGTCATCACCCTGGTGCAAACAAAAAAGTCGGCTCCAGTACCCATCATCCTGTTTGGCAAGGACTACTGGAAACGACTGATCAACATGGACGTCATGGTCGAAGAAGGCGCCGTGTCCGAATCCGACTTGGAGCTGTTCAAGTTCACCGACGACCCGCAGGAAGCCTGGGACACGATTCAGGCGTTCTACAAACTATAGGGCCGCATTCAGGGCCGCAGTTTCCAAGCCAGGCGCGCGCCCACGCTTACCATCGCACCCAGCGTCCAGAATACGACTGACACACCCACCACCATGCCCGCCGTGCCAAACAGCATAGGCATCAGCACGCTGGACAAGTTGATGCTGGCCAGGCGCAACCCCAGCGCCTGACCGTGGAGCGCGTGCGGGGTGATCTGGTGCAGCGTGCTCATGATCATGGGCTGCACCGAGCCCAATGCCAGCCCCAGCAGCACCGAGCACAGCCCCATGGACCAGGGTGACACCATCAGCGGATAGACGGCAAACAGCAAGCCTGTGACCACCATCGCGCCACTCACGACCACCCACTCGCGCAAATGCGCCGCCAGCAGCGGCATCCCCACCCGCACGGCGGCCGCCGCAATGGCAAAGGCGCCCAAAATCGACCCAATCACCGAGGCGCTAAAAGCACGCTCGTGCCCCAGCACCGGCACCACAAAAGTGTGCACATCCCAACAACTGGCCAGTAGCCAGTTCACCATCAGCAGACGGCGCATACGCGGCTCTCGCAATAGTTGCCAGACATGCTGGTGTGTGGCGCCGGGAGGCTGCGACACCGGCGGGAGTTCAACCGTGTGACGAACCCACAGCCAGGTCAACCAAGGCAGCAAAGCCAGCATGACAAACGCGCCACGAAAGCCGTTGTCGTCCCCGGCGGTTCCGCCCATCCAGACGCCTGCGTGATCAATCAGCAACCCTGCCGCCACCGGGCCGACAAAGTTGGACACTGCAGGGCCAATGGCCAGCCAGCTAAAGACCCGTTTAAGCTCGGTAGTATCCCTGGCAGCGCGGCCCACGTGGCGCTGTAGGGCAATCGACGCCGCCCCGGTGGCCCCGCCCATCAGCAAGGCCCCCAGGCACAGCACCCAGAAATGCGGCCACATCACGGCCAGAACGGCACCGGTGGACGCCGCAATCACACCCAGCCCCATCGGACGCTTCAGACCGTGGCGGTCCGCATAGCGCCCTGCGGGCAATGCCAAAAACACCTGGGTCAATGAGAACAACGCCAGCAGCACCCCGACTGCAAACGGACTGTGGCCCTGTCGCAGCGCCAGCAGGGGAGCCGCCATGCGCAATCCCGCCATGCTGCCATGCAGGCAAATGTGGCCGCAGATCAGGCGTAACAGTGCCCAGGTCTGGACGCGTTCCGCCTCGGGAGTTGGATCAGCGTCTGGCAAACTCATGCGGAGCCAGCATCCCCATCTGCATCGCCATCGGACCGGTCGAAGTCTTTGTCCGCAGGAATCAGGGCCTGTGCCTGTGTGTCGGGCAGGGCATCGACTTTTTTAAGTACCCGACTCATGGCTCGGCTACGGGTCTCTGCACTATCCAACGTGTTGAGCACCGTTTGGGTCTGGGATTTGACCTTGGCCAGCACGCCGCCAAATTTTTCGAACTCGGTTTTGACTGCGCCCAGCACCTGCCATACCTCGCTGGAGCGTTTCTCCAGTGCCAGCGTTCGGAAACCCATTTGCAGCGAGCTGAGCATGGCCAGCAAGGTGGTGGGCCCGGCCAGCGTGACGCGGTGGTCGCGCTGCAGACTTTCCATCAAGCCCGGGCGGCGCAGCACCTCGGCGTACAAGCCTTCGGTGGGCAAAAACAGAATCGCAAAGTCGGTGGTGTAGGGTGGTTCCACGTATTTTTCGACCATGGACTTGGCTTCCAGACGGATGCGTAACTCCAGTGCCTTGCCGGCCGCCTCCGCCCCGGCCACATCCGCCCTGCCCTGCGCGTCCAGCAGACGCTCGTAGTCTTCATTGGGAAATTTGGCGTCAATGGGTAACCACAGCGGCTCGCCAGTGTCAGATTTGCCCGGAAGCTTGATGGCAAAGTCGACCACGTTTTTGCTGCCGGGGCGCGTAGCCACCTGCACCGCGTACTGGTCGGGCACAAACACCTGCTCCAGCAGACCGGCGAGTTGCGCTTCACCAAAAATACCCCGCGTCTTCACGTTGGTCAGCAAGTGTTTGAGGTCGCCCACACCCTGCGCCAGCGTCTGCATCTCGCCCAGGCCCTTGTGCACCTGTTCCAGTCGGTCGGCCACCTGCTTGAAGCTCTCGCCCAAACGGGCTTGCAAGGTGGTCTGCAGTTTTTCGTCCACCGTGGCGCGCATCTCGTCCAGTTTCGCGGAATTGGTGGTTTGCAGCTGGGCCAGTTGTGCCTCCAGCGTCTGTCGCACCTCGCTCATGCGCCGCGCGTTGGATTCACTCAACCCCGACAGTTGCGTGGTCAGCGTATCCGACAGGCTCTTTTGAAGCAAAGTGAGCTGCTGCCCAAAGGCGTCGATCTGCGTGTTTTGCGTGCGCGTGGCCTCCGCCCCTTGCTGGGTCAGGGTTTGCTGGAAGGTGGCCAGGTTTTGTGTCAGCTCCTGACGTGCCCCCTGCGATGACTGCGCAATCTCGCGTCGCAACTCACGCTCCAGCCGTTCATGGCCCGATTGCAACTGGGCGCGCAAGTCCTGCAGTTCCTTGCGCTGCAACTCTGCGTCCACGGCACTTTTGGTCACACGGGCCAAACCAATAGCCACCCAAGCGACCACGCACAAGGTCACCAAGCAAAGGGCCAACAACGCCCAAACCATTCCATCATTCACGTCAAATCCGTCCTTGCAGTCCCGACGCGTTCAGCGGCGTCACCGCTTTGCCATGCATCAGGTAGCCAATCAGGTTATCCACTGCCAGCATGGCCA
>CAIYDK010000052.1 GCA_903924955.1 uncultured beta proteobacterium | reverse complement strand
GGGTCAGTTTTCGGTCAGCGTCTACAACTTAGCTTCCTGATTCCCCAGATGGTGTGGCTCATATTGCCGGAATCTGTAAAGCTCACTTTGAAAACAGTCTCGCTGGAAAATGTGCCACTCGTCTTATCTACCCAGACAAGTCCTGTGCATGCGAGATAAGACTTTCCGTCGGCATCAATAATCTTTGGCGCGACCTGTGCGTTGTCGCAGGCCGAAAGACATAACGCTAGCGAGATGGCAGCGGATGTACGCAGCTTTTTGTTCATTATTCGCTCCTGACCTGATCTCAGATGTCCGTATCGTGATGCCCAAGGTGATGTAGACGGCAAATATGCAGGGTTTCCCAGACGGCTTGCTGCATAACTTGGAAGACTTGTTATTCCATTTGTCATTGTATCAATGAGGTAGGCAATCTAACTGGCTATTGCACCCACTCAGAATTCCCGCAACTCCTGCATCAAGAGTATTCCAGCTCGCATACTACTCCATGCCGAATGACTGCTACCGGGATCGCCATCGAATGGTGGCATTTGGCCGAGAGACGACAAGTCGGCCCAGTGCCAATCTAATGACACGGGGATTGTGCGCCGCAATAGAGAGGATCAATCATAAGTTCCGGATAGCCTTCAGCTCTTGCTTGGTCACAACAAGCTGGAAAGCACTGTGCGATACCTCGGGATCGAGGTAGATGACGCGATGGAGATCTCGGGGCAGACCGAAATCTAGCCGCCTGGTTGCCGACCGCACGTGTCTCACGTTATGGGATTCGTGCGGCCGCTTTCGAGCGCCACACAAGCCTTAACAATCGTGACCATTCGACTGTACCGGGAGCCGGCGCTCAGGCCCAATGTCGGCAATCGGGCGAGACTTACTTCGGCATTGCAGCGGGTGGGGGGTAATAATATATTCCGCTCACCACTATTCGCAGACTGGAATTATCTGAGGCGCTAATGGATTTCCTGTCCCTTGTTGTCGTAGCACCCGTCGCTTGTGCGCGGGCGATGTAACGCCCCACCCTACCCTCAAAAAGATTCCGCCGAACCAATAAGGAGTTATCCATGCCGCGCATTCCATGTGTCTCAGTCTTCGCCGCTGCCCTGATCGCCATTTGCGGCATTGGTCACGCCTACGACAAGCCGGTCGAGAAGAAGGCGTTCAGCCTGCCCTCGTATTCGACCGTCGCTGGGAAAGCCATTGCTCAAGTCAAGGTGGGTTACGAAACTTACGGCGCGCTCAACGCCGCCGGCGACAATGCCGTCTTCATCGCCCACTTCTACTCCGGAACGTCCCATGCCGCCGGCAAGTACAAGGAGAGCGACGCCGCACCCGGCTACTGGAATTCGATCATCGGTCCCGGCAAGGCGATCGACACCGACAAGTACTTCGTGATTTCTGCCGATACCCTGTCCAATCTGAACACCAGTGACCCGAACGTCACCACCACCGGCCCCTCGTCGGTGAACCCGGCGACCGGCAAGCCCTATGGCCTGAGCTTTCCCGTGATCTCGATGCGCGACTCGGTGCGCGTGCACAAGGCGCTGCTCGATTCGCTTGGCGTGAAGAAACTGCAGGCGGTGGCCGGCGCCTCGGCTGGTTCGGTGCAGGCCATGGAGTGGGCCGTCAATTATCCTGATTATGTCGAGCGCGTGATCCATGTCATCGGGCCGGGCTTCTCGGTCTCGCCCTGGGTCATCGGCCTGCTCGACCTCTGGGTGATGCCGATCAAGCTCGATCCGAAATGGAACAATGGTGATTACTATGGCAAGGGGGAGCCTCTTGACGGCATTGCCCAGGCGCTAAAGCTGGTGACGCTGACGACGCGGCATTGGGGCTGGGCCGAAAAGAGCTTCGGCTACAAGCCGGCCGACGAGAACAAGAAACCCGGCGACGAACTGGCCCATCAGTTCCTGATCGAGAGCACGCTGCAGAAGGCCGGCATGGCGCGCGTCAGCACCACCGACGCCAACAACAAGATCTACATGGCCAAGGCCAACCAGCTCTACAACGTTGAAAGCGAGATCGGTCGCATCAAGGCGCGCATCCTGTTCGTACCGGCGGCTTCCGATTTGATCTTCCCGCCCGAGTTTGCGCAAAAGGCCGCCGAGAAATTCCGCTCTCAGGGCGGCAGGGCGGAAGTGTTCGTGATCGAAGGCGACGGCGGCCACGTCGATGGGGTGCTGAACGTCGCCAAGGCCGGCGATGCAATCCGGGGCTTCATGGCGCGCTAGGGGCCCTCAAGCTTTCAGCAATTCTTCGCGGCCACCCAGCCAGCGCTTCAGATGCGCGGCGGCAAGCTCCGGCGCGTCACGCAGCATGTCCTCCGCCACGGCGCGCGCCTGCTCCACCAGTGCCGCATCTTCGAGAT
>CAIYDK010000051.1 GCA_903924955.1 uncultured beta proteobacterium | reverse complement strand
TGCAACAACGGCACTTGCAACAGGACTGGACTGATCAACTAACGGACTTTGTACCAATTCTGCCAATCGACTATCTTGCGCGTCGTGTCCATCCAGCCAGTCGGCTGCACTCTCTGTGGGGCGCCGCCGCCAGAACCACACTAATGCCACCAAACTGGCCATCCAGAGCCCCAACAGACTGTAAACAAGCCAGTTGGAGTATCGCTCTGACTCGGCCTGCTGGACCTTGCTTTCCAGCTCGATCAAACCTTTCTGGTTCTGTGTGGTGAGCGCGTGCAGGGTTTTAATGTCGCTCTCAAGCGTTCGTGCACGGGCTTCGTCATGCAATAACTGCTCCGAACTCAAATTGAGCGAACGCCACAGGGCCGCCGCTTCGGATCGCTTGGAGTCATCCTCTTTTGGCAGCGTCAGCAACTCGGTCGACGCACGCAAGATGGGATCACGCTCGATCATCAGCTCCAGCGGATCCAGCTTAAGTCGGGATTTGCCAGGCACTTTCGTGGCAGGTTTGCTGGTGCGGGGTGCGACCCCTGGCGCATCAGCCATTGCAGGTTCAATAGCGGCCTTGGTCGTCTTGTGCGTCTTGTGCGTCTTCAACGGTACAGTGCCCGCTTCGGACGCTGCAACTGCAAATTGCGCGGCGGTCGAGCGTTGCGCCGGCTCAACCACACGATCCACCGGCGACTGGCGGGTGGCATTCGCGCTACCGGGAGGGGCACTTCGCGCAATGGATTCAACCACATTGGTGGGTAATTCGGCAAACAGGACGTAACGTTTGGACAGCTTTTGCTGACACCCCATGCGCAGCTGCACCGTCACGATGGGCTCATCAACTATGGCTGTACTGACGACCCGCACACTCTGCCATGCACCAGCCGCTGCCCCGGAAGAACTACTTACCGATACGCGGGCAGGATCCACCTGCGTTTCGCCGTAAAGCACATTGGCCGCCAGACAGTCGCTTTGAAGGTCTTCAACGCTGTCAGACTGCACTTGGATTTGTACGTCCAGCGGTCTGCCCACCCAGGCAGCGCCTTGCGTGCGACCCAAAGTCAACGCAAAACTGCCCACGGCGACGCTTAACAGCGCCACTCCCGAAGCGATTTTTCTGACCTTTAGAGGTTTCATTGTGCGACGATTCTCGCACAGCCCACGTCCAATAGAACTGCAATGCTCTCAAATCAAGAGCATGTCAACAAAATCATCGGTGAGCCTTTGACCTGCCCGCTGGACCTATTCGTCGTCCAGATTGACCGTCTTATGGGCCGCCATTAACTGCGCCTGTGTTTGTGCAGGTACCTGTGCATAGTGGGAAAACTCAATGCTGTAGGTGCCCTGCCCTGCGGTCAATGATTTGAGTCGACCCTGGTAGTCATCCAGTTCGGCCAGCGGTATCTGGCCGCTGATGGCCGCGGTCGCGGCGGCGCGGGGCTGCGTCCCGGTTACATGGCCGCGCTTGCTGGACAGGTCGCCGGTAAGGTCTCCAATCGAAACCTCGGGCGCGAGCACCTCTATATTGACCATCGGCTCCAGAACAATCGGAGTGGCTTTGCGCACCGCCTCTATGGTGGCCTTGCGACCGGCCAGGGTAAAGGCAATGTCTTTGCCGTCCACCGCGTGGGTTTTACCGTCATACACGATCACCCGCAGGTCGTGCACCGGATAGCCCGCCACCACGCCGTCGGCGAGCGCCTGGCGCACGCCTTTTTCCACAGCCGCCATGAAGACGCCTGGAATCACACCACCTTTGACGACGTCGACAAATTCAAACCCAGCACCGCGCTCCAATGGCTCGATGCGCAGCATGACTTCACCAAACTGCCCGGCGCCGCCACTTTGCTTTTTGTGTCGGCAATGGCCTTCCGCGCCCTGGGTGATAGTTTCACGGTAGGCAATGCGGGGGGGGCTGGTGTCAAGCTCCATCTTGAACTGCTGCTGCATACGGGTCAGCTTGGTACGCAGGTGCATCTCACCCAAGCCGCGGATCACGGTTTCATTGGTGCTGGGATGGCGCTCCACCGTGAAGCAAGGGTCTTCGAGCTCCAGTTTGTGCAAAATTTCAAACAAGCGGTGTTCGTCGCTCTTGCGCCGTGTCTGCACTGCCAACCCCTGCATTGGCAGGGGGAACTGCAGTCGCGCGAGGTGGATGTTGTCCTCGTCGTGCGAATCGTGCAGCACGCAATCAAACTCGATCTCATCGACCTTGGCCACAGCGCCAATGTCGCCGGGCACCAGGCTGGGCACTTCCACGTAGTCCTTGCCTTGAATCCGGTACAGGTGGGCCACCTTGAAGGGGCGCTTTCCCGAGCCGACAAACAGCTGCGCGTCCTTGCGCACGGTGCCCTGGTGCACGCGGAATACGCCCAGCTTGCCAATGAACGGATCCATCACCACCTTGAACACGTGGGCCAGCACATGCAGTGCGTCATCCGGCTGTGCCTGAAAAGCCTGTGACGGCCCGCCGGGCTCGCCCCTGTAAAAGGGTGGTGGGTTGCCCTCGGCCGGATTGGGCGCGAGTTTGGCCAGCGCATCCAGTAACTGCGGCACGCCGGCACCGGTCTTCGCCGACACAAACAAAATGGGAATCAGGTGTCCGGCACGCAGCGCCGCCTCAAACGGTGCGTGCAACTCTTGCGGGGTAGGGTCCACCCCGTCTTCAAGGTAGCGGGCCATCAGACTGTCGTCTTCTTCAACGATCTGGTCTATCAACGCGCGGTGCGCGGCCGCCACCGACGCGAAATCGCTCTCACCATCTGCATGGCCCAACAGTTCAACGACGTCTTTTCCGTCATGTGCAGGCAGGTCCAACAGCAGGCACTGTTTTCCAAAACGCTCCCGAATGGTGTTAACCAATGCCGGCAAATCCACGTTATCGGCATCAATCTTGTTGACCACGATCATGCGGCATAGTCCGCGCTCGCCAGCCAGATTGAACATCCGCTCAGTGGCCAATTCGATGCCCGTCTGGGCGTTGATCACGATCAGCGCCGTGTCCACTCCCGCCAACGCAGCAATGGCTTGCCCGGCAAAGTCGGGGTATCCCGGGGTATCGATCAGGTGCAATTGGGCATCGCCCCATGGCATGCTGACCAGTGCCGTTTGCAGAGAGTGCCCAAACTCCTTTTCCATAGGATCAAAGTCACACGTGGTGTTGCCCTTTTCAACCGTCCCCCGGGTGCCAATGGCGCCCGTTGCGGCCAGCAGACTCTCAGCCAGCGTGGTCTTGCCTGCGGCTCCGTGGCCGACCAGGGCAACGGTACGAATATGGGTGCTGGATGTTTGGATCATGTGTCCATCTTACCGTTGCAACCCCAGCGTGGCGCATCGGCATGGGCGTGATCCGCCAAAACGTTGATGCAGGTCAGGCTTTTTGTAACCGCGCAAATGTCTTGCGGAATTTGGCCACCTTGGGTGCTGCCACGGCCATGCAATAACCCTGGTCAGGATTGCGCGCAAAGTAGTCCTGGTGGTAGTCCTCTGCAGCCCAATAGTTGTCAACCGGCACAACTTCCGTCACGATGGGACGGCTATACACACCGCTTGCCGCCATTTCAGAAATCACTTCCCGGGCCACCGCCTGTTGCTCCGGTGTCGAGAAATAAATGCCACTGCGGTACTGGGTGCCGCTGTCATTGCCCTGGCGGTTGAGCGTGGTGGGGTCGTGGATGACAAAGAAGATCTCCAAAATCTCGCGAATGCTGATTTGCGCCGCGTCAAACACCAACTTGACCACCTCGTTATGCCCTGAATGGCCCGCGCATACGTCCTCGTAACTGGGTTGGCGCAGTTGGCCATTGGTGTAGCCAGACTCCACGTCCACCACGCCACGAACCTGCACGTACACGGCCTCTGTGCACCAGAAGCACCCGCCGCCCAGGGTGACGGTTTGCAAGGTGTTGGATGGAGCAGTCATGGAATTCCTTCGATGGTGGTGATAGGTCGCCCTCACAGCACCCATCTTAAGTGTGAAGGAAAGACCTTGGGGATTGGGCCATTTAGGGCCTCTTCAGAATAGGCAGCAACTGCACACCCACCAGACTCATGAGAATGAGGCCACAGCCCACCAACCCGACTGCGCTGACCCGGTCCCCCATCAGCAAGTAACCAAACAGTGCCGCGAACAGTGTTTCGGACGACAGCACGATCGCTGCGTCCGCGGCGTGGGTGTAGCGCTGTGCAACCACTTGAGCGGTGAATGCAACGCCTACCGAAAACACGCCCGTGTAGACCAGGGCTCCGGCGGCAGCCCACAATCCTTGGGTTTGAATGGTTTCAAAGGCCAGCGCCCAGGCCAGTGCCATCACACCACAGACCGCAAACTGCCCGCCAGCGACCAAAAAAGGCGCATGCATACCGTCCGCCACGCGGCCCACCAGTAACACATGCAAGGCCCATGGAAGCGCGGAGGCGATGACCCACAAATCACCTGCGCCAATGCCCGACAGGTTGGCACCCGACAACAGATAGGCACCCACAACACACGCCAACCCACCGGGCCATGCCGACCAATGCGGAATGTGGCGCAACAGGATCCAACCCAGCAATGGGACCAGCGGTATGTACAACGCAGTCAAAAATCCGGCGTTGGTGACTGAGGTGCTGGCAATACCGACCTGTTGCATGGCTGCCCCCAGGGTCAGCAGGCTCCCAAGGCCCGCAATCTTGTAAGCATCTGACACTTGGGGCAACTTACCGTGGCGACGCAAACCACGCCACTCCAACCAGATTAAAGGCACCACAATCAGGGCACCTATCAGGAAGCGCAGTCCGGTAAAGGTCATGGGCGAAATGTGCGCCATGCCGACGCTTTGCGCCACAAAGGCGGATCCCCAAATCAGCGCGACCAAGGACAACAAAAGATTCGCACTGATACGGGACATGGTGGGACAGCTAACAAAGGCCTGATTTTAAGGGGGGCTGTTGATTCAGCGAGGCCGGACTTCCATTGCTGCGTGCGTACCGGCCACTCTCAGACAAACAACCGCTCTTGCAAGAATGCGACAAACGTCGCCGTCTTCAACGCTAGCCACGGCCGCGCGGGATAAACCGCATACACGGGCTGCCCCGGCCGCAATTGGTAGTCGGGCAACAACTGCACCAAGCTGCCGTCGGCCAATTCATGGCCCACCAGCAGGTGGTCTATGACCATGGCGCCACCACCGGCCACTGCCCCGGCCACCAGGGCCATACCGTCGTTGATATGGATCTTGCCGGGTACGCGTACGGGTGTGTGCACCCCATCCTTTGTAAAAGTCCACTCGTCAAACACCCTTGCCCCGCTGCTGTACAACAAGCAGTCGTGGTCTAGCAGATCAGTGGGCACCTGGGGTATGCCCCGTCGTGCCAGATAAGCTGGCGACGCCACCAGCACGCGCGGGTTGTCACACAGTTTGCGCGCCACCAGCGTGGAGTCGTCCAGGTGCGCCACACGCAAAGCGACGTCGATGTGTTCGGCAATCAGGTCCACCATGCGATCATCCACCGACAGCGCCACTTCAACCTTGGGGTAGGTGGTGGTGAATTCCACCAGCAATGGAACCAGGTAGCGCTGGCCAAGCGGGCGTGGACAGGTGATCCGCAGCCGACCCTTAACTTCGCTTTGGTGTTGCTCGGTGAGCTGCTCAATATTGGCCACGGCCTGGTCAATGTGACGGGCCTCGGCAAACACCAGTTCGCCAATCTCGGTCAGCGTCAGGCGCCGGGTGGAGCGCTGGATCAGGCGGGTGCCCAGATCGTCCTCCAGCTTGGCCAACTGACGCGAAACCACCGACTTACCCATGCCCAGCGCGGCGGCGGCCTTGCTGATGCTGCCGGCGTGCACGATCGCGCTGAACAAGGCAAGACGCTGGGGATTCAAATGGGTCTCCTTGCGTTTATTGTTGCTATATGAGCAACAATATTATGACTAATTAGTGACTATTCAAGCAATAAGTGCTTCCCTACACTCCGTTTTATTCATTCACACCCCACGGAGTACACCCATGACCAGCACCATCAACCACCAATTCAAACTCGCCGCCCGCCCTGTGGGCACCGTCAAGGCCAGCGACTGGAGTCGTGCCGAAGAAGCCGTGCGTGCGCCGGTGGAGGGCGAAGTCGTGGTCCAGGTTTTGTACCTGTCACTGGATCCGGCCATGCGCGGATGGATGAACGACAGCAAGGCCTCCTACATTCCGCCGGTCGGCATCAACGAAGTGATGCGCGCGCTGGCGGTCGGCAAGGTGACCGCATCCAAAAACCCGAAGTTTGCAGTTGGCGACCATGTGACCGGCCTCTTGGGCGTGCAGGAATACGCTTACTCCAACGGCCAGGGCCTGACCAAGGTCGACCCCAAACTGGCACCGCTGCCGGTCTACCTCAGCACCCTGGGCATGCCCGGCATGACCGGCTATTTTGGTCTGCTGGAAGTGGGGCAACCCAAGGCCGGTGACACCGTTGTGGTGTCAGGCGCAGCGGGCGCCGTTGGCTCGGTGGTCGGTCAGATTGCCAAGATCAAGGGTGCCCGCGTGGTGGGCATTGCGGGTGGTGCGGACAAGTGCCGATACTTGGTGGAAGAGCTGGGCTTTGACGCTGCCATCGACTACAAAACCGAGAACGTGACCGATGCGCTAAAAATACATTGCCCCGATGGCGTGAACGTGTACTTTGACAATGTGGGCGGCGACATTCTGGATGCCGTGCTGACCCGCCTGGCGCGGGGTGCTCGCATCGTGATCTGCGGTGCCATTTCGCAGTACAACAACACGACCCCCGTCAAGGGCCCGGCGAACTACCTGGCCCTGTTGGTGCAACGCGCCACCATGACCGGTATTGTGGTGTCTGACTATTACGACCGTGCCGGTGAAGCAGCGATGGTGATGGCGGGCTGGATCCAGTCAGGCAAGCTTAAAACTCGCGAAGACACTGTGAACGGACTCGACGCGTTCCCAAAGGCCTTTGACATGCTGTTCTCTGGTGCCAACAACGGCAAACTGGTACTCAAGGTCGCTTAATCATGCACACGCCGCGGCTATGGGTCAAATGACCCTCCAGCCCCCGCGAAGCACCTCTGCCTACCGAATTCGCGGTAATGCGAGGAGCTGCTCGGGCGTTGTGAAGTAGGCCGCCGACGAACCCGCTCTGGCCCGCCCCTGGGCCAGTTCGTGGCGGGCCACGGTACGCAGGTGCACTTCGTCCGGACCATCCATCAAGTGCAGTGCGCGCCCCCAAGTCCAGAAGAAAGCCAGTGGCGTGTCGGGCGACAGGCCCATCGCTCCAAACACTTGCATGGCCCGGTCCACCACACGTGACTGCAGGCGCGCCGCCACCACTTTGATGGCAGCCACTTGCGCGCGCAACACGCCTGGCTCAATCACACCCGGTTGCTGGTCCAGCATCCATGCCACCTGCAACACCAGCAACCGGGCCTGATCAATCTCCATGCGCGACTCGGCTATCCAGTCCTGCACATTGGAAAAATCCGACAAATACTTGCCAAAGGCTTGCCGCTCCAGCGTGCGCTCGGTAGCCAACTCCAGCGCCAACTCGCATTGCCCAATCGCACGCATGCAGTGGTGCACCCGCCCAGGGCCCAGGCGCGCCTGCGCCATGGCAAAGCCGGCGCCCCACTCGCCCAGCAGATGGTCGACGCCAACACGCACATCGCGCAGCACGATCTCGCAATGCCCTTCAGGCGAATGGTGGTGCACCACGGCAATGTTGCGCACAATCTGCACACCAGGGGTATCCATGGGGATCAACACCATGCTGTGCTGGTGGTGGGCGCTCGTGTCTGTTGCACTGTCTGTGTCGGTCGCATTGCGGCACATCACGATCATGACCTTGCACTGGGGATGTGCGATGCCGGTGATGAACCATTTGCGGCCGTTGAGTACCAACTGATCGCCGTCCCGGCGAACCGTTGTCTGCAGGTTGGTGGGGTCGCTGGACGCCACATCGGGCTCCGACATCGCAAACGCCGACCGAATGTCGCCATGGAGCAATGGCAGCAACCACTGCGTGCGTTGCGCTGCGTTGGCAAAGCGGTGCATCAGTTCCATGTTGCCGGTATCCGGCGCGCTGCAGTTGAATACCTCGGGTGCCCAGTGCAGGCGACCCATGGTTTCGGCCAGCGGCGCGTAATCCAGACTACTCAGGCGGGTGCCCGGCTCGCCCGCACCCAGCGTGGGTAAAAACAGGTTCCATAAGCCTTCCTCACGGGCCAGCGCCTTGAGGTCTTCCAAAAATGGAGGCGGGTAAATTCCGTCCTGCACCGAGCGGTGCCAGGCCGCGTTGTAGGGCAGCACGTAGCGCTGCAGGAAGGCTTCAAGACGCTGTCGCAGGTCTTGTGAGCGGGGGGAATGTGCAAAGTCCATGTCCGAATTGTCATGCTGCCGTGTACCGCCGTCACAACGCAGGTGACAGCCAACTCAGGATACACGTTGCTGCAGTCAAGAAGGCGCCGCTCGCCCGGTTCAACGTGGCACAAAGAAGGTTGATTTCTCGTGCGCCACCCGTTGCTCACCGTCGAGCACGGTACTTATTTCAAAAACGATGGCATTTGTGTGCCCCTGGTAGGGCAGTGCCATGTCGGGCGGCAGCGTCAGACGCACCGGTAGCGTGCCTATCCCCGTTGCGGGGACGTGCAGCACCGGGGGTGTGGCCATTCCAAGGCCCGGCAGGCCAGACACTGCCACGGCAAAGTCCTGCGCTGTCTCTGCGCCGTTCATGATCTGTAATCGGTAGACATTCTCAATGGTGCCCTGCTCCACCACCCTGGCCTGCGTACCCCGGTCCTTGATCACGTCGACCGAAAATCCCCTGCGCATGGACAGACTCGCCACAAAGACCACGCAGGTAAGCAACAGCAACGCCCCATAAATCAACACCCGCGGCCGCCAGGTGCGACCCATCAATTGCCGGGTATTGAGCGTCTGCGCAATGCCATGGCCTGACGAGTAGCGAATCAAGCCCTTGGCATAGCCCATCTTGTCCATCACGTCATCACACACATCAATACAGGCCGCGCAGGCGATGCACTCGTTTTGCAAGCCGTCCCGGATGTCGATACCGGTGGGGCATACCTGCACGCACAAAGTGCAGTCCACGCAATCACCCATGCCAAGCGACTTGGGGTCGGCAGAGCGTGAGCGTGACCCCCGAGCCTCACCCCGCCCGGTGTCATAAGCGATGACCAGCGAGTCCATATCAATCAACGCACTCTGGATGCGGGCGTATGGACACATATATTTGCAGACTTGCTCACGCATATAGCCAGCATTGCCATAGGTGGCGGCCGCATAGAACAGCACCCAAAACCATTCCCAGGGCGAGAATGCCAGAGTCAGCATTTCACCCACCAGGCTGTGGATAGGGGTGAAGTAGCCCACAAAGGTGATTCCGGTGACCATGGCAAGCGCCACCCACGCCACCTGCTTAGCGCTCTTGCGGCCTAGCTTGGCCGGACTCCATGGAGCGCTATCGAGTCGCATACGGGCCGAGCGGTCGCCCTCAGTATGCTTTTCGATCCATAAAAACATCTCGGTATACACCGTCTGCGGGCAGGCATAACCGCACCACAGGCGACCGGCCACCGCCGTGAAAAAAAACAAAGCCAGTGCCGCAATAACCAGCAGCGCGGCCAGGTAAATCAAATCCTGGGGGTGCAATACGAGGTTGAATACAAAGAAGCGCCGCTCGGACAAATCAAACAGCACCGCCTGTCGACCGTTCCACTGCATCCAGGGCAGCCCGTAAAAAACGACCTGCGTCACCCAAACCGTGGCCCAACGCAAACTTGAAAACAACCCTTTTACCGACCGCGGGTAGATGCGCACCTGCTTCTCGTAGGCAGAGAGAAATCCCTGGTCTTGCGGCTCAACGGGCAGCGACTTGATGGGAATCACGCGGGAGGGAACAGGCTGGGTCATGAAAAGGGAATACGGCTCGCCAGATGGCGAAATGAACGCCAACTGACCATTTACGACATAACAATGAAATAAAATGCATCTTATATCACCGTGCAAATACTGCGCTGGCACACGGAAATTAGGTCGGTGCTGCTGCGTCCCTTCATCTTTTCTCCATATTTGGCAGCCAGAATCCTTCTATCGGACGGCAAGTGCCGGCCGAACCACCGGAGTATTTCCATGACCCATGTATCCATCCGCAATATCACACGCGCAAGTGTGGTCGCCGCCCTTGCGCTCTCGACCGGTTTACTGTGCGCCCAACCCTCGGGTGGCGAGCACCGCAAACCACCCCCAGAGGCGCTGGACGCCTGCAAGACGCTCAAGAGCGGTCAGGACTGTGGCTTTACCTCACCACGGGGCGCGGTAAAGGGCAGTTGCTTTGCGCCTGAAGGCAAGCCACTGGCCTGCAAACCGAAGAATGCGCCCGCAGGCCCACAGCGTGAAGCAGCTTCGGCACCAAAGAAACCATGATTTAGTGACTTATCCCTTGCCGGACCTGCGTAAGCAGCTACTATTTCCATAGCATTTTGCACCGCTGGGTCACAGCCCCAATGCTTCAAATATGCCGTCCATGCGCTGTTGAACCTCGGCGTCCATGGTGATAGTGCGGCCCCATTCACGCTGCGTCTCGCCCGGCCATTTATTGGTGGCGTCCAGCCCCATCTTGCTGCCCAGGCCACTCACAGGCGAGGCAAAGTCCAGGTAGTGGCTTCTGCCTTACCGAGATAATGAGGTGCCGCCAACGTTAGCGATGCCATATAGCGGGCGCGCAATAAACCCAGCAATAATGCGGATGGGAAACAAGGAGGATCAAATGCAGACGTTGACCCAAGAAACCCTCAATGCCATGGTCGGAATCATTGTCCGCGAGGCGGCGCCCGATAGCGTGATCCTGTTTGGCTCGCACGCGCGGGGCGATGCTAGACCAGACTCGGACGTGGACCTGATGGTGATTGAAACCGAGCCATTCTCTGCGCAGCGCAGCCGCCGCGCCGAATACTCGCGCCTCTCCATGGCCCTGCGAGACTTTCCATTTGCCAAGGACATTCTGTTGTACAGCCGGGATGAGTTTGAGTACTGGAAGGATTCGCCCAACCACGTCGTCGGACGCGCCTATCGCGAGGGTCGGGTGTTGCATGACCGACATTAAGCAGGCAGATGCAATGCTGCGTATGGCGCAGCGAGACTTGACCGCTTTGCGCGGCATGCAGGACGCGACAGTCTTTGCCGATGAAATATTTGGTTTCCATGTGCAACAGGCAGTGGAGAAGAGCCTGAAAGCCTGGATGTGCGCCTTGGGGCTGACTTACCCATTTACCCACCACATCAATCGTCTGCTGGTTTTGTTGAAGGATGCGGGTAGCGATGTCGAAGCATTTTGGGGATTGGACGAATTTACCGTGTACGCCCACCAGGCCCGCTATGAAGAAGGCCATCTTGAAGCCGATGCGGCCCTTGACCGAGAAACGATTTTGCAAAACACCAACAACCTGTTGCACCATGTTGATGGCGTACTGACCTTACTTCACAAGTAAGACAGCCAGTGGCCACTCACAGCCCCAATGATTCAAATATGCCGTCCATGCGCTGTTGAACCTCGGCGTCCATGGTGATAGTGCGGCCCCATTCACGCTGCGTCTCGCCGGGCCATTTATTGGTGGCGTCCAGCCCCATCTTGCTGCCCAGGCCACT
>CAIYDK010000050.1 GCA_903924955.1 uncultured beta proteobacterium | reverse complement strand
GGGGCAAAAGGAGCCATCGCATCCGCGATGGCCATGTCGCATGGCAAAGCCTTGGTCGATGGAGTCGCCGCGCAAACCACAGCCACGCAAATATCGGAAGGTGTCACGGTAACGCTGGCCTATGGCTACCCGAATACTGCCACCATCGCAGACGCAGCCGGTATATCAGCACTGGATTACACGATCACCCTTGCTTCGCCTAAAACGACCGTGAGCCCTTCAGGCGCTACCGCTACAACGTGCAGTGTCGTCTATACCCAGGCAGCCGACGCGGCAACACCTGCAGCGATTGCAATCGATCAATCTGACTGCTCATAAATTCGGCGCCAGCAGCCTTTGCAATTCGGTTGCGTTCAGGTTGCGCCGACGCGCCAGGTCCTGCAACTGGTCGTCACCAATCTTGCCAACACTGAAGTAGGTACTGTCCGGGTGGGCAATATAGAAGCCGCTGACGCTGGCCGCTGGCGTCATGGCCAGGCTTTCCGTCAGGCCCATGCCAATCTCTTCGCACTTCAGCAGGGCAAACATGTCTTGCTTGGCGCTGTGGTCCGGGCAAGCCGGGTAGCCGGGGGCGGGGCGAATGCCCTGGTACTTTTCGGCAATCAGGTCATCGGCTGAGAGCGCTTCCTGCTGCGCATAGCCCCACAAATCGGCACGCACTTTGCTGTGCAGGCATTCGGCAAACGCTTCGGCCAGGCGGTCGGCCAGGGATTTGAGCAAGATGGCCGAATAGTCGTCGTGCGCCGCCTCAAAGGCCTGTGCACGCCTATCAGCTCCAATGCCGGCCGTGACCGCAAACAGGCCGGCGTAGTCCGAAATGTTTAAGCTACTTTGACCTGTAGCCCCCGTGGAATATGCGTGAACAGCTTCCAAATTCATAGCACTTCGCGGTGCCACAAAATCCGCCAGGCATCGGCTGGGCATCTGCACGCCGTCCACCACCTGCTTCTCAGTCTGCTGGCGCAGGCCGTACCAGGTCAGGGCGCGCTCGGTGCGGGTCTCGTCGGTGTAGAAGGCGATGTCGTCATCGTCCACGCGGTTGGCCGGGTACAGCGCGACCACCGCGTTGGCGGTGAGCCAGCGGCCCTCCACAATTTTCTTCAACATGGCCTGGCCATCGGCATAGACCCGCTTGGCCTCGGCGCCCACCACCGCGTCGTCCAGAATGGCCGGAAACGGGCCCGCCAAATCCCATGTCTGGAAGAACGGACCCCAGTCAATGAAGCGGGCCAGTTCGCCCAGGTCAAAGTTCTTGAACACGCGCCGTCCGATGAACTTCGGCACGGTCGGCGTGTAACTGCTCCAGTCGACCACAGTTTTGTTAGCGCGCGCCTTCTCCAGGCTCCACAGCGGCGTTTGCTTCTTGTTGGCGTGCTGGTGGCGCACTTTTTCGTAGTCTTTGTTCAACTCGTCAATGAACTGGGATCGGCCATCACCGAGCAGGCTTTGCGCCACGCCCACGCTGCGCGAGGCGTCAGGCACATAGACCACGGGGCCTTCGTAATGCGGGGCAATGCGCACGGCGGTGTGCACGCGACTGGTGGTGGCGCCGCCAATCAGCAGGGGAATCTTCTTTTCGCGGAAGTGATCGTCCTTCTGCATCTCGCCAGCCAGGTACTGCATCTCTTCCAGGCTGGGCGTGATCAGACCCGACAGGCCAATGATGTCGGCGCCCTCGGCCTTGGCGCGCGCCAGTACCTCATGGGCGGGCACCATGACGCCCATGTTGACCACGTCAAAGTTGTTGCACTGCAAGACCACGGTGACGATGTTCTTGCCGATGTCGTGCACATCGCCCTTCACGGTGGCGATGACGATCTTGCCCTTGCTCTTGACGTCGCGCCCTGCCGCCGCATCCAGACGTTTTTCTTCTTCAATATAGGGAATCAAATGCGCCACGGCCTGCTTCATGACCCGCGCGCACATGACCACCTGTGGCAAAAACATCTTGCCCTGGCCAAACAGGTCGCCGACGATGTTCATGCCATCCATCAGCGGGCCTTCAATGACGTGCAACGGTCGCCCGCCGGTGGCCAGAATGGCGCGGTAGGCTTCTTCGGTGTCTTGCGTGATGAAGTCGGTGATGCCGTGCACCATGGCGTGGCTCAGGCGCTGGCCGACTGGAGCGGGCGCATCCGGCGGGCCGCGCCACTCCAGTTTTTTGCTCTCGTCTTTGGCGCCGCTTTTGGCGGTCTCGGCGATCTCGACCAGGCGCTCCCCGGCATCCGTCCGGCGGTTCAACACCACATCCTCGACCCGCTCACGTAGTACGGTCTCCAGATCGTCGTAGACGCCCACCATGCCGGCATTGACGATGCCCATGTCCATGCCGGCGGCGATGGCGTGATACAAAAAGACGGTATGGATGGCTTCGCGCACCGGGTCGTTGCCGCGGAAAGAGAAGCTCACGTTGGACACGCCGCCCGAGACCTTGGCGCCGGGCAGGTTTTGCTTGATCCAGCGCGTGGCCTCGATGAAATCGACCGCGTAGTTGTTGTGCTCCTCGATACCGGT
>CAIYDK010000049.1 GCA_903924955.1 uncultured beta proteobacterium | reverse complement strand
TCGGGTCAAGTGGTGAGGTTCGCTACGAAATCAAACCAGGAGCCTTCCTGAGGCTGTGTGACCGGGCACGGATGAATCCGTCGCGGCAGTATGCGATGGTGATCGATGAAATTAATCGCGGAAACATCAGCAAGATATTCGGTGAATTGATCACTCTTGTGGAAGTCGACAAGCGAGAGGGTGCAATGTATCCGGTCGCCGTGACGCTACCATATTCCGGTGAACGCTTTAGCGTACCTTCAAACGTTGACGTGATCGGAACGATGAACACGGCAGACCGATCATTGGCTTTGGTTGATACAGCGCTGCGCCGACGTTTCGAATTCATTGAGTTGATGCCCAAACCATCGGTGTTGGCTGGCGTTATCGTCTCCCACAACGGAGTGGACATAAACATCGAGAAGATACTGTCAGTGCTGAATAACCGAATTGAGGCTCTGTACGACCGGGACCACACAGTTGGGCATGCCTATTTCACGCGACTCAAAGGCATGGAAGATGCAGATCGGTTTAATGAATTGAAGACTGTGTTTAGGAACAAAATTATTCCCCTATTGGAGGAGTATTTCTTTGAGGACTGGCAGAAAATTCGGCTGGTACTGGGAGACAACCAGAAGCCTAAACAAGATAATCAATTCGTGCATGAAGTCAGCCACGAGGAGGACCTGCTTTCTCTGTTCGGAAGTGAACACGAATTAGATCAATATGCTCTTCGCTCACGGTATCAGTTGAACCATGTGGCATTTGATCAGCCGGACGCTTACGTGGGGATTTATGCAGGAAAACCGACGGTGATCGCTGGATGAATTCGCTAACGATTTTTGAGTTCGACAAGGTTGTCGAAGCAAAGGCCGAAACAACTGGGTATTCGGTGCCAAGTCGCGTATTCAACTGGTTGCAAATTCAATGCGTAGGATTCGATGGTGAAGCCCCAGGCTGGCTCAAGCTCACTCAGCTTAACGGGCAAGTGGCCATTCAGGTCACAAGTTATGTCGGCGTCATTCGTGCCCCTTGCGGATTTCAGATTGAGGTCCTGCCTAAGATCGGGAAGGATACGTCCATTGACATGGCCCGAGCACTGCTTATAGAAATGCTGAAGTGCCTAGCTGGGTTTCGGCACGTCAAAACTTCCAACGCTGACTTGATTGCGGTACGCATGCCGCTATTAGAGGTTTTTATCCGGGAGTTCCTGTTGGCTGTCGGTTCGTTGGTCAAACGCGGCCTACGCAGTGACTATGTTGCGCTACAAGAAAACCTGTTTTCCCTGCGTGGACGGTTGTTGGTGTCACGGCAGATTTCTCAAAATTTGGTGAGACGAGATCGATTCTTTACCGAGCATGACGAGTTTTCGCAGGATCGCGCTGAGAACCGCCTAATTCATACAGCGCTCCGCCAAGTGCTCGCCATGTGCCGATCGCAAGAAAATCAACGTACAGCCCGTGAACTCAGCTTTGTTTTCGCGGAAGTCCCGTTGGCAGCCGATGTTTCCATGGACATACAGCGAATAAGGCTTGATCGAGGTATGGATCACTATGAGTCTGCACTGGAATGGGCAAAGCTCATCTTAGGGGGTCTCAGTCCAATCACCGGAGTGGGAAAGCATCATGCTCCGTCGCTTTTGTTCCCAATGGAAGCGGTATTCGAGGCATATGTTGAGAAGCACCTGGCAAAGCAATTGCGTAGTGACTTGGTCTTGAAGGCGCAGGCGAGTAGCCAGCACCTGGTTGCCCACGAAGATCAAAAATGGTTCCGATTGAAACCTGACCTGTTGGTAAAGCAGAAGCAAGACACGCTATTGGTTTTAGACACGAAATGGAAACTGTTGGATACGTCGAAGAAGAACGGACGCGAGAAGTATCAGCTCAGCCAGTCTGACTTTTATCAGCTTTACGCTTATGGTCACCACTACCTTGAGGGTACTGGGGACATAGTGTTGATATACCCAAAGACAGACGCGTTTAATGGGCCACTGCCTGTTTTTGATTTTCCAAAGGCGAACGGAATGCGCCTTTGGGTGCTGCCGTTCTGTCTCAAAACTCGTCGACTGGAGTTGCCTGCAACGCAACAATTTACTTCAGTGTTTCAGACCTAACGCAAAGCTTAGAGAAACGTGATGATCGAATCGGTTCGAAATTCAACGAAGAGTTGACCGCCCACATCTGCCGAGATTGCCTGTATTCGTTAACTCAAGTTGTTACAATACACGGTATAGATTGGCCTATTCTGGAGCGTTAAAGTGCTCTAAAAGCTATTGAAAGATTGGGTGAATTTTGGGTGACTGACCTGTTCTGTACAGTGCAGGACAGTGCACAAGGTCAAAAATTCCAATTTAAAATAGTGAATGAAATCAACAACTTACGTGAGACTGGGTGGCTACGAACCAAGGGGTAGTGGGTTCAATTCCTGCCAGCCGCACCAAATGAATCAAGGACTTAGCGTCGAAAGGCACTAAGTCCTTTCTTCTTTCTGTCGTTTCCCCCGACAAAAC
>CAIYDK010000048.1 GCA_903924955.1 uncultured beta proteobacterium | reverse complement strand
TTGCTCGGCCTAAAGGCTTAAATTGAACAAAAAGCCTGTGCTATAATTTTTAGCTTAGCGGCTGTAGCTCAGTTGGATAGAGTACTTGGCTACGAACCAAGGGGTCGTGGGTTCAATTCCTGCCAGCCGCACCATATGAATTGCCCCTGAGATTGAAAGATTTCAGGGGCATTTTCTTATTCAGAATCTGTCGGACCCGGTTGAGTTTCGGGCCTTTTGCGCGGATATCCATGAACAAGGCTTTTACCAAAGAGTCGGACGCAGACGGCGATGACGACGACCTGCAATTGCCACCCATTCCAGCGGGTGGTAAAAACTACATTACTCCCCAGGGCTATGCGAGATTGCGCGACGAATGGTTGGACCTCATGGACAATGAGCGCCCCAAGATGGTCGAGGCTGTCTTTTGGGCCGCCAGCAATGGCGATCGATCCGAAAACGGTGATTATCTGTACGGCAAAAAGCGCCTGCGTGAGATTGACCGCCGCATTCGCTTCCTGACCAAGCGCATGGAAATTGCGGTGATTGCCAACCCGTCGGTTCATTTTGGCAATGACCAGATTTTCTTTGGCGCGACAGTGACTTATGCCGATGAGTCTGGGGTGGAGCGCACGATCACCATTGCCGGGGTTGACGAGGCCAACAGTTCGCTGGGCGAGGTTAGCTGGATTTCGCCCATTGCCCGCACGTTGCTCAAAGCCCGCGCAGGAGACACGCTTAAGTTGGTAATGCCCGGCCGAGTGGAAGAGATTGAGGTGCTGTCGGTTAGCTATCCCGCGCCACCGGCTGATTAACTGCTGGCGAGTACCTTGCGCCGCTCCGCACGCATGACCGGGGCTGTCCTGCCAAGGTTGCGCAGAGCTACCGCTAGATGGGTAGTGTCGCGCACCCCCACTATAAAGCGGAACTCAACATCGTCTTGCGCGCCATCATGGCCCATGTCGATGTGCGCGATGTCGGCCTCTGCTGTAGCCAATGCTGCTGCCACTTTGGCTAACACACCCTTGCCGTTTTTTGCCGTGACGATGATGCCGACTTCAAAAGTGCGAACGGGTTCGTCCGCCCATTCAACTGTGATGAACCGTTCGCTGTCTTTGTGCTGGAGCTTCTTGGCTACCGGGCAGTCGTTCGTGTGTACGACCAAGCCTTCGCCGCGCCCCAGGTAGCCCACGATGGCGTCTCCCGGTATGGGGCGGCAGCATTTTGCAAACTGCACTGAGGCGTTCTCACTACCATCCAGTGTGATGGAGCCCTGAGACGTGGATTCGTGCGCAGTAAATCGTTCGCGGGTTAACAGCAGGGCGTCAGGGCGCTGGCCACTGTCTGCCAATAGCAGCATCAGACGTTTCGCCACGATGTGGGCGATGCGCTTTCCCAATCCAATATCGGTTAATAACTCCTGACGAGTCTTACTGCCAGTAAAACGCAGCAATTTATCCCAAATAGGTTCATATGTCGCGTCATCGTCGGGGAAGCGGTCAATACCTTCGGCGCGCAGAGCTTGCGCCAACAGTTTTTCACCCAGTTCCTCGGACTCGGTGTGCGCCATGGTTTTTAAATGGTGCCGAATTTTTGATCGCGCACGACCAGTTCGCACGAATCCAAGCCAGGCGGGGTTAGGCGTTGCAGTCGATTCGGTGACAACCTCGACGACATCGCCATTTTTCAGTTCTGTGCGAAGGGGGACTTGTTCATCATTTATACGAGCAGATACCGTACGATCGCCGACGTTACTGTGAATTGAGTATGCAAAGTCAACAATGGTGGCACCCCGCGGCATGGCCATGATCTGCCCCTTAGGGGTGAATATGTACACAGCATCGGGAAACAGGTCTACTTTGACATGGTCCCAAAACTCGCCTGCGTCGCGGGTTTCATCTTGGATATCCAGCAGCGATTGCAGCCATTTGGTGCCAAGTCGGTCAGATGGTGCGTCATCCGGGTTGTTCGCCTTGTAGAGCCAATTTGCCGCCACGCCTGACTCAGCCACGACGTGCATGGACTCGGTGCGCATTTGAAATTCCACGTTCACGTTCGATGGTCCCACCAAGGTCGTGTGCAATGACTGATAGCCATTGAGTTTGGCGATGGCAATGTGGTCTTTGAACTTGCCGGGTAACGGCTTATAAAGTTGGTGCAAAACGCCCAATGCCGTATAACAGTCGATAACTTTCGGTAATATCATTCTAAAACCGTAAATATCAGTCACTTGAGCAAAGCTAAGGTGTTTGCTATCCATCTTTTTGTAGATGGAGTAAAGTGTTTTTTCACGCCCCGCAATTCGCGCGCTAATGCCCGCCGCCGCAAAGGCAGTTTCCAGCTCTTTTTGCACTTTTTGGATTAAGTCACGCCGTCGGCTCCGTGCTTTGGCAACCGCCTTTGACAGGATGGCATAGCGCCAGGGTCGAAGGTACCGAAACGACAAATCCTGCAACTCACGATAGGTTTGGTTCAAACCTAATCGGTGTGCAATAGGGGCGTAAATGTCGATGGTTTCTGATGCAATGCGACTCCATTTGGAGCGAGGCACATCGCCCAATGTTCGCATGTTGTGCGACCGGTCGGCCAGCTTAATAAGGATGACGCGGACATCGCGCGCCATGGCCAGCAGCATTTTTCGGAATGATTCGGCCTGGTTTTCTTCGCGGGTGTTGAAGTGGAGCTTGTCCAGTTTGGTGAGTCCGTCGACCAGTTCGGCCACTGGAGACCCAAAGCGTTCAATGAGTTCGGCCTTTGTGACGCCACAGTCCTCCAGAGCGTCGTGTAGCAAGGCGGCCATTAGCGCCTGTGCATCAATTTTCCATTCGGCGCACTGCGCTGCCACCGCGATCGGGTGGGTAATGTAGGGCTCGCCGTTGTTGCGCAACTGGCCCAGGTGGGCTTCGTCCGCAAACCGGTAGGCCAGTCGAACTTTTTCTAGATCTTCAGGTGACAGGTAGTCGAGTTTGGAGGTGAGCCCGGCAAAGCTGGCCGCAGCAGCATTGACCGCTGCCGCGTGTGAGCCATTCGCTGTGGTGGCTGCACTCTTTTGAGTTGTATTGGTGGTGGGGGTGCCCATGGCTCAAATGTAGCGTGCCCAAAAAAGCTTTCGAACCGTGGGACCTCAAATGGGCAAAAAAAAGCACCGCTCGCGGTGCTTTTTCGGAGCATTTTGGCTCAGAGAGGAACTTTTTTTAGCATTTCAATGCCGATTTTGCCCGCTGCAATTTCGCGCAGGGCGGTGACGCCAGCCTTGTTTTTGCTCTCGATTTTGGGCGTGTGACCCTGATTCAGCATGCGGGCGCGGTACGTGGCAGCCAGCACCAATTGAAAGCGGTTGGGGATCTGCACCAGGCAGTCTTCTACAGTAATACGGGCCATGGGATTCTCCGAAGGACTAGGGGATAAGCAACGCTTTGAATGTTTCGGCTCGGGCACGACGCTGCGCTGCAAATTTGAGCCGCTGGGAGTGAACAATGGCCTTCAAATCGAAAAGCGCACGGTCAAACAGCTCGTTGATTATAACGAAGTCGAACTTATCCACCTGCGAGACCTCAATGGCAGCATTTTTCATTCGAACGTCAATGACCTGTGGCGCGTCTTCGCCGCGTCGTTCCAGACGCGATCGCAACTCTTCCCAACTCGGCGGCAAAATAAATATGGAGATTGCGTTGGCAAAAATCTTCTTGATCTGGATGGCACCCTGGTAGTCAATTTCCAGAATCACGTCTGCACCTTGCGCCATGCGCTCCTCAATCGCCCGCTTGGATGTGCCGTACCGGTGGTTGTGAACATGCGCCCACTCCACAAAGCCGTTGGCTGCGACCATGGCATCAAACTCTTGTTCGGAGACAAAAAAGTATTCGCGACCGTGTTTTTCCTGGCCACGCGGCGCACGCGTGGTGTGCGAAACAGAGGGCTGCACATGCGAGTCCAGTTCCAGCAGCGCTTTGACCAGGCTGGACTTTCCGGCCCCACTGGGGGCTGCGACGACAAAGAGGTTCCCTGGGTAATCCATAGAAATGGGCGCCTGGAGGCGGTTTGAGGATCGCCCTATTCTATGTTCTGAACCTGTTCGCGCATTTGTTCGACCAGCACCTTCATATCCACCGAGATGTGGGTTAGCTCCAGCGCAGCAGATTTGGAGCCCATGGTGTTGGCCTCGCGGTGGAGTTCCTGAATCAAAAAGTCCAGCCGTTTGCCGATCTCTCCGCCTTTTTTAATTAAGCGCTCGATTTCGTCCAGGTGAGAGCCCAGTCGGGTAATTTCCTCGGCTACATCGATGCGGATAGCAAAGGCCGTTGCCTCTGTCAAAGCACGGTCCTGAGCCGCCTCGGGCAGAGTAGTGCCGTCGGTCAGTGCCATGGCGTCCTTCCAGCGCGTCAGAAAGCGCTGGCGGTTTTGCTCCACCAGTTGGGGGATCAGTGGTATTGCTTGCTGGGTCAGCACGCGCAACTGGGCGATGTGGTCCAGTAGCATGCCGGAGAGCCTTGCGCCTTCACGGGCACGGGCGTCGAGCAGAGCTTTAAGCGCCTTTTCTACCAGCGGAACGACCGTTGCACTCCAGTCGTGGGCGCTGGCCTGCTCTGTAGCGGAAAGGCGGATGACATCGGCCACAGTTAAGACTGGCGCACTGGGAAGCCATGCCTTGACGTTGTCCTGCACAGCGTTCAGGCGTTGAAGCAGGCGGGGCGTTGGGTCTGCTACGGCGGTTGCCGCAGCTATTTCGATAGAGGCCCGCACTTCTACCTTGCCACGTCTGAGCTTGGTTTGCAGCAGGTCGCGCAGTGCGGGCTCAAACTGGCGCAGATCCTCCGGCAGTCGAAACGACAGGTCGAGATATCGGCTATTGACCGACCGGATCTCCATGCCCAATTGGCTCGCTGGCGACTTGCTGTCAGCCTCTGTAGCTGTCGCACTGGCACTTTGCTGTGCGCTGGCGTAACCCGTCATGCTATAAACTGGCATTCCCTATTCCTGATTCGTAAAACGACTCTGAGAATAACCCGGTTCAGACGGATCAGACGCGCGCTAAACACTTAATTTATGTCGAAGGTCAAGCCATCCCCATTACCCCCTGACACCACTATTGGCGGCTACCGCGTCATTCGGAAAGTGGCAGCTGGCGGGTTCGGGCTGGTGTATCTGGCACTGGATGCCGATGGCCAACGGGTGGCTGTCAAGGAGTATCTGCCGTCTTCTCTAGCGACACGGGCCCCCGGTGAACTGCTGCCCCAGGTGCAAGCTGAAAAGCTCTCGCTCTACCGGCTGGGCCTGAAAAGTTTCTTTGAAGAAGGGCGCTCGCTGGCGCAAATTTCACACCCCTCTGTGGTGAGCGTGCTGAATTTCTTCCGCGAGAACGAAACCGTTTACATGGTGATGAATTACCTGGAGGGAGCAGCCCTGCAGGACTTCATCGTGACGGCGCGTGACCTCAAGCAGAGCAAGGTGTTTCGCGAGTCCACTATTCGCTCACTGTTCGACGAGATTTTGCGCGGGCTGCGCATCGTGCATCAGCACAAGATGCTGCACTTGGATATTAAGCCCGCCAACATTTTCATTACTGACGACAACAAGTCGGTGCTGATTGACTTTGGTGCGGCTCGAGAGGTGTTGAGCAAGGAAGGCAATTTTATTCGCCCCATGTACACGCCTGGCTTTGCAGCACCTGAAATGTACCGCCGGGATGCCTCGATGGGCCCCTGGACCGACATCTATGCCATTGGCGCTTGCATCTACGCCTGCATGCAGGGCTATCCGCCCAATGAGGCGCCGCAGCGACTTGAGAAAGATCGCATCACGGTGGCCCTGGCCCGCCTGCGCGGTGTGTACTCGGACAACCTGATTGAGGTGGTGGAGTGGTGTATGTCACTAGACCCGCTGTCCAGACCGCAATCGGTTTTTGCGTTGCAAAAAGAGCTCAGCCGTGAGGGGGAGCGTCGCTACACCAAGCTGAGCGTCGGAGAAAAAGTTCGTATGCAGTTTGACACCATGGTGACCGACACCAAGAGAAGTGTGCTCGGTGTCTCCAACGTGGGTGCTAAGCCAAAATGAAATTTTCCGTTTTCCAGACCAGCCGAAAGGGTGGACGCGAGAAGAATGAAGACCGCATGGGCTATTGCTATACCAAGGCATCTGGCCTGTTCTTGTTGGCAGACGGAATGGGTGGACACCCGGAGGGTGAAGTGGCCGCGCAAATGGTTTTGCAGGCCATATCTGCTTTGTATCAAAAAGAAGCTCAGCCTGAAATAGAAGACCCCAAGGCTTTTTTTAACATGGCTATCATGTCCGCGCACCGTCAAATTTTGCGCTATGCGGCCGAGAGGCATTTGATGGATACACCGCGTACCACATTGGTGGCGGCCATCGTTCAGGGTGGCGTGGCGCACTGGGTCCACTGTGGTGATTCGCGGTTGTATTTTGTGCGTCACGGCGAGTTGCTGGTGCGCACGCGCGACCACTCTTACATTGAGCAACACCAGGACGCACATCCGGAGCAGACGTTGCCCGAGCGTTTTAACCGAAACGTTTTGTACACCTGCCTGGGCTCGCCCACCAAGCCTGTGTTTGACCTCACAGGGCCGGTTTCACTTCAGCAAGGCGACAAGATATTACTATGTTCTGACGGTTTGTGGGGTAGCCTGGATGATGCGGAAATCGTTTTCCAGTTGGGCCAAAAACCGGTCGGCTTGGCCGTGCCAGAGTTGGTGGACCGTGCGCTGACCAAGGCAGGTGCAAACAGCGACAACGTGACCGTGATTGCGATGGAGTGGGAGACGCCCGATTCGTTTGAATCCACCCGCGGCGCTATATCAACAGGCACCATCGACGACGGTGTGTTTGCCTCCACGGTACAGGCCGGTTGGCTTGACTCCGGTGTTGACGACCTGGATGATGCCGCCATCGAGCGCAGCATCGCTGAAATCAACGAAGCCATACGACGTTCAGCGGCCCGCAAGGGCTGACCAGTGGCGCTTTACCGCGCCCACCCATTTCGAATCGTATTTTTTACCAGGGAACTTTCATGTCCGAATTTGTTCGATCCAATGCCCGTGCGGCTAACCAGTTGCGCAATGTGCGCATTACCCGTGGCTACACCGTGCATGCGGAAGGCTCGGTGCTGATCGAGTTTGGCGCAACCAAGGTGTTGTGCACGGCGTCGGTTGAAGAGCGCGTGCCGCCGCATAAGCGTGGCAGTGGCGAAGGGTGGGTGACGGCTGAATACGGCATGTTGCCCCGCGCCACCCATACCCGCAGCGACCGCGAAGCCGCGCGCGGCAAGCAAAGCGGGCGCACGCAAGAAATCCAGCGTCTGATTGGCCGCTCCATGCGGGCTGTGTTCGACCTGAAGAAGTTGGGCGAGCGCACGATCCAGCTCGATTGCGATGTACTGCAGGCCGATGGTGGTACGCGCACTGCAGCCATTACCGGTGCATTCGTGGCGGCACAGGACGCGATCAACGGCTTGCTGGCCGCCGGCAAAATCAGCGAGTCTCCCATTACTGCATCCGTCGCAGCGATTTCGGTGGGCATCGTAAAGGGCACGCCGCTGTTGGATCTGGAATACACCGAAGACTCGGCCTGCGATACCGATATGAACGTGGTAATGACCGGCGCTGGGCATTTTGTTGAAGTGCAAGGCACCGCCGAAGGTGCGGCGTTTTCCCGAGCCGAGATGGATCAGCTACTGACACTGGCCGAAAAAGGTATCACCGAATTGATGGATTTACAGCAAAAGTCGCTATTAAAGTAATAGCTGAATACGCTTATTTAACGGGGGCTAGAGGCCTATTTTATGAAAATTGTTCTCGCATCCAACAACCAGGGCAAGCTGGCCGAACTGCAAGCCATGCTCACCCCGTTGGGCTGCACATTGATAACCCAGGGTGAACTGGGCGTGCCCGAAGCCCCAGAGCCCCACCGCACCTTCGTCGAAAACGCCTTGGCCAAAGCCCGCAACGCAGCGCTGCATACGGGCTTGCCGTCGCTGGCGGATGACGCCGGTCTGTGCGTGGACGCCTTTGGGGGCTTGCCGGGGGTGGATACGGCTTACTACGCCACACAATTTGGTTACGCCAAGGGCGACAAAAACAATGTGCAGGCTTTGCTGGAGCAGATGCGCAACATTGACAACCGCCGCGCCGCCCTGGTCAGCACGCTGGTAGCAGTGCGCAGTGCCGATGACCCCGAGCCACTGATTGCGGTGGGCCGCGTGGTCGGCCAGATCGCGCGTGAGCCTGTCGGCACCAATGGCTTCGGCTTCGACCCAGTGATGTGGATTCCAGAATTTGGTCAAACCTTCGCCCAGCTACCGATTGAAGTCAAGAACGCCCACAGCCACCGAGGCAAATCCGCGCTCGCTATGTCGGCGCTGATCCGCGAGCATTGGCTGGGCATGCCCGTTGCCGGGTAAATTGCATGATTCCAATCGTTCCTGCGTCTGCGGCAAGCGAGAGTTCTGAACCTGCCGCGCAGCAGGACATCACGCACTACATGCGCCCTGGCACGCTCCAGCTGGCGGCGTTACCACCCTTGTCGCTCTACGTGCATTTGCCGTGGTGCCTGAAGAAGTGCCCCTATTGCGACTTCAATTCACATGAGATGCGCGCGCAAGACATGCCCGAGCAGCGCTATGTGGACGCGGTGGTGGCCGATCTGGAAGCCGCGCTGCCGCTGATCTGGGGGCGCAGTGTTCACAGCATCTTCATCGGTGGCGGCACTCCCAGCCTGTTTGCGCCGGCGACTATTGACCGACTGCTGGGCGACATCCGCGCCCGGCTCCGGCTAGAGGCCAACTGTGAGATCACAATGGAGGCCAATCCGGGTACGTTTGAGAAGGACCGTTTTCGCGCCTACCGCCAGGCCGGTGTGACGCGCCTGTCCATTGGTGTACAGAGCTTCAATGACACCCATCTGAGCGCGTTGGGCCGCGTGCATGACCGTGCACAGGCCCTGGCAGCGGTGGGAGAGGCAGCGCAGTCATTTGATACCTTTAACCTGGACATCATGTACGCGCTGCCGGGGCAGACGATGGAGCAACTGGGGCAAGACATTGAGACTGCGTTGCAGTTTGCGCCGCCACATATCTCGATCTACCACCTGACCATTGAGCCCAATACGTATTTCGCCAAGTATCCGCCCGTCATTCCTGAAGACGACACGGCCTACGCTATGTTGGACCATATTACCGAGTTGACTGGTCTGGCGGGACTGGACCGCTACGAAGTATCGGCGTATGCCAAGCAGAATCATCGCTGCAAGCACAATCTGAATTACTGGCAGTTTGGCGACTACCTGGGCATTGGTGCAGGCGCTCATAGCAAGCTCAGCTTTGCCCACCGCGTGGTGCGTCAGGTGCGCTTTCGTGAGCCACGCCTGTATATGGAGAACGCCTTGGCTGGCAATGCGGTGGCACAAAGCGATGAGGTGGCACGCAGCGAATTGCCGTTTGAGTTCATGCTCAACGCGTTGCGTTTACGCAATGGGTTTGGTCTGCGTGATTTTTCGGAACGCACCGGGTTGGCTACGACAGCCATTGAAGTAGCGCTACAAGAAGCGGAGCGAAAGGGCCTCATCGAGCGCGATTTTGCGCGTGTGCGTCCAACGCAACGTGGCTTTGATTTTCTGAGTGACTTACAGGAAATTTTCCTGTCCAATGCGAGCTAGCTGGCCTGTCGCTGGCGGACGAAAGGGGACAGTGTCATGTTCTCGGTATACGGCAAAGCAGGACGCATTTTTAGGGGGTCCATGGAAGAGTTGCGACAGGTCGGCCCGGTTTCCAGATCTGCCCGAAGCCATGTAGTGGCTCCGGTGGGCTTGGATCCGCGCGACCAGAACCCGCTGCATTACCCGGACTCTGTCGCCAAACCCGGCACGGATACTGTTCACCGCACAGCGCTGGCCGCTTACGAGCAGACGGTCAAGCCGGGCCTGCCGCGCCAACCGCTGACCCGTGTGGATGCCGTCATGAGCAGCCCGGTTACCACCGTGCCAGAGGGCGCGAACGTAGAGAAGGCTTGGCAGGTGCTCTCCAAAAACCGACTGGGACAGGCTCCTGTCGTGGCCGCCAACGGAGTGCTGGTCGGATTAATCTCGAGGGCAGACTTGATGGCCCCTGAGCGTATGCCCAGTCCAGACAGTCATGCTCTGGTTTGGCGCGCGTTGTTGATGCAACCGGTGGTGGACGTGATGTGGACGCCAGTGCCCAGCGTCTCGCCCGACACCGACATACGCCGCGTGGCCCGCGTTCTGCTGGATACGGGCCTGCCAGGATTGCCGGTGGTGGATGACGAGGGCAAGGTAACGGGGTTTGTGTCCCGTTCTGATATTTTGCGAGCGGTGGTGGCCGATCCACCGCTGGATTTGTGGATTTGAGTAAAGCCTAGTTGTAAAAGGCCTCCACTTTGCCCTTGAGCTTGATCATCAGCGGCTGACCTTTTCGATCCACGGTTTTGCCAGAGGGCACCTTGATCCAG